>CALKXI010000001.1 GCA_938003965.1 uncultured Chlorobiales bacterium
ATTCCGCTTCGCTCCATCGGAATTGAACTGCCAATGAAAGAAGTCTATCGTGATGTGTCGTTTCCTAAACCGAACAACAAAGACATCAAAACGCTGATTCGTTAAAATGATTTCGCTTCCGCTGAAATTTCAAACGCCGAAAGATTGGGCAACAGAAGTGCTTAAACACCCAATCGCGCTTCTTTCCGACCACGCCTATTTGGAGCGCAAAGCCGCCACAAACGCGCTCGACCTGCTCAACCGATGGGTTGATGTGCGCACATCGGAGCAATGGGTGCTCACGCTCTCGAACATCGCCAAAGATGAAACCGCACATCTTTACACCGTTACCAAACTCATCGCCGAGCGCGGCGGCAAACTTCAACGCACACACAAATGCCAATACGCCAACGATTTGCGCGCGCTCGTCCGCACTGGCAAGGGTAATTTGGAAGTGCTCGATAGATTGCTCGTTTCTGCCTTAATCGAAGCGCGTTCCTGCGAACGCTTTTTGATTCTCGGCGAAGTTGCAAGCGAACCAGATTTGAAACATCTCTACAAAAGTCTCTTTGCGTCGGAAGCAGGGCATTACAAAACCTTTCTCAAACTTGCCGAAACCACAGCAACGGCGCGAGTTATCGAGTCGCGTTGGGAAGAATTGCTTGAAAAAGAATCTGAAATCATACAAGTGCAGCCGATTGGCGTTGCATTGCACAGCGGCGTGGAGCAAGTTTTCGCGTAACCTACTTCATCAAAATCATCTTGCGCACGGCGGCAAAGCCATTGGCTTTCAAGAGGTAAAAATAAACGCCACTTGAAAAGTTGTATGTTGAAGCATTAAACCCGTATTGATAGACGCCCGCCTCTTGACGCGCCTGAACAAGCGTTGCGACACGTCGCCCCAGCACATCGAAGAGTTCTAACTTCACATCACTAGCCGTAGGCAAGTCGTAGCGAATGACCGTCGTCGGATTAAACGGATTGGGATAGTTCTGATAGAGCGCGTATTGACGAGGCTTTTCAGACGGTTGCGATTTCATTTGCACGATGGCGGTTGGTGGGTAATCGTGAAAAGTTCCGTCAAAGTCGAACGAGCGAAGTTTGTAGCGATAGGTTTTGCCGGGTTCGACGGTTTGGTCAAGGAATGCGTAAGTGTGTTCCGTGTTCGTTGTGCCTTGTCCGCGTAGGTGTGGATGTTCGCGATAACTTGCACGCACAATCCAATCGGTGGAATCTTGTCGGAGCAGTTCAAAGCCGAGATTTTGCTGTTCGCTTAGCGTGTTCCATTCCACACGAACGTTGCTGCCGAGTTGCCTTGCGGTGAATGAAGCAAGTGAAACAGGAAGCGGATTATCCCCCGATGAAGCAATCACGAAGTCGCTGAAATTCGTTAAGCCTGAAACGGTAATAAGTGGCGAACTATAACTCAAACTCGCGCCTAAATCTTCAACATTCTCCCAAACGCTTGACGCATTAGCGCGCTTTAAGACTTTCAGCGTATTGAAGTTTGAAATCCCGCCGATGCCCGTCAAATCAAGCGTGAGCGAATACGTGCCAACGCTCGGACCATGCGAGGGCGTAATCGTCCAATATCCATCGGTTGCAATGTTTGCAATGCCGCTCGGCAGTGAGCCAACAATGTTGGCTTGATTCGTTCGGCGAACGGCGGTAAAGCGCGTGGGTGCTGAAACGCCTGATGGGAATTGAAGCGAAACGCCTGTATTGCCGATGCTAAACGCTGATGTGCCTTCGCCGATAAAGAACAGCCGTGTTGATGCTACGGTGGAAACTGCTGTATCAACGGCGGGTGTGGTAAAAGCAAGTTCAATTTCGCTTGGCGAGAGTGCCTGTGTGGAAGGCGACTTACCGCGCACGGCAAACGTGTAGGTGGTGTTAGGAGAAAGCCCTGTGAGGGTTTGAGAGGTATTCGTGCCTTCGTAGATGACCGTTCCGTTTTGCTTTACTTGAAACACAGCGGCGTTGCCCGACCACGAAAGCGTGAGCGAAGTTGGCGTAATGTTGCTAATGGAAAGTGCAAGTAGCGCGAGCGGATTTTGCCGTTGCAATGCGCCAAGTGCGTTGAGTTTGCCGTAGCCCCAACTGGTATTGAACGGTGGGATTGCGCCGGTTTGTGCGTCGCTTCGCGTGCTATCCAACAAGAGTTGTTTGTAGCGATTAACGGAGAGAGTTGGTTCGGCTTGTAAGAGCAATGCGCCGACGCCAGCGACGTGCGGTGCACTTGCCGATGTTCCGCCGAGTGCGCCTGCGGTGGTTGTAACGTTTGTGGGTGCGGCAAGTTCGGGCTTGTTGCGTTCATCGCGCGTTTTGCCAATGCTTGAAATCGGAGCGATTGCGCCGTCCGAAATTTGAAATGCCGCAACAGAGAGTGCGGAATCGGCGGTGCTTGGCGTTACGATGCTTTTTTCAAAAAGCGGTGTTTGCCAAACGCCGTTTGCACTGCTACTTGTGCGCCATGCGTCGACTTTGCCTGTGCTGACAATGTTTCCGCCGTGCAATCGCAATCGCCATGTGCCAGTATTGCCTGCTGTCGGTTTAATGCCCCATTGGATATTCCAATCACCGTTTGGTAAGTAGTATTCGTTGGAGAGTTGAAACTGTCCTTGTGTAACGGTGAGAACAGGCGTCGTGGAGTCTGTCGGAATCGTGGAAAGCGTTGCGCCGCTTGGGGTGATGAGCGAGACGCCGACCGAATCTGAACCGCTAATCCATGCATTGCCGATGAAAAAGCCTGATGTGTTTATTGCAGTGAAAATTAAGTCTGTTGTGGAACTTTGAGAGACGAAAGCATTTGTGTAGACGCCTGTGGTGCGGTCGTTGCCTGCGGCGGTTGCAAAGAGAACGCCGTTGCCTGAAAGCGAATCGATGGCAAGTTCTTGGTCGCGTGTGCCGTCATGCGCGCCGCTGTGTCCGCCAATGCTGTAACTGATGGAAACAGGCATGCCGAGCAATTTGGCTTTCTTTTGAATGTAGTTGAACGCATCGATGATGTTTGCGCTGGTTGCGCCTGTGCCCGTTTTTCGGACAACTAAGATGATGTTTGCGTCGGGCGCAATCCCTTTTTCGCCGCTCTGTGAGCCGTCGCCAGCGGCAATGCCAAGGCAATTTGTGCCGTGTGCGTTGTTAGGAATTGTTGCAAGCCCTGCATTGATTGCCGCGCTATCCCATTCTGTTCCGTAGGTGTAGGCGGGTGCTGTTGGAAATTGCGCGGGGGTGTTGGTCATTTGATTCCACATGTAAAGAATGCGCGTTTTGCCGTTGGCATATTTGAAATCGCCGTGATTGAAGTTGAAACCATCGTCAATAACGCCAATCAAAACGCCTTTGCCTGTGTAGCCAAGCGCGTGAACGGAATCCACATTGATGCCAAGCCATGCCCCACTCATTTGAGAATTACCGCGACTTACCGACATGGAAAGTGGCTCGTCAGGTGGCTCAATGATGACCGCCGAAAAAGTTGAAAATCGTTTCAGAACATCTAACTGGTTGGCAGGAATTGAAATCGTGAGAATAGAGCCAAGTTGAGTGCCTAATGAACCGCCTACTTTCGAGAGTTCAGACCGAATGAGCGCGAGTTCCTCGTTTGAAAAATTGCCACGCTTGTGTCGCAATGAAATTTGAATGCTTTCCGACGATTGTGCTTGAACTTCGGCACCGAGTTGGAAAAAGTGTTGTGAAGCCTTGTGTTGGGTTTGAGCGAAAAGAGATGAAAAAGAGAAGAGCAGCAAAGCGAAAAGCAATAGACATGGACGCATAGGCGAAGTGGTTTTTTGAACGAAGTAAATTCCGATGCAGATAGTGCTAACTCATGATGGCTTCAAATGCCGTCTCAACATTTGCAAAGTTTTCAAAGGTATAATCAGGATTAAAGGCTTGTAATTGCGATACGGTATAGTGCCCCGTTGCAACCGCAATACATTTTGAATTTAGAACTTTGGCGCAGTTGACATCGTGTTCGGTATCGCCGATAATGACAACATCTTTTCCTGTGAAGCGAATGCCAGTTTGTTCAAAGGCGCGCTGAACAGCGACAGCAGGAAGAGCGTTGCGTGTATCAGCATCGTCGGCAAATGCGCCGAATGCGAAGTAGTCGTTCAGTTCAGGCAAGGCGAGTTTGTGTCGACCTGATTCTTCAAAATTGCCGGTTAAAAGTGCAAGCACAACGCTTTCTTCACGAGCGAGTTTTTCAACCAGCTCGTAAATGCCTGCCATCACTTCAATATGTTCGCGCCGTGCGTGCTCTTTGAAGTTCTGAATGTAACGACGTTTTGCTTCTTCGAAGCCTTTTTGAATGTCGCGATCATTCAGCCCTGTGGTGCGCATAACTTCTTTGATGATGACGCTATCGAGTTTGCCTGCAAAGTTATGCGTTGCGGCAGAGCCTTCTGTCCCAAAGACTTCACGTAGCGCGTCAATCAGCGATTGGCGGCTAATGCCACGAACACGCACGAGCGTTCCGTCGATATCGAAGAGAACAAGTTTTTTGGGCATTAAACGCTCTTAACTTTCTCGAGAGATAGGTTAAGTTCTCGGGCGATGTCTTCGTCGCTCATGCCAAGTTTTCGCAAGAGTGGAACAGATGCAAGTTTTCCTTTCTCTTCGCCTTGTTGCAATCCTTGTTGCAATCCTTGTTGCAATCCTTGTTGCAATCCTTGTTGCAATCCTTTCTGTAATCCCTCTTGCAATCCTTCTTCCAAAATTTCTTGGAAGGCGCGAGTTTTTTTCAACTCTTCTTCGAATTCTTCTTGAAGGCTCAACATTTTCAGAATCTCCTTTCGGGTTAATGATGGAAATTTGTAAAAAAGCACGCGCTCAATAAAATCGAGATATTCGGGAGCACGCTCGAGCAAAGCCTTTGCCGTGACTGTTGCCGTTGCACTTGGCTCAACAAGCAACTTAAAGATAGCCACAGAGGGGTCTAAACGCGCTATGTCGCTAAGCTCGTCCATGTAAATACGCTTGATGAGCCTTGTGCTGAGCAGTTCCTCAAATGCCGATAAGTTTTCTTGTTCTGCCTTCCGACTTGGGTAAATTACCACGGCGTGCCAACGCTTCACAGGGAACTGCTTGATGTAAAGGAAAATTTCGGCGAAAAATCTTGCGTAGAATGCTTCGTCGCGCTGAAACTGCACTTCCACAAAAAATGTGTATTCCTCATCACCAAGTGGCTCGAAGACGGCATCGAGTCGGAAGGCAGTTTCTTTGAGTTCAACGGACTTGAACTTGTAATTTTTCGGATTGAGTTCAGGACGTTCAATCAAGGCAAAGAACCCTTGCGGGATTTGCTGAAACCAAAGATAGGCGAGTTTATCAGTCCGCATTGAGTTCAATTCTTTTGAAAATCGTCGAGCCTGACGGCGACAAGTTTTGAAACGCCTTCTTCTTCCATCGTAACGCCGTAGAGCGTTTTGCAGGCTTCCATGGTGCGCTTGTTGTGCGTTACGATGATGAACTGCGTGTCGTGAGCGAATTTTTTGATGAGTTTGACGAATCGGTCGATGTTGGCGTCATCGAGCGGAGCGTCTACTTCGTCCAAAATGCAAAACGGACTGGGCTTGACGAGATAAATCGCAAAGAGCAGTGCAGTTGCCGTGAGCGTCTTTTCGCCGCCTGAAAGTAGGGTAATGGCTTGTGGACGCTTGCCTTTGGGTTTAGCGATAATCTCGATATTGGCTTCGAGTTTGTCTTCGGATTCTTCCAAAATCAAATCTGCTTCGTCGCCTTCGTTGAAAAGTTCACGGAAAATGCTGATGAAATTTTGACGAATCTGCTCGAAGGTTTTTTGAAATTGCGCTTGTGCGGTTGTGTTGATTTCGTCAATCGTATTGCGCAGTTGTTTTTCGGCATCGAGTAAATCTTGACGCTGCGACGTGAGAAAATCCAATCGCTTTTTTTCTTCTTCATACTCTTCAAGTGCAAGTTCATTGACAGCACCAAGATTGCGCAGTTTTGTTTTGAGCGTAGCGACTTTTGCTTCAGCTTCTTGACGATTGAACGGCAGACTTTCGTCAAAAACTTTCGGTTCTAACTCAATCCCATATTCAGTTTGAATAATCGTGCGCGTGTGTTCTTCTTTGAGTTTGGCTTGCGTCAGGGCTTGTTGAAGCTCGAGAATCATTTGTGAGACGACTTCGCGTTGACGTGTCAGGTCGCGCAGTTCTGATTCGCAGTGAGCGACATCGCCTTTCAAGATGGTGTAATCGCCTTCCACTTTTGAAATCGCGGTTTGCATCTCGGCGCGTTCTGCGTAAAGGCGTTGAAGATTGAGATTCATCGTTTCAAGTTCTGAACCGAGACGAAAGTGCTCATCTTGTGCTCGCGCGACTTCTTGGCTCAAACGCTCCAACTGACGCTGTGCGTTGCGTGCGTCCATTTCAACCGTGTTGCGCTTCGTCTCGATTTTCTCTACCTCAAATTCTGATGCTTTGAGTTCCAACTCTTTTTGACGAACTGCCGAGAGAAATTTTTGCAACTCAACTTCTGATGCCGATACCGTTTCGCGCTCAAGTTCAATTTGATGATTGAGTTCGGAAAGCTGGCTTTCAAGCGACGACAGCATCGGTGCAATAGCGGTTAAATCGTCATTGAACTTTTGGGATTCTGTTTGGTCAAAGGCGATGCGTTCATCGAGCGAGAGCAACTCCTTTTCAAACGAGGCTTGTTCGAACAACTGTTGGGAGAGATGTTTTTCTTGTGCTGTTATACGTTGCTCGATGTGGCGTATGTGTTGCTCGAGTGCGGTGAGGTCAATTTGGTTGAGCGCATCTGTATTTGTTGCAATTTCATGTTCAAAGTGTTGGATTTGCGAAAGCAGCTGAGCGCGCTCTGATTCAAGGCGGTCTAACTCTTCGCGCTTACCGATTCTAAGCATTTCCGAGCCCTTGTTTGAGCCACCGCGCAAAGTTGCTTGTGCGTGCAATTCCCCTGAAAGCGTAGCAAAGGTCGCAAATGGGTATTGTTCCGAAAGCATTTTTGCCTGCTCGAGCGATTCGGCAAGGAAGACGTTTGCGAGAAGTTGTTGAACAACTAAGCGCACTTCATCGCAACAGCGCACAACATCAATCGCTCGTGGGAGCCCTTCAATGCTGGGAGTTTCGGGTAATGATGATGCAGAAAGTTTTTCTAAAACGATGAACGTCAATTTGCCTTTGTCAGCAGATTTGAGCAAGGCAATAGCTTCTCGTGCTTCGGCTTCGGTGCGCGAAATGTAGAATGCAAGCGACTCGCCAAGCGCGACATCAAGGGCAAGTTTATATTGTTCATCGGTCGCAATTAAATCCGATAGCACGCCCAATCCGAAGGCTTTCCCTTTTTGAGCATCTAAAAACTTGACGCCTTCAGGCAAGCCCTCATAACTCTCGAGCAGTGCGTTTAGGAACGATATGCGATTTTGTTTAGCGCGTTCCTCGGCGCGTAAGTTGAAGAGCGATTCTTTGGCTTTGCTGATAAGTTCCAAAAGAGCAGCTCGTTTAGCTTGGGCATTCTCGAGGTCGGCTTTTGCAAGTTCAAGCGTGCGTTGCAGTTCGGAAAGTTGAGCGGTGTCTTGTTCTACGTTTTGTTTTCGCTCATTGATTTGACGCAAGAGCATAGATTTTCGCTCTTCATTGCGAGCAATTTGCGCGTTGAAATTTTCAATGCGCGTTTTGAGCGATTCTGACTGCAATCGCAGAGACGCAATTTGTTCGGCGAGTTTTGTGCTTTCACGCCGCTTGGCTTCGAGCGATTCACGTTTGGCTTTGAGCGCCGCTTCGCGCTCGCGAAGTTTTTCGGATTCCGATGTAAAGGCTTGTCGAGCGATTTCTACTGCTGCAATGACTTTCTCGAAGTCAGCTTTGAGTGTTTCGTGAAGGGTTTGAAGTTCATTGTATTGATGTTCTACCGCTTGAATTTCGCCTTGGGCTCTTGTTGCGCTTTCCATCAAGGCTTTTCGGCGCTCCTCGTGAGAGAGTATCTGTTTTTCGGTTGATGTGATGAGTTCAATTTTTTCGTTGTATTGGCGTTGCAGGGCGGACAGGGTTTTTTCTATCTCGATGACTTGTAGCTGCTTTTTCTCTACATCGGCATCGAGCGCGTCAATGTTAGCCGTGAGCTCGACTTTTTCGTTTTCGTGTTGCTTGTGTTTTTCCACAAGCGGCGCAATTTGCTTTTGAAGGTCGGCGATGATACGCTCTGCCAGTTCAATTTCCAAGCCTCTTAATTCTTCGCGAATCTGTTTGGCTTGTTCGGCTTTCTTGGCTTGGCGCTCGAGCGAGGCAACTTTCTTCTCGACTTCAAGAACAATGTCATTAACACGCGAAAGGTCTTGCGCTGTGGTCTCGAGCTTCTTGAAGGTTTGCTTTCGGCGTTGTTTGTATTTGGTGATGCCTGCGGCTTCTTCAAAGAGTTTGCGACGCTCTTCAGCATTTTCGGAAAGAATCTGCTCAATCATTTTTAGTTCAATGACGGAGTAAGCGTCGCTACCCATGCCCGTGTCGGCAAAAAGGTCGGTGATGTCTTTGAGGCGGCACGGCACTTTGTTGAGCAGGTATTCGCTATCGCCATTGCGATAAAGGCGACGCGTAAGCGTTACTTCGGTGTATTCGGTCGGAAGAATGTTCTTCGTGTTTTCAATCGTGATGCTCACTTCGCTCATGCCGAGCGGCTTTCGGGCGCGTGTACCGTTGAAGATGACATTTTCCATTTTGTCGGAACGAAGCACACTGGTTTTTTGCTCGCCAAGCACCCAGCGAATTGCGTCGACGATGTTCGTTTTACCGCACCCATTCGGTCCGACAATCGCTGTCATGCCGCTGTCAAATTTGATGTTGATGCGCTGAGCGAAACTCTTAAATCCAAACAGTTCAAGTTTAGAAAGATACATGTTGGTGTGTTCAAGTTATGGTTGAGTGTGCGATGTTCTTCTGCCAAAGTCAGAGCAGAAAATCATCGGTCATTTCAAAATATGCCAGTATTGAAAATAAGCGAAGGTTTGTGAAGCGTTGTTGTAGGCTGTGAATAACCCCCCCAAACACGCCACTAAAATGGCGAAACCAAAAAAATAAGTTGAATAGCGATTGAGTTCGGCGACCGTTGCAACGCCCATCAAGAACCGCAATGTGGTAAAAGCAAGAAAGGCAAGTGATGTTAGAATGACCGCGTAAATAAACGCTTCGCTTTCCATTCGCTCAATAAATACGGCAAGCACGAGCATGATAAACCAAGGCGCGCACGACCAAGTCCAAACATTCAAAAGCTGCGAATAGCGCGCGCGATGATGTCGTATCACAAACAGCCAAAATTGCGTAAATGCCACCGTCAGCAAAGACAGCGCGAAAAAAATCACAGCGAAAACTGGAACAGCAAGCGAGGGATTCAAAATCAAAACATTAAGAAACTGTTTGACCTTTTTTGATGCGAAAATGTGCGTGAGCCAAAAGTCAACAAGAAATGTCTCGCGCCCGACATACAAAATCGCCGAGAGCGTCGCGCTCCATGTCAGCGACAAAAACGTGAGCAGTACAATCGTATCCAGCGGAATGTAAATGCGCGAGTCGCGAATGTCGACGAAGAGATTGAACGGACGAAGCAGGGCACGCGGAAAGTTCTGGCGCAGTCGCTTGTTGCTATTAAGCACATACACAAACGCCACCACCAAGAGCACACTATACAAAATCAGAAACGGCGAGAACTCTGCTTCAGCTTTGCCAATGGGCGGATTATAGACGCGCTCTCCCGCATAAAGCGATTGGACCATTTCAAAAGCAGGTTTTTTCTCACGTGAAGACGTAACCAAGCCAGTTGTCGCAAGATGCGGTTCAGGATTTTCAGCGTTGAGTATCGGCGCAAAAGACAAACGATAATCGCACAACGATTCCACAAACGAGCCTGCAATCCATCGCTCCGATTCGTTCAGCCGCTCGAACATCTTGAAAGAATCCATCAAAAATTTGGCTTGATATTCAAGCGAGTGCATGTCGCTATACCCATTATGGTTGTTTGGCTCGGCATAAACGCCGTAACTTGTAACCACAACAGGCTTTTTCAGCGAGCGCGCTTCTTTGAGATACGATTCAAATTCAGCGACGCGAAGGTTCAGCGCATTTGCCGCAAGAAAATCGGCGTAGCGATAAACGTTGCTCGGCGCAAAAGACTTCGGCGAAAAAAAGGTGAGATTTTGTGATTGCTTCTTAGCAAGCGTGTGCAGCCGCTCCAAATACATCTCCAAGTTCGGATTCACCACGTTTAAGCCACTACCGAACCCATATCCAATCACGCTCGGCGAAAACTTCGTTGCATGGATGACATCACGCAAAAGCGCGTCGGCGTTCTCTAAAATTTTCGGTTTGAGCAAAAGCGAAGTCGGTGCGTATCGGAACGGCAAATTGATGAGCATCAACACGCCTAAACTATCCGCATAGTGCTGCCAGAGCGGATTTGGAATCTGACTGAAATAAATCGCATTTGCGCCCAGACTTTGAAGCAAGGCAAAGTCGTATTCAATTTCTTTGTTGGAAAGAGCGCAGGCTGTTTCAGGATGGTCTTCCACAACATGCACGCCCTTGAGTTCAAGGTGTTCGCCGTTCAAGAAAATTTCTCCGTCTCTGACTTCAAGCGTTCTGAATCCTGTTTGGAACGATATATCGTCCAAAAGTGCACCGTTTGCCGCAAAAAGAGAAAGCGTGAGTGTATAGCGCGTTGGCGACTTCGGTGACCAGCGCAAAATGTTCGTAACCGAAATCTGTTTTTCGTTCGTAATAAACTTGTCGCTCTCAGGCATAAACTCACTGATAACGCCTGATGCAACCACAAGCGAATCTTTCGTCAGCGTAAATGTGAGCCGCACCAAACGATTGCCCGCCGAATCCGACGGAATCGGATAACGGCGAAGGTTCGATGTCTTACATTGCGTTTGCAAGGTGAGCATGAGCGTATTGTCAGGCGCAATTTGATACTTGAAATCGACATCGACGATGCGAATCGGGGCCTTTGACACCAGCGCAAGGCTGCGAACCAATCCGCCGAAAAACTGTGGCTCAAAGGCTTGCGGTTTCAAGGGAACTGTGTTCTTGAAATCTAAACGCGGGTCAACTTCAATCGTAATTTTATTCTCCGCTCCAAAGCGTAAGTATTCGGGTGCGATATCGATGCTGAACGGCACGAAACTTCCTAAATGCAGTGCGACAAATTGGTCATTGATTAAAATCCGACAGGCCCCACCAACTCCATCGCTTTGCAGTTCGAAGACGCTTAATTCTTCTGACTTCTCCAAACGAAAGGTCTTTTCAAATTTCATCACGTCTTCAAACTCGGTCGCCGATGGCACATAGACGTCTTGTTTCTTTTCGTCGGAAAAAATGGCTGTCCACTTGCCCGTTAGCGATTGCACTTTGCGCGAAAGTGAGCGCGTCGAACCGATGGCATCGGCTTCATCAATCGTGCGGTGTTCGTAAAAAGTCGGTTGAGCAAAAACAGAAATCGGCAAGAAAACAAAGAAGAGAACGAAAACGATGTTGGCTTTTTTCACGTCAAGGGTGAAGTTCAAAAGTTTTCAAGTGTTAAGGCGGCAAAGTTAATGCTTTTCACCGATACTTTGCGGAGCAGGCTACTTTACAAGCACCATTTTCTTTGTCTGTAAAAATGCACCTGCTTGCAATCGGTAAAAATAAACGCCGCTTGAAAGCGTGCTTGCGTTTAGTGTGTAAGTGTATGTGCCCGCTTCTTGCTTTGCGCTAACGAGCGTTGCGACTTTCTTTCCAAGCATATCAAAGACTTCTAACTTCACCGTGCTTGCAACGGGAATCGAGTAAGTGATAGTGGTTGTTGGATTAAATGGGTTCGGATAGTTTTGTTCAAGCACAAACTGCGTTGGTGAGCCTGCATTGACTTCAATTGCATTACTGTACTCAAACTTGCCATCAAAGTCAACCTGCTTCAAGCGATATTGAACAACGCCCGACGCGGCTTTATCCAAGAACGAATACGACTGCACTTCGGTGGTTGTGCCGTTGCCACGCACAAAGCCCAAAATTTCCCATTCCTCATTGCCCGCTTCTCGCTTCTCGCTTCTTCTTTGCACTTCAAAGCCACTATTGTTTTGTTCTGACAGAGTCTTCCAAGAAAGCAATACGCCAACATTTATTTTGCGTGCGCTGAACTCAACAAGTTCAACGGGCAGAGAAATATCGCCGAGTGCAAACGGCTGAAAAATGACCGATGGCGGATTTTGAATATCGCCTGCGCCCCAAATGCGCTGTTGTATCAAGGCTAAATCGGTTGTGCCCCAAAAGTTGTTTTGAGCGCGAATGGTGTTGCTGGTGTTGTTGTAAAGCGCGTAGTTGGTTGTGCCTTGAAGGTTATCAATGAAAGTATTGCGTCCGTCGTCGTCGGGGTTGCTATTGCTTAAATCCCCCAAGTTCGGTTGCGCTGTGCCTTGAATGGTAACGCCCCACAAATTTCCTTTGATGAAATTTCCTGTAATAATCGGTGCGGCAACAGCACTTCCCGACGAATTGACATTGATGCCGCTTCCTGCTTGAAACGGATTTGGGTTGCGTGTATTGTTTTCAAGGCGATTGTTGCGCACGATGCACTGCGTTGCGCCTGCAATCACAATGCCGAAGGCACAATCGTGAATGTAGTTGAATTCAATGAGCGGATTTTGAACGGTCGTATTGCTTCCCAACCCAACGCTAATGCCCCCTGCGCGAACCGGTTGCGGAATATCCGCACTGTGAATTTCATTGAATCGAATAATAGGACTGTTGTTGCCTTGAAATGAAATCGTGATAGGATTAACGGGACTTTGATTGCGAACGTTGTTATTGGCGATGTAATTATGCTCAATAATTGGGTTGGAAGTATTGCTAATCGTGATGGTGCTTTGTGAGTTGTTGTAAAGGCTATCGTGCCGGATAATGGCGTCAGAGTTGAAGCATTGAATTGCGGTGCTTCCACCGACGGTCGTTAAACTGCCATTGAAGCGTAGGGTTGAAAATTCAATTGTTGGGCTTGAACTGATGCACGCAATTCCGCCCGTTGAGTATTCAATCACGCAGTGGCGAAAAATACATGCGGAGTCAATCGCGGAATCCTCGATGCGAATGTTGCGCCACGAGCCGGGCGTGGGTGTTGCGCCTGTGAACACAATGCGTGCCGATGGCGTGCCAATCGCTAAAAGTTTGCCGCGCACCACAAATCCGTTTTGCGTGAAGGTTAAAATGCTTCCTGCTTGAATCGTCAATCTATCGTTGGGCGCGATGATAACGGAATCCAAAACGGAATAATTCGGGAAAGTGCCTGTAACGGTGCCGTTGGAATTAGCGACGAGGTCGTTCATTGTCCAATCAACGCCAGTGTTTGGCGTGGTGTAGGTGGTGGCGAAAGCGGGAGACGAGAAAAGCAAGAGAAAAAGCGTTAGGCGTAACGACATACGGAAAAATGTTAAAGTTGAGATGTTGAAGCCAATAGCAGATAAAATTCAGGAGCAAAGGTAAAGATTCTTTCGCGTTTGAAATTCGTATTTTGCACAATCAACTTCAATTCATAAAACAACGATGAAACCAGAACTTCTCGAAACATTTGAAAACAAATTTCCTGAACGCGATTACACGATTGAAATCGTTAATCCTGAATTTACATCGGTCTGTCCGAAAACAGGCTTACCCGATTTTGGCACAGTTACAATAAGATATATTCCTGATAAAGTTTGTGTGGAGCTCAAATCGCTCAAATACTATTTTTTGGAGTTTCGCAATGCAGGAATTTTTTATGAAAATGTAACGAACACCATTCTCGACCATCTGATTGAAAAACTCAAACCGCGCGAAATTATGGTAAAGACGGAGTGGAAAGCGCGCGGCGGAATCACGGAGACCGTAACGGCGGAATATCGGGGCAAATCGCAGAAAACGCGCGTCGGATTTGCCGTGCAGGAGTGAGGTAAAAATGTGATGGCAAAAATGTGGTAATAAAAAAGCCCGATTCTGTCGGGCTTTTTTCATGCGGTTGGGTTTGCAAATGCATCAATACAACTTGTTGCCAGAGCGAATGTATGCGGTGATTTGTTCAGCTTCTGCGTCGGTGAATGCTTTGGAGCGGTCTTGTTTGGCAAGGCGTTGCATCCAAAGCACAAGTTCTCTGGTTTTATCTTCTGAGCGCATCCATTTTTGTTTCATCTTGCCCGCATTTGCGGTCAAAGAGTGGCATCCAGAGCACTTTTTCCGGTATAAACCTTCGTATTGAGCGACATCGCCACTGACAGCCACAACAGCAGCGGCTGGTGCGGCTGCTGGTTCAGGTGCAGCAGGTGCTTCGACGGCAGGTGCTTCGACTTTGGCAACAGGTGGTGCAGGCGCAGGCGCAACAGAGGCTTCCTTTGAGGCTTTGGCTTCTTCGCGCTTGCGCAGTTCATTGATGAAGTGGTTGATAATTTTGAACAAATCATCATCAGAAATCTTCACCGCTTCGCCGTTCTTGTTCTTGGCATTCAAGAACTTAGCAGGCACGACTTCATAGATTTTTGTCGAGGAAGTATAGGCGCCTTCGTCAAACTTGGCGAGCTCGTCAGGTAAGTTATACTTTTGCATGATGAGGTCGAACTCGGTTTTTGCACCTTCACCGCTCACAACGCTCGCTGCAGTCGGAGCAACAACTGCTTCAGGTTCAGACGCTTCTGCACCAAAGTTATCGAGTTGTTTGACCGTGCGCGGTGCAGGTGGCTGTCCAGGTACGGTTTGTGTCCGATTGCCCGATGAAGCCACAAGTCCAATCCATGCAAAAAAAACAGACGCCATGCCAACCAAGATGATTTGCAAGAACCATCCCGAATTGTATTGCGCCACAAATTTACCTGCAACCCAGAGAATTAAACTCGCCGTCAGGAAAAGTGCAACATAACGAATGAACGTATATCCAACCTTTGAGATTGGCACGCCCAGCACTGCCCCTGAACCAGCATAGAGGATAAAAAGCACAAGTACCCCAAGGATGACGGCACCTGCAAGTTTCAACGATGAGTTATTCATAGCGTTAGATAAGTTTAAGGTTTTGCTTGAACTAAACTTCAAAAACTGCAAGAACTGCTTACTGCGATTGCGCAAGACAGTAGGGTTTCAAAAGAACAACCAGACTACAAACGCTACTGAAACCATTACAATTTAGCAGAAAGTTCATTGTCACTTCAAGTTTCCACAATCAAATCTTTGTTAATTTGCACGATGTTCAAATGCCAAATAGCAAGGCGATAAACTGAAAAACAGCCGAAGCGACTATTCACCTTGAAACGGTTAAAACTGTTAGCTAAATCACAGTCAGGTTATAAGTTCGGGCGTATTTTTTATTCACAATTTTTTTTACTTTGTTCAACCTTCTGTTGAGCATAGAAATGAAACCGCCAACAAGCAATCTGAAACGCACTGCCTCTGCGCCAATCACACCAGAAATGATAGCGCTTGAAGCCATTGAGGCTCACGCTCAAAAGAAAACACGCCAATATTGGTTTATCTTTAATCCCGCCGCCAATAAAGGCAAAGCCAAAACACACCTCAAATGGTTGGAAAACATGTTGCTTGCTGAACACGAAGAAGGAATTATTCAACTGACAAATCAATCGGGCGATGCGGTGCTTTTTTCAGAATCAGCAAAAGTGAAATCTGAAATCATTGTCGCATGTGGCGGCGACGGCACGGTCAATGAAGTGGCGCAGTCGCTTGTCGGAACAGAAACACAACTTGCTGTTCTGCCGATGGGTTCGGGCAACGACTTCTTCAAAAACATATCGCGCAAAAAAAAGTTAAACGATGCGTTCCGGCTTGCAGTGCAAGGCAAGGCACGTAAAATTGATGTCGGAAAAGTTACCTTTCACTCCAACAATCAATCTTACTCGCGATACTTTTTCAATTCGTTGGGGCTGGGATTCACAGGTGCCATCGCCAAAGAAGCGCGCACTTCCAAGCGCAAAGGCGACCTCATTTATCTCGATGCGTTAAGCAAAGTTGGAAGAACTTATTCCGCAACAGCCATGCGGCTCTCGCTTCAGACCGAACACGGTCAGAAACTGATTTCAGAATCCATCTTCGCGCTCACGATTGGCAACGGCAAAATTGAAGGCGGAAAATTCAAAATCGCACCTGACGCCACAGTCAACGACGGCTTGCTCAACCTTTGCGCGCTCACAGCGTTTCCAAAATGGAAATTGCCGATTTGGGTCTCGCGATATTTGCGCGGCAGTCAAACCCGCCACGAGCAAGTGCATTATCACAAAATTGCATCGGCAACCATTTCGCTTACAAAGCCGCTCGACTTGCACTTGGACGGCGAGGTGTTCGAGAATGTATCGGGCGACCTGTTCATCGAGTGCGTGCCAAACGCGCTCACCGTTATTGGCGAGTGAAGAACCTCTCTGGTTACGATTTTATCGGTTGAATTTTCATGGAAATATCCATCGCCGTAACGCTGTGCGTCAGTTCGCCAACAGAAATAAAATCGACGCCGGTTTCCGCAATTTTCCTCACACTTTTCAGCGTTACTCCGCCTGATGCTTCAAGTTTGATGTTCGGATTCAACTGCCGTGCAAGGTCAACGGCTTTGCGCAATTCTGAGACGGAAAAATTATCAATCAAAATGATGTGGGGCTTATGCGCGATGGCTTCGCGCAATTCCTCGAGCGTGCGAACTTCCACTTCAATTTTGGCTTTGAGAGATTTTTGTTTCAGGTAGGCTTTAGCGCGTTCAATCGCAATCCCGATTCCGCCTGACGCATCAATGTGATTATCCTTGATTAAAACCATGTCATAGAGACCGAAGCGATGATTATGCCCGCCGCCAATCCTGACGGCTTCTTTATCGAAGTATCGAAGTGCGGGTGCCGTTTTGCGCGTGTCAAGAATGTGTGCGGTTGTGCCTTCAACTGCACGGACGAATGCGGCGGTCTTCGTGGCAATCCCCGACATGCGTTGAAGCAAGTTGAGCAACGTGCGTTCAACAACGAGCAAGTGCGCCGTCTTTCCTGAAATCTCTCCAATCACTTCGCCTGCCTTCACCGATTCGCCGTCCTTTTTATTGAGCGAAAGTTTCAGCGGCTCTGACCAAGATGAAAGAATCAAACGTGCAACTCGCAAGCCTGCCACAATGCCTTCCGACTTTGCTAACAGAACAGCTTTACTGCGGTGTTTGTCAGGAATCGTAGCGGCGGTGGTGATGTCGCCTTGCCCGACATCTTCAAGCAGGGCTAATGAAAGTGCTTCCGTTTGACAAGCATTTTGAAACAATTTGAACAAGGAAGTTGGCATATCGTTGAAATAAATCGTGGTTAAGAAGAGGTCCGCGAGATTTCATCGCAGCGATGCGTTTTGCACGGATTGATTGAACAAGCGCGGGCAGTATCGCTTTGCGCCGTCGGGCAAGGTCAGTTCAAGCGATTCATGAATGCGTCGGGCTTTGTAGGGCTTGCCTTTAACCTTGAAGGAAATCGAGCCGTCGCTGTTGAACGCTAAGTCGGACACTGCAAATTCATAGTCGTATTTTCCAATGCCGAAAAATCGTCCGCGAAACCAAGTATATTTGGATTCTTTGGAGATGTAAAACTCAATGAACTCATCATCGCCGCGCTTGTAGGTGCCAATGAAGGGCTCTGCCTGTTTGCGTTCGCGCTCGAGTTGGGCTTTGTGTGCACGCCAATCATACTTTTTTTCTTGTGCGTTCAGAGAGAATATCGCAATACTCCAAAAAAGAAAAACGAAAAGTATGTTTGTGCTGTATTTCATGCTTCGTTTCAACATTTGCTCAAAAGAGGCACTGAAAATAAGTTCGCCACGCTTTTTCGCAAGTATGTTGAGCAATGTTTCTTCAAAAACTTAATACAACCAGTATATGCAGTATGTCTTCGAAGAGCCCCCTTTTTGGCAGCGCGTTCGCCAAAATCCCTTTGTGCGCTTTTTTGTGATGTTTATTACGGTTACGCTTGTCTACTCGGCGGGGCTTGGCAGCACGTTGCAACTTGCCGAACGGCTTCAACAGCCTTTTCTCAAACTAATCGGCATGATTCTGACGCTCGTTGCCACGTACCTTGTCTATTACGGATTGGTGCGCAGCATGGAGAGGCGACGATATGTTTCTGAACTCTCGCTTAAAGGCGCACTGCTTGAACTCGTTGGCGGGCTGGGCATCGGCGCGGGATTGCTCGCACTTTCCATCTTGCTCCTGTGGCTGTTTGAGTTTTACAAAGTTGATTCGGTTAACGACATCTCCGAACTTTTTGCAACGCGACACTTGCCGCTCTCGCTCGGCGCAGGCTTTTTTGAAGAACTCGCCTTTCGCGCGATTCTCTTTCGCATTGTTGAAGAAAAACTCGGCTCATGGATTGCACTATTTATTTCGTCGCTCTTTTTCGGCGTGGCGCACATTGCCAATCCAAATGCGACTTTATTCAGTTCATTTGCGATTGCGGTTGAAGCGGGCATCTTGCTGGGTGCGGCATATATGCTGACACGGCGCGTATGGTTTGCCGTCGGCATTCACATTGCTTGGAATTATGTGCAGGGTGCAGTATTTGGCATTGCCGTTTCTGGCGCGCAAGTCAAAGGGTTGATTTCATCGCACTTGGAAGGCAACGAACTTTTTTCGGGCGGTGCATTCGGCGCGGAAGCCTCGCTCATTACGCTTGTGGTTTGCACAGCGGCAGGCGTGTTGTTACTTTGGAAATCGCATCGAAACGGAATGTTCGTTCAGCCATTTTGGAAATACATCAATCCCATCACATAAATGAAACTCACAACCCGCCTCACACTGCTTTTTGTTGCGATTGCACTTGCGGCGGCGAGCGTCTATTACTTTCTCTTCAAACTCCCACAAGAAAACTCACAGAAAGCCCTTGCGGCAAGTCAAGAGGCGGCGCGCAAAATCGCTGATGAATTTCAACGTGCCTTCGGCTTCACGCCCGAAGTGCTCGTGCGCGACTGCGTGATTGTGGGCAGGGCGTCGCCAATTCTCGAACTCGCGACCGTCTCAAAGCCTATCATCGCTGAAACAAGCTACGGCGAAAAAGACGCAATGACGTCTTACAGCGTTGTCGTTAAAGGCGATTACGTGGTGAAGGCAGGTTACGATTTGCGGAAGCGATTTCGCATCACGGTTACGGAGCGAGGCATTTCGGCGGAGTTTCCCGAGCCTGAGATTCTTTCCGTTGAAATGGTTGATTACAAAATCATGAACGAAGGCGGCACGCTCGATGTGTTTTGGAAACAGGCGTCAAAGCAGGCGATTCAAGAGGTCGCGCTCAAACGCAACAAAGAGCGTGCGTGGCAAGCCGCCGATTCATCAGGCATTTTGAACGAGGCACGCGAAAAACTTTTGCTTCAAACGCAATCGATTTTTGAGCGCGTTTCAGAATCTCCGAAAAATCTCTCGATACGTTTTCGCGACTGAAATCGGTTACTTTCTGCCCCCTGCTGTTTCGCCGCCTGTGCCTGTGAAATACGGCTCATAAACGCTTCCACGCGAGGGATCGACGCGGCGCAAAATCGCATAGACTTCTTGCTTCAATTCGGGCGACGCATTTTTGAACACTTCTCCAATTTCAATCGCCTTTGCTTCAAAGAAACGCTTAATAACCAAACTGCGCGGGAACCGTGCGTCGAGTTCGGCGATTTTTTTGAGCGAATCAGCAATTCGGCGACGCGCTTTGTCAGGGTCTTTGTGAAACTCGTCCAAGCCGTTGTAGTGGTAAGCATAAAATTCATCGCGGAACGGCAAAAAGCGAGGGTCAAGGTATTCTTGAATCATCTGCGCACGATTATCGCCGCCGCCATCGTCGACGCGCCAACCGCGTGCGAAGTTTCCTGTGGCTTGCGATTGCGCCAGTTGGCGAATGTTAAACGCTTTTGTGAAAAGTTGTGTGCCGCCTTGTTTATCAAATGTATCGGCGTCAAAGGCAAGAATCAAGTAGGCGTAATAATCCAAAAGGCTGGCTAACGGCGTGAAGACGAGTTCGTTATGAATCAAAACGCTTTGCCGTTCATCGTAAAAAAAATTCACATTAGCGTCTAGCATCCGCAAGAGCGACGAGGCGCGAAGCGAGCGATAAATCGGACGCGAGGCACCAATGAACATTTGCGCGCTATACTGTGCAGGCGCAACATTAACATTTGCCGAAAGAAAGGTGAACTCAATCTGACACTGAATCCTGTCCTCATCTGTCTCAAACTCGGTGCTGTTCGTCCAACGGTGTCGGTTGAGATAATCCAAGATGGTTTGACGAAAGTTTGTTAGTCGGACGCGCGCTTCGGCAGGTAGTTGCTCAATGTTGACGCGAACATCAACGAGCAACTCCTGCGCAAATGCGGTTGGCACAAAGTGCGCGAGAAAGACCCCGACAAAAAGCAAACGAGCCATGTGAAGAGCAGTTTTCAAAACGGAAAAACAACGACAAACGAAATGTAGAGAAATTCATCGGTCGGAATCAAGGCTAATTTTGGTCGCTCGACCTTGAAGTCTTCAAGTTTGACCGTGATTTTTCCCTCGACCGTAGTTTTGCCGTTCTGCGATTGGGCTTTTGCGGAAAATGAGACGGGCTTGGTAACTCCATGAAACGAGAGTTTTCCTGATACATTTAAGTCATTGCCGTTTGTTGAAACTGCATCGCTAATGAATGAGACTTCGGGATAAGTGAAGGCATCGATAACTTCCATTGCGTGAGAATCACGGTTGGAGTTTCCGCTGTCGAAGGTCATTACATCGGCAGAAACCTTCACCGATTGAATTTCTTTGGCATCGTTGATTTCAACGTCGCAGATGAACTCTTTCGTTATGGCGTCAACTTTGTGAAGTGGGTGCGAAAGCGAATACTTTATCCAAGATTCGCCCTTGATGGCAGAAATTTTTTTTGCGTCGCGGCTCGGCGTGGCAATAAAAAGCAGTCCGATAAGAAGAAAGTTCAGCATAGTTCAAATTCAAAATGCAAGTGAAATGATAGATGCGCTAAAAGCGGCGGTCGTGATGTATGCCGCCGTTTGATGCAAACGCACTTTTTGGTTGTAATCGCCGCTTGGGCTGGCGATGCGGTTGGCTAAAATAGGCGTAACAATCATGCCCGTGAAGTGAATCAGTGCAAAAAGTTTATGCGTTGAGATGGAGTTCCACTCGTCGCGCCGCACGGCAGGCGGGGGCGAGAAGAGCGAGAACGCGGCGGTGGTCATGTAGGCGATGGTTGTCGCGTTGCCGAGCGTGCGTTTGGTGTCGTAGAGCGTAAAATCGCCGTCGAGATACCGCTGTCCGACGATGACGGTAGCAATCATTAAGCCGAGCGTCGCAATGCCCGCAACTTGGTGCGATGTGAGCATGATTCGGCGCACTTCTAATTCTTCTTTGCGCGATTCAGGCGTAAGCGGCGCAATGCCCGTCGCTCTGAACACGCCGTTCTCTCCCCAAAATGCGCGCTCCATAAGGCTAATGTTTTTCGGAAGCAGACGCCGTTTTCGCGCCTGTTCAAGTGAATCGCTTTCAAGAACCGCTGTGGCGCGATGTTCTAAAACAGACTCAGATGTAGGTTCTTGTTCGCTAAACACACTCAACCGCGCATTGCGAGAGGCAACTTGTGCCAAGAGCATTTCTGAACAGAGCCAGAACAGCACAAAAGCAAGCGTTGGCTTCATTAAAAAGTGATGGTTAGGATTTGGGTTTCAGCGTTGAAGGCAGTTTCAAATGAATCTAAGCCGCGCGGGGCGGGTCCTGAAAGTCGCGCTCCGAAATTGCCCGCTTGCATGCTAAACATCGATTGATGACACGGACAAGTTACGCTGTTCTGATTCGGCGTGCCAATGTCGCATTGCGCATGCGGACAAACGACTGAAACGGCGCGAAATTCTGTTTGAGCAGTTCGGCGAATAATCACGTCTTTCCCACGATTGCGGTTGCTTCCGAAATTGCGTCTCAGAATTCCGCCGACTTCGCGCAAGGCTTCAAAACCGTTTTCGTTAAGGTTCACTTCTACGCGCTCGCCTGTGCGCGGCGAGGTTGGATTGTCTTCGCCGCATCCGGCAAGCGTGCTTAAAAGAGAAGTACTCCCGACGAGCGCAAGGCTTCCGAGCGTCGCCGTTTTCAAGAAGTTGCGGCGCGATGTGTCAGTTGGTTTGTGTTTCATAATCGATTGGCTTGAAAGTTGCATTTGATTGGCTTGAAAAATTGACGCTTCAGAAACTGATAGCATACTTGCAGACTGAAAAATTCCCTTTTTCGTCCTCACCCCACACACATTGATGTCTTTTACAATCGCGCTTCACTAAACTTCTCATCTTTTGGAATCGCTTGTTTGCGGAGACTTTTTGGAGACCAGCACGCTCTACCTTTGCCTCACACCATATTCTTTAACTAAAACATAACAAACAATGCTCAACTTCAACGCGAATCGTAACCCTGAAGAATCCCTATCGAGGGCAAAAAACATTCTTTCAGGAAAAGGACCACTCGGATGGTTTGCCAAACTCTTCATCGGAAAAGAAGACTTGAATAAAATGAACGCCGCCGTAGGTCAGGCGCAAGATGCAATGGCTGATTTCAAAGAATCGGAGCGCATTCGCAATGTAGGCATATCTGCCAAAGCAAGCGTGCTTGCGATTCAAGACACGGGAATGCTGTTGAACTATAACCCTGTCGTGATTCTGACAATGGAAGTGCGTCCTAATGCAGGCACGCCATATACGGTGAGTGTTAAAACGCCTGTATCTAAAATTGCGATTCCGCGTGTCGGCGATGAAGTCGCTGTCAAATACGACCCTGCCGATAAAATGAAAGTGGCTCTGGGTGCTTAACTCGTTCTCATCACAAGCAAGGAGAGCACTGTCAAGTAAATTGTTCAGGCGCGTTCAGATTTTGCCTTGCGCGTTTTTGGGGGCGGCACGAGTTGGAGTTCTTGTTCATCTTTGATATGAGTGAATTTGGCGTCGCCCCAGAGTTTTTCAAGCCCGTAGAAAGCGCGTCGTTCTTTTTGGAAAATGTGAACGATGACATTGACATAATCGAGCACAATCCAGGTCATTTCTTTGTCGTCGACGTAGGTTGGGCGTTCATCGTCTAAGAGTAAGCCATCGCGCACGGCGTCGGAAATGGCTTTAACTTGTTTATCGGAATCGGCGGAGCAAATAACAAAGTAGTCGGTCACGTCGGTCAAGCCGCGCACGTCGATAATCGTTACATCGTAGGCTTTTTTGGTGAACATGAGTTCGGCGATGCGTCGCGTGAGGAGTTCGCCCTCGTCAAGATGAACAACAATCGAAGAGGTGGTCGCGGTCTTTTTCGAAGCGGTTGCTCTTGCCGATTTCGGCGGAGTTTTTTTTGCTGAGGAGGATTTTGGTGAGGCTGTCTTTGACTTGCGCGCGGTTGAGGACGATTTCTTTGCGGTCGTTGATTTTTGTGCCAAGGGCGTCAAGAGTTAAAGTTGGACGTTGATAGAAACCTGAAATTCAGTTGCAAGTTAATGACGGATTTCAAAGTCCGTAAATCTTCGCTCTGCGTCGCTTTGGAGCGTTTTACGGTGTTCTCTGACGGCAAGGACCTGTGCGCCGAGCGGACCTTTTTTCATTTCGGATATAAGGGCGTCGAGGCTTTCGGTGCTGCCTTCGGCTTCAAGTTCTACGGTGCCGTCGGGCAGGTTGCGCACATAGCCCTTGATGCCGAGTTTCGTTGCTGTTTTTTGAACGAACCATCGGTAGCCAACGCCCTGAACGCGCCCTTCGGCAATTGCGTGAACGGCTTGAATCATAGAGCTGCTTGAAGTGTCAATGATGAATAATGTTCAGTGAGCGAAATAGACCAATTTGAGCGTTGATCTTAATGCTCGCTTGTGCTGCGTGAGCTTTTGAGTTTTTCAACAGCGGCTTCAAGTTCGCGTCGTTCTTCCTCGCTGATAGTGGATTTGACTTCCGATTCAGCTAATTCTTGGGATAAACTTTGGCTTGAGTTGGTATCGTCCATGTTGGGACGTTTTCCAAGAATGTCCTCAATATCTTTGTAGTTCAGCACTTCTCGTCTCAGGAGTTCAGTTGCCATGTGCTCGAGTTTTTCTCGGTTGGCGATAAGCAAATCGCGTGTAGTGATGTGTGCTTCATTGACGATACGTTTGACTTCTTCATCAATAAGGCGTGCCGTGTCTTCACCGTAGCGTTTTTCGATACCCAAGCCTTGCAGATACATGTTGCTTGAATCGGCATAAGAGAGATAGCCAAGTTTTTCGCTCATGCCGTAAATAGCGACCATGCTGTAAGCGATGTCGGTAACGCGCTCGAGGTCGTTTTGCGCGCCCGTTGAAATAGATTGAAAGACGATTTCTTCAGCGACTCGTCCGCCAAGCAAGCCGCAGATGCGTGCAAAGAGTTCTTCTTTCGTCATCAGATAGCGGTCTTCGAGTGGCATGTTGAGCGTATAGCCAAGTGCGCTGACGCCACGGGGCACGATGGTTACTTTTTGCGGTGGGTCGTTGCCTTCCATCAGCCAACTGACAATGGCGTGTCCGCATTCATGGTAGGCTACAACTTTCTTTTCTTTCGGATTGATGACTTTGTTTTTCTTTTCCAGGCCGGCAATAACACGCTCGATGGCATCTTGAAAATCAATCATTTCTATGACGTCTTTGTTGCGGCGAGACGCAAGCAAGGCGGCTTCGTTGCAGATGTTGGCGAGTTCTGCGCCAGCAAAGCCTGGCGTCTGCGATGCAATCACTTTAATGTCGACATCTTTGCCAAGCGGCATGTTTTTTGTGTGGACTTTGAGAATATCAATGCGTCCTTTGAGGTCAGGCTTATCGATAACGATTTGACGGTCGAAGCGACCAGGGCGCAAGAGTGCAGGGTCTAAGACATCGGGGCGGTTCGTAGCCGCCATCATAATCACGCCTTTATCGGTCGCGAATCCGTCCATTTCCACAAGCAGTTGGTTGAGCGTGTTTTCGCGTTCGTCATTAACGCCCATCATCAGGCCTCTGCCGCGCGAGCGACCGACCGCATCAATTTCATCAATGAAGATAATGCATGGGGCTTTTTCCTTTGCGGTCTTGAACAAATCGCGCACGCGCGCTGCACCAACGCCCACGAACATCTCGACAAAGTCAGAGCCTGAAAGCGAGAAGAACGGCACCCCAGCTTCACCAGCAACGGCTTTCGCCATAAGCGTTTTGCCTGCACCAGGGGGACCGACGAGTAATACACCTTTGGGAAGTTTTCCGCCAAGTTTTGTGAACTTTTTCGGGTCTTTGAGGAAGTCGACAATTTCCATCACTTCTTCTTTGGCTTCGTCTAATCCCGCTACATCTTTGAAGGTAATGCGCGGCGTATTTTCGTCGTGTTCATATAGTGCGGCTTTGTTCTTGCCGATGTTCATCACTTGCGAGTTGGGGTTCATGCGTCTGAAAATGAACAAATAAACCACAATCAGCAACGCAATCGGGAACACCCATTGCAAGATCTCAGTGAACCAATTGCTGTCGGAAACACCTTGAATTCTAACACCCTGTGCTTCAAGTTTCTCGATAAGCTTGTCATCACGGAAAGTAACGACGGTATAAAAACGGCGAGCGTCGTGCTTTGAGCGCATGAAATTGGTCGAACGATTCTTCTCCTCGAGTTGATAGCTCGGCTTCAAAGTGGCGTAGATGCGCGACGGAGAAATCTGAACAGATTCAATTTTGCCTTCGTCGAGCATTTTTTTGAACTCGCTGTATGGAAGTTCTGCTGTCGTGCTCGACCAAAAAAACGTCAGTTGAATGCCGATTAAAATGACAATCGCAAGCACATAATAAATCGCGGTAAATTTCGGCTTGTTATTTTTCTTCTTGTCATCTTGACGGTTGAACTCATCAAAGAAATTCTTCTCTGGCATAGTGTGTACTTGTAAAAGTGAAAATTAAGTCTTGTTAATTCATCAATGGAAAGTTCCAAAGCATCAAATTCGTGTCAATCTTGCCTGTGTCAATCTTTCTGCTACGATTTGCATCAAGTGATTTCTGTATATTTTTCAAAGCTAAGTGAATAATAGGCGGAACGCCGAACGTTTGCAAATGAAATATAATTTTAGCGCACTACCAATTCTTGTTTTCGCCGTTGTGACGCTCTTCACTTTCGTTGTTCCGCCTTTGCTTTCAGCACAAAGTTCCGATTCATCTGCTATCCATTCACGCGCCACTACTGCTGTCATAAATTCACTTTCCATTAACGCATTGACCGTAGCATCTGATTCAACTCTAAATCAAACTCCGACGTTCAATGCTCCAACACCAAAGGATAGTATCAAGTTTTACAAAATCTTGCCGCCCGTTCCGTCGCTGTTTGGCACGCTTTACCATGTTACTGACAGCACACGCGATTTCATATACCATCGCCATGTCGAAGACTACTTTGCTTTTTCGCCAAATTTTTTTTTACGCGATAAAATTGAACTCGGTCAGCAGAACGACTTGCTTGTTGGCGGGTTGGGGGCGCGCTATCAAGCCATTTACCTTGATGAAATTCTGCTCAACGATGTAATCTCCGCCAAAGCCTTTTACAATCATCTTTCCAGCGAATCGTTCTCTGAACTCAATCTCTTCAATGGCTACGGCGCGTTTGGACTTTCTGCCTCGCCAATTGCGCTTGAATCTAAGACACAAAACATTGTCGCCGCCAAAGGCTACACAAAAGCACACTACTACCAATTTTCGGGCTCGACGAACAAAATGGACATTACCTTTGCGCTCAATCTCTCGGAGCGATGGAGTTTTTATGGCGGCTATGTGCGCGAAGGCGCAGAAGGCATCTTTCGCAATTCGGGCGGGTTCGGCGGCGACCGCTTCGGCTCGTCCAGCGAAGCCAACAAACTTCGTTTGCGCTTTCGCTATCAATACGGGGTGAAAACTTATTTCAACTTCGCGCTCGAGCGCAATTCGCTTAATCTCAAACCCTTCGGCGGCGCAAACCTCTTTGAAACCACAAGGCTCGGCGGCGACATCTTCTCGCCAATTAACACCATCATTGCCAATGAATTTGTGCAACGCAAAAACACCCTCTCGCTCTACAAAGCCGAACTGCAAACCGCATTGCCGTTTATTCCCAAACGCTTTCAAGCCGATTCGCTCAACTTGTTCAAAGCGTGGGTTGCCTTCACAGAATTTTCCAACACCTTTGCACAACAGCGCGGCATAGTGTTCAGAGACTTCGAAGCGTCTTCACGGCTGACAGTTGGCGCAACGCAATCGCTCAAACTCTTTTTCTTTTCGCTCGGATTGCGCGGCACATATTCGCTCGAATCGGTCGGCGACAATAACACGCTCGCAAATGCGCTTGCTCAAAACATCAAACCAAACTTGAACACCGTTGAACTAACCGCAAGCGCGAAGACGACCTTCGCAAATCTCATTTTCGGCGAAGCGTTGGAAGTTGGCGCGTCGCTGGCTTCAACCACGAAGACCGTCACGAACACCTTCGGGCAGAATTTCACGACGAGTTTTCTCTCAACAGGCGCGGGCGGCGAGGTGAACTTTCCGCTTGTGCCGTCGCGCGAGGCAGTGCTGAAAATTTTTGCCTCGCTTTCCACAACGAGTCGCGTGCCATCGCTACGCGAAGTTTTTTCAGCAACTGATATTCAGGGCGCGCAAACATGGCAAAATGAACGGGTGAGCCAAGCCGAATTCGGTTCGGAACTTCGTTATGCCGACGCGCTTCGGCTTCGCCTTTCTTTGCTCTCCACGTTGGTCAGTTCGCCTTACGCCATTGTGCAAACGCGCACGAGCGACACAACGCTTTCTCGGCGGTATCAATCGCTTCAAGGCAAGTCGCTTTCGTATTCGGGATTGGGATTTGCGATGCAAAGCAAACTTGGCGCGATTGAATCGCACTTAAACGCGACGCTGGTTTTGGATTATTCCTTGATTTCAAACCCCGATAATGCCTTTACGGGCGGATTGCAACTGCAAGGCGATACGATTGACGCACGGAGCCGCCGCGTGCTGTATGTGCCACGCTTTTATGCAAATGTGGGGCTTTACTTTCGTGATAAACTCTTTGATGGCGCGCTCGATTTGAAACTTGGCGTGGCGGGCTATGTTCAAACAGACCTTTCTGCCGCGCTTCAAAACAGCGAGCGGCAATCGGCGTTTTTCTTCAACCTCATTGAGCAAAACGGCGCACTGCGCGATAACAACTTGCAATTCGGAACGCTTCGCCCAAAAGCCACGCTCGACGCGCAACTGTGGGCGGGCATTGGCAGTGGCATGATTTTCTTTTTCGTTGAGAACATTTTTGATACGCCTGTGTTTCGTGCGCCTTTTTTTCCGATTTATACGCGTGCCTTTCGCATAGGTGTTAATTGGGAAATTTTGGATTGAAGATGCGTGTATGCTACTTTGAACTTTAACTTCACTGACAAAAAACTCACATGGAATCTTGGCTCGGCTCCATTGCGCTCGGCTTGTGTTACGGCTTTTTGGCAATGGGCGTTTACATCACGATGCGCATTTACAATTTTCCCGACATCACCGCCGATGGCAGTCTGACACTTGGCGCAAGCGTTACGGCGGCGATGCTGGTTTCAGGTGCGCCTCCGATTCTTGCCGTCGTTGTTGCCAGCACAGCAGGATTTTTTGCAGGCACGCTCACAGGCGTGATTCACACCAAGTTGCGCGTCAATGGATTGCTTTCGGGAATTTTGGTAACAACTGCGCTCTATTCTATCAACCTCCGCATTATGGGGCGCGCGAATGTGCCGCTCTTGACGGTTCAAAATATCATTACACCATTTGAAAAAACGCTCTCTGCGCTTCCCAAATATGCTATCGCGCTGATGTTCTTCTCGCTTATGATTCTGTTGATTTGGGCAGTTTTGGCGGTGCTTTTCAAAACCAATTTTGGATTGGCGATGCGTGCGACAGGCGATAACGAAACCATGATTGCCGCACAAGGTGTGGATACGGATTTTATGAAAATTGTCGGCATTGGGCTTTCCAACGCGCTGATTGCGCTTTCAGGCTCGCTGGTGGCGCAGTATCAAGGCTTTGCGGATATTGGCATGGGGATTGGGATTATCGTCTTCGGCTTGGCAAGCGTGATTATCGGCGAGTCGCTCATTTTCGGCGCACGGCGTAAGGTCGGGGTTACAGGCTTGCTGTTGCTTGTAGTGGCGGGCGCGATTGTCTTTCGTATACTGGTGGCGTTTGCGCTCTACATTGGCTTAGACCCGATTGATTTCAAACTCATCACCGCCGTTTTTGTGCTGTTGGCGGTTGGCTTGCCGCAACTCCGCGCGAGATTAAAATAAGTTTTTGCTTATATTACCTAAACTTAAACAACACTGCACTCGCATATTCAAAAGCCATGCTCAAAAAAACCATTTTAGTGGTTGATGACGAAGAGTTGATTCGCGAGTTGCTTGTCGACGCACTGAGCGATGAGTTCAACATTCTTTCTGCGAGCAATGGCGAAGAAGCCCTTTCACTTTACAAGCAACATCAAGATGAAATTGCGTTAGTAATTACGGACCTGATTATGCCGAACATGCGCGGCGATGAGTTGGCGGAAAGGTTGCGCAAGCTCCGCCCGACGCTTCCTATCATTTTCATTTCTGGCTATGAGCGCGAAATAGAAACCGACAGGCTTCTTGCAGGTGGAAACTCGACATTTCTTACAAAGCCGTTTGATGTTGAATACCTCAACTCAACCCTCCGCACATTTTTAATGTAAGGCTCGAGCGAAACTTATCGCACGGCAAAGTAGTTTCGCTCTAAAATCCCTAACATATGGCATTTTTTCTTTGGGCAGTCATTACGACATTTGAGAGAAACAACATTGAGAAATGATAGGATAAGGTTTCGTCATAAGCCTGTATCGTGTGAGTAAAATTTTGCAACAAGAACCTCTGACAACACTATGCAACAACAGCGACACGACCGCCAAGTCTCCGAGTTTGAGCGACAAATAGACGATGCGTTTGACTTTCTTCGCGAAAAGACAGGTATCTTTGTTCCGCCCGAAGATATTCACAGTTTCATCAGACACGAAGACCTTCCAAAAGAGAAAGTTCTTTTCCACATGGAGCGCATTGGGCAATCTTTCCATCTTGCGTTGCGCCAAATGCTTCTTTCCGAATCGCATCTTCATCACGAGAAAGCAAAGCATTTCTTCTTTTTTATAGAGGATGAGCTCTGTTTTGCTGAGACTTTCGACGACCGACGAAAAGGAATCACACTCAGAAATTTTGCAACGAGAAAGACAGAATTTCTCAGCGTTCAAGACCTCTTCAAAAAAGAGAAGGAACTCAATGTGCTCGTTTTTGATGGCGAGATAGATTCGTTCTTAGCGACGGAAGAGCATCAAACGCCGCTTCGCAACAAGGAAGAGTCGCACGATAATCATCACGCACATGGGCATCATGGCGGAGGACATCACGGTCATGAAATTGATGTGAAATATCTTTTCAGTAAACTCTTCAAACTCTTCAAAGAGGAAAAAAAAGATTTCACGGTGGTATTGGCTTACGCGCTGATTGTCGGGCTTATGTCGCTGGTGGTGCCGCTGTCGGCGTCAGCGATTGTCAATTCAGTGATGCTTGGGCTTTCGTCGCAACTGGCGATGCTGTGCGTTTTGGTGGCGATTGGCTTGTTGATTGTCGGTGCTTTTGATGTGATGAAGCGATATGTTTCGGATATTTTGCAACGCCGCATTTTTGTGCGCACATCGTTTGATATTGCCTATCGCCTGCCGCGCATGACGCAGTCTGCCTTCAATCAAGAATATGCACCCGAAGTCGTCAATCGCTTCTTCGATGTGCTGACGATTCAAAAAACCATAGGCAAATTTTTGCTCGATGGAACAGGCTCAGGGTTGGTCGTTATTATTGGTTTAATTTTGCTTGCCGTCTATCATCCGTTTTTTATTCTCTTCGATCTTGCCTTGCTTGCCTTTGTGCCGATTGTGATTTTCGTTTTGGGGCAAAACGGGTTGGAAACAAGCATTAAAGAATCCAAGAAGAAATACGCGCTGGTCTCGTGGTTCGAAGAAATTGCGCGATGCCAAGTGAGTTTCAAACTGTATTCCAAGCCAGAATTTGTGTATCAACGGGTCGACACGATTGCGGTCAATTATGTTGAGGCGCGGCATAAGCACTTTTTGGTGCTCGCGCGTCAGATGATTGGCTCGGCAATTTTTCGGGCGGCAGCGACGGTTGGCGTGCTGGGGCTTGGCGGTGCCTTGGTGCTCAATGAACAACTCACGATTGGAGAACTCGTTGCCGCAGAACTCGTAGTGATTGCCATGCTCAGCGCGATTGAAAAACTCATTGAGCAATTCGAGCATCACTATGACCTTTTCACAGCGATTGACAAAGTTTCGCATCTCGTCGATAGACCGCTCGAACCCAGCGGCGGCGAGCCGCCTCCAAAGTTTGAAGGTGCTTTGCCGATTTCGTTCAAAAATGTAGAATTTGGATACGACGAGCATCATAAAGTTTTGAAAGGCATTTCACTTGAAATTGCCAAAGGCTCTCGCGTCAGCCTTGTCGGCGCAAGCGGTTCAGGCAAAACCACGCTTGCAAGTTTACTTTTAGGGCTTTACGAGCCTTCGCGCGGAAAAATCATGCTGGGTGATTACGACATCAGCCGCATCAGCCTTGATGGGCTTCGGCAAACCGTCGGCATTGTGTTGGAAGCAAACGAACTCTTCGACGGCACAATCGAAGAGAACATCACGATGGGGCGCGACTTTTCATATGAGCGTCTCGTTTGGGCACTCAAAACCGCTCAACTCTACGACGAAGTTTATGCGCTTCCGCATGGTCTCAAAACGCGTCTGGTGCCGATGGGGCAAAATGTCTCTATCGGTTTGCGGCGTCGGATTATGTTCGCTCGCGCCATCATTGGCAAGCCCAAACTCTTGATTTTAGATGAATGTTTCGGCGGCATTGAAGAAAGTGTCAAACTTGACCTTATTCAAGCGCTCTACCATGAAAAAAGTTGGACAATTATTGACATTGCGCACGACGCCGAGCTGATTCGCCGCTCTGAAATGATTTATGTGTTGAAAGATGGCAAAATTTTAGAGCAAGGCACGCCCTTCGAGCTGGCACTCAAAGAAGGAACACTCTTCGAGCAACTTTTCCCTGAATTAGTTCGACAAACGCGAGAAGAAAAAGCCGCAATAGAAATGGCAGTGAAATCCGTCCAACTTAACATCACGAAACCGTAGCAGGCGCAGCATGGAGAACAAAGAAACGAAATCTGTTACACACACGAATGGGCAATCGGGAAACGAAAGTGCCTTAGTGGTTAAAAACGGACACAGCGAGGTCGTGCCGCAATACGCGGGTGGATTGCCTATCCCGCACTATTATACAACGGCACTTCGTCTTGTGAGAACGCCGAACAATGCCATTCCGCTCGCGCGCGGGGTCATTTTAACCCTTGTCGGGTTTGTTATCATTTTGATTGTCGCACCTTGGATTCAAAATGTGGCAGGCTCGGGAATTGTAACCTCGTTTTCTCCTGACCAACGACCGCAAACCATCGACGCGCTCATTGATGGACGGATTGAGCGGTGGTATGTTCAAGAAGGCGATTATGTTAAAAAAGGCGATACGATTGTTGTTTTGCGCGATATTGATACAAAATTTTTAGACCCCAACTTCCAGAAGTATCAAGCCATAATTCGCGACAACGAAGTGCAGGAGGCTAAATTGGAAGTGGTGATGGCTAAACAAAAAGTCATTCAAGCTAAACAAAAACTTTACGCCGCAGAAGCTGCTGTTATCAATGCGAATATCGATGCGGCCACGGCGCGTATTCGTTATGAACGCGCTGAATCGCTCTTTGTGCAAGGACTTGCATCGAGGCGTGAAGTCGAGACAAACTTGCTTGCGCTTCAAAAAGCCATTAACGACTCTGTAAAAGCCTTGACGAATTTGGAAGTGGAGCGTCAAGCCCTTGCCAATGCCGAAACGGAATACCAAGCCAAACAACGCGTGGCTGAAGCCAAAATCGCAAAAGCCGATTTGGAACTCGGAAATGTAACAAACCGACGCAATTTCAGCGTGATGCTCTCACCGATTGACGGCTACATTACGCGCATTATGCAAGTCGGCGACGGTCAAGCCGTTAAGAAAAACGACAAACTCGCTATCGTTGTACCTGAAACCGACGACATTGCGGCAGAGATTTTCATTGGCAGTCTCGACGCTGCAATTGTTGACACAGGCAGAAAAGTTCGATTGCAATTTGCTGGCTTCCCTGCCATTCAAGCACCAGGCGGAGGGTTTCCCGATTTTGCAATCGGCACATTTGGCGGCATCGTCAAAGTCGTCGATGCAGTCGATGATGGAAACGGAAAGTATCGTGTGCTCGTTGTGCCTGACCCGAACGACAAGCCTTGGCCTTCGCGTCAATACTTGCGTCAAGGCACAGAAGTTACAGGTTGGATTCTCCTCAACGAAGTGCCACTCGGATATGAGTTCTGGCGACAACTCAATGGCTTCCCGCCGATTATTCCTGTAAAAGCAGGTAAAGCAAACGACGCTAAAGCCAAGCCGCCGCTTTCAAAAGTGAAGTGAGAAGTGGATAAGTCTCTCTTTTATGGCGCTTAACTTTTCATTTTGAACTTCATCGCAAAAAACGTGACGAAAGTTTTCATCAGTTCTTTCATCATGCTTGTGGTTGCAGTGCCGCTCTCGGCGCAATCGCAACGCTTTTATGTCATGTCGAGCGACACCATCACAATTGAGCAGTTCCTCGATATTGTGCTCAAAGCCAATCCGACCTCAATTTCGGCAGAATTGGAAAATGATGTTGCCTCCGCAACGCTTCGCAACGCACAAGGCGGCTTCGACCCTATATTCAACTTGCAATACGAATACAAAACCAAAGAAGGCGCACCTACCGCCAACGTGCTCAACGCAGGATTAGAATTGCCGCTTTCAACGCTCTTCGGTCCGAAATTTGTTGCCAAATACAAACGCGGCGAAGGCACGCGCATCAGCAATGTCGATAGAACCGTCGGCGATGGCGAAGCCAGCGTCGGCGTCAAAGTGCCACTTCTGCAAGGCATTTTTACCGATAAACGACGTGCCTCGCTTGCCAAAGCCACTTTCACGCTCGACCTTGCCAAAGCCAATCAACGCGAACAGCAAAACGAACTTCTGCGCGAAGCCTCACTCGCCTATTGGAGTTGGGCGGAAGCCTACGGACAAATGGACGTGGCTAAAGCCGTCCTCGACCTTGCCATCGTGCGATACAAAGGCATTGCTGAACGTGCTCGGCGCGGTGAAGCAGCACCCATCGACTCTGTTGAAGCCTTGCTCGAAGTTGAAAAACGGCGCGGCGATTTTCTCAAAGCCGAACGCAAAGCCGAATCCGCTACCATCAAACTCTCGGTCTTTTTGTGGAATCAAGACGGCACGCCAAAACAGATAACAGCCGTTCCGACCAAACTGCCACCGCTGCCCAGCATTTCCGCATTTCAAATCCAAAATGATAAACGCCTTGCGCTCATCCAACGCCCTGAAATCGGACAAATTGAATTCGAACAACGCTCCGCCAGCATCGACCTTGCGTTCAACTCCGAGTTTCAACGCCCGTTCATTGAACTGAGCGCGGAAGCGATGCAGTATAAATTTTCAACCTTCGGCGTCAACGATTACCGACTCGGACTGACCGTCTCTCAACCCCTCTTTTTCCGCGAAGCCAACTCGAACGTGCAACTTGCCGAAATTAAAGTCCGACGCACTGACCTCAAACGCTTGGAAATTGAACGGAAAATTTTGGCAAGCGTCGATGACGCCGTCTCCGCCATTGAGCGCGCCAAAGAGCGCGTCGAAGTGGCCGAACGCGAAGTGCAATATGCGCTTTTGGTGCAAGAGGGCGAGCGACGCAAGTTCCAACTTGGCGAAAGCACAATTCTTATCTTGAACCTGCGCGAGCGTGCCACCGCCGAAGCCCAAACAAAACTCATCGAAGCCCGCGCCGACTACCTGCGCGCCATCAGCGACTACCTCTGGGCAACAGGACGCATTCAAGAAAAATGGGTGAGATA
>CALKXI010000002.1 GCA_938003965.1 uncultured Chlorobiales bacterium
GTCTTAAACATAAAGACTTGGTAAATCGAGCGAAGGAATTCGAAGAGTTTTGCGAGTTAAATAGGGTTCTGCCACTGACGAAAACATCTGTTGCAAAGTCCGCTGAAATTTATGCCAAGTTGCGTAAAAAAGGCACTCCCGTTGACGACATTGATATTTTAATAGCTGGTATTGCCCTTGATAGTGATTTACAACTCATAACGAATAATCAAAGAGACTTTGAAAAAATTGATGAGTTGGACATAACAAACTAAACTTTAACAAGACTTCACATCAAATGCCGAACAATCTTCCTGAAATTATTGAACAAGTCAAAGTCAGTTTGGGTGCGTTTGTGCCCGAACTCTCGCTGTCGGTGCTGTTTTTGCTCGTCATTGTGCTCGATATGATTGTGAGCGTGAGCAAAAAACGCGCAGTGATTCCAATCGTTGCGATTATTGGATTCATCGTTACAGGCTTTTTTGCGTGGCAACAAGTGGGCATGGCAAATCAAGAGTATTTTCTCAGAATGCATGTCGTTGACCCCTTCGCCGTGTTCTTCAAGTTCCTGTTTCTTGGTGCAGGCATCTTGGCGGTATTGATTACGATGGATTCGGAAGAATTGGGCGAAAGAAATGTGGCAAACATTGGCGAATACTATGCGGTGCTCATTGGAATGGTGCTCGGAATGTTCTTAATGGCATCGGCAAGCGATATGCTGATGATGTTCCTCGCGCTTGAACTCGTGAGCATTTCATCTTACATCTTGACGGGCTATTTGAAGCATCAAATTAAGTCGTCAGAAGCGTCGCTTAAATACATCGTTTATGGTGCGGTGTCGTCGGGATTGATGGTTTATGGAATGTCGCTGATTTATGGCTTAACAGGGCAAACAAACATCTACGAAATTGCCAAGTTTATTAGCACAAATGAAGTGGACGAAGTTACGCTCACGCTCGCCGCGCTTTTGGTGATGGGCGGCTTCGGATACAAAATTGGTGCGGTGCCGTTCCACTTTTGGTCGCCTGATGTGTATGAAGGTGCGCCAACGCCCGTTACGGCATTTCTCGCAGTCGGCTCAAAAGCGGCTGGATTTGCGATGCTGATTCGCTTTTTCAAAGTTGCCATTCCCGTAGAGCCAACAGGCGAACTCGCGTTTGATTGGGTGAATTTCTTCGCGCTGATTGCGCTCGTTTCAATGTTGCTCGGAAACTTTGCGGCAATTTGGCAAAGCAATGTTAAGCGTATGCTCGCGTATTCTTCTATTGCGCACGCAGGCTATTTGCTCCTGGGCGTTTTGGTTGCCGACGACTTAGGCACTCAAGCCGTGATGTTTTATCTCGCCGCTTACACCGTGATGACCGTCGGCGCGTTCTATGTGGTGATTTTGATTGCCAATAAAATCGGAAGCGATGATGTCAATGATTATCGCGGACTCGGAAAGAAAATGCCGCTCACTGCCGCCGCGCTCACGGTTTTCCTCGTCTCGCTTACAGGCTTGCCGCCAACGGTTGGCTTCATTGGAAAGTATATGATTTTCACTGCGCTCTTAGGCAAAGGCACTGTGTTCTTGACGCTTGCCATTATCGGTGTGCTCACAAGTGCCGTGTCGCTTTACTATTACTTCAAAATTCCGCTCAATATGTATTTGCGCGAAGCCGAAGACGGCTCAGAAGCACCGATTGATTCAGGCGTTTTTGCGAAGGCACTCGCGATTTTCTTAGCGATTCTCACCGTCGGTTTGGGACTTTTCTTCTCGCCGCTCGTGAATTTTGCGAAGAACTCCGTGATGATGCTGGTGATGAATTGAGCAAAATAAACATAACACAATTTGGAAGGCGTCTTGCGAAAGTGAGACGCCTTTTTTATTGCTAACCTCGTTCCAAAATTCCGCGCAACCTTCCGTCGCTAAAAACGAATAAAGACCTCCAATTTTAATCATCAAAGGAAAAAATGCTGGATTATCTGAACACAGACTATAAAGAAAAGAGCGACTTGGAACGCTATTACGACCTTGAATTCGGAAATGCCGAAGTGGCAAAAACAGCCGAATTAGAAGAAATGAGCGTTGAAGAGTATGAACAAGGCAAGAAAGAATCAGGCGACGGCATTGGAACGGTCGTCTATCGTGCGGGCATCAACTTGCGCAACCTGCTTGCCAAATTAGGTGGATTCAGTCGCTAAGGTCTAAATCAAATCACGATAAAGGCGTCTCGGTTGAGACGCTTTTTTGTTTCGAGAGACGCGAAACGAGAAGCGCGACCACAATCGCCGTTGTGCTCCCAATAAGCGTGTAAAGTGTCCAAGCCAGTTTGGTTTGCGTCATGACGAATGCCATCACGAGCACGCTTGCGGAAAAGCCAACGATTGCGCCAAGCGGTGAAACGCGCCGAAAAAACATCGCCAAGAGAAAAACGCCGAGCAATCCGCCATATGTGAATGAGGCAATCGAGAGCGCGACTTCGACGACGGCTTTGCCGAGACCGATGTAAAGCAGAGCAGAAGCAGTTAGAATCGCCGCCCAAGCGAGGCTAATGCGTTTTGAGAGCGAAAGTTTTTCGGATTCCGTCGCACGTTTGCCATGCGCAGTATGGGCGTATAAATCAAAAACGGTAGAACTGGAAAGCGCGCTAATCGAACCTGAAAGCGTCGACATCGCCGCCGCCAAAAGTCCTGCCACAATCAAGCCTGAAACGCCTGTTGGCAATTCTTCCACAATGAATTTTGAAAAGACTTCGTCGCCTTTGAGTTGCAGTTCGCCATAAAATCCGTAGAGCAGTGCGCCAAGAAAGAGAAAGAGGGCGAATTGAAGAAAGATGACAAAACCGCTTAAAATTAAAGCACTTTGGCTATGGCGAAGCGAGGGCGTAGTGAAGAGCCGTTGCACGATGATGTAATCCGTGCCGTGAGACGCCATCGTGAGAAACGCGCCACCAATGACGGCGAGAAAAAATTGATACGGCGACGACCAGAAGTCGGCAAAAGAGAAATTCAGAACGGAAAACTTGCCACTATCTTGAATTGCTGTTATTGGAATAATAAAATTCTCTGATTGTTGGAGCAGGAGAAAGACGGTCAAGCCGCCGCCTAAAAGGTAGACGAAAAGTTGAATGAAATCTGTCCAAATGACGGCGCGCACGCCGCCGAGTTGAACATAAAGCAAGGTAACAAGTGCAATGAGCACAATGCCAATCGTGTAGAGCGTAGCGTCGGAAATGCCGCCAAAGAGGTTATATCCGCGAAAAATAATGACGAGTGGAATGGCAGTCGCATAAAGGCGCACGCCGTCGGCAAAAATGCGCGTGATGATAAAGACGAGCGAGGTCAATCGGCGGAGCGGAAGCCCGAAGCGCGATTCCATCAAGGCGTAGGCGGTGGTGAGTTCGCCTGCGTAGTATTTCGGCAAAAAGAAATATGCGACAATCACGCGACCGATAAAGTAGCCAATCGCAAGTTGAAGAAAGTTGAAGTTGCCCTTGTAAGCAATGCCGGGCACGGAAATGAAGGTCAGTGCGGAGGTTTCGGTTGCGACTATCGCCACGCCGACTGCCCACCAACTGATTTTTTCTTCGGAAAGGAAATAATCTTTTGCAGAAATTTGCCTGCCGCCTTTGAAAATGCCGAACAAGGTAACGCCAACGATGTAAATCAAAACGACAAGCCAATCGAGCAGTGAAAAGTGCATTCGTTTAAGATAGGAAATTCAGTTGCGGAATATGCAGAAAAGCGCAAGTTAATGAATAGTGAAGAATGAAGAGTGAGTAGTGAAAGGTTGGAACACCGATGAAACAGATGACGCGGGCTGGCACAGATAATTGAGACAAAGCAGTGGCGACCGGTTTAATCCGCCTACTCCGTGTTCTCTTCAATCCGTGTTCTCGCTTAAAGAGGGTGTGGAATGAGAGCAATGGCTTCAACTTTCAACTCTTAACTCTCACTTATCAACTATCCGACTGTGTGAGGAATCCAAGTGAGTTAAAAGTTAAGAGTGAAGAATTAAAAGTTGAACGCACGCGCACGCTTACTCCTCCACTATCAACTCTTAACTCTTTGACGCTTCGCCTTTGTTCAGAATCAAAAGCGAAATTGACACAGGTGCTATGCTTTACGACGATTTAACGGCGGCGGCGATTTGTTCGGCTTTGGCGTTGGGCAGGTAGATGTAGCGTCCGCCGAGTTGTTCAGCAAGGCGTTTGGCTTCGCCGCGCGAAAGGTAGCCTGTTTGTGTATCAATCACCACCGAGTTCAACCCTTCACGATTAATGGATTGAGCGAGTGCGGCGATTTCAGTTGCGATTTTTTGTTTGTCGCTGGCGTCCGTATTGCTTTGAGAGAGTGCCACATTGCCGCGTCCGTCCGTGATAAAAACAAGCATCGTTTGCGTAATGCCTTTGGACTTCATTTGCTTTGCGGTTTCTAATCCGAGCAACATTGCTGAAGCCAATGGCGTGCCGCCACCAGTTGGAAGCACATCTAAGGCGCGTTTGGCTCTATCGACGCTCTGCGACGGCGGAAGAAGTTCTTCGGCTTGTTTGCCACGAAAGGCAATAAGCGCGACTTGGTCGCGATGCACGTAGGCTTCTTGCAGCAGTTTCGTAACGGCGCCTTTGGCTTGTTGCATGCGGTTGAGTGCCATTGAGCCAGAGGCATCGACGATGAAAATAAAGAGCGTTCCGGCTTTATCGCGAAAGCGTTTAATGCGAATATCATCTTTGGTGATGATGATTGCGGAGTGATTGCGTCGGTTGGTTTTCTTGCGCACACGTTGAAACGGTGCGGCTTGAATTATTGTCGGAACGAGTGCGAGTTTGCCTTTTCGCAAAGAGCCTTGCTCAGAACGAACATACCGACCATGCCGATAATTCAAGGCTTCGCCACGACTGCCTGATTTGCTGCGGCGTTTGGCAGAGGCGGCAAGGTTCATCAAGTTTTCGGGCAGTTCTGATTCAACGGCGTCGAGCAAGAGTTCTTCGATTTGGTCGGGCGTTTGTTCATGATTGTTCTCGTTGTTGTTATCGGGCGAATCGCTTTGTGATTCCGATTCGGCAGGTTGCGGTGCTTCGGGCGGTTTCGGCTCTTTTTTTGTTTCTTCGCTTTCGGGAATGCGCGTCGCGCGAGGAAGAAGAACCAATCGCGCGGCAAGTTTCAAATCTTCTTCGTCGACATCTAATCGACCTGCAAGTGCCGCAGACGCTAACGCGGCTTTCACGGCAAACACATCGGCGCGATTGCCTTCAACGCCAAGCGAAAGCGCGGTCTGAACCAGTCCTGAAACTTCTTCGTCGCGAATCTCGACGCGCGGTAAAATCTCTCGTGCTTGAAGAATTAAGCCTTGCAGGAGTTTGTCGTCATCTGCATCGCTATCGTGCGTTTGAAAATGCACGCGGCGCACTACTTCGGCTCTGAATTTTTCGTCGCTGTTCGGCGTGAAGGGCACGATGAGACCAATTCTATCGAGCAGTCCCATACGCACCTCGCCTTCGGCAGGATTGTAAGTGCCAACGAGAATAAATCGCGCCTCATGCACATCGCTTACGCCATCACGTTCAATCAAAACTTTTCCGCGCGAGAGTGCATCAATCAAATAGGCTTCGCTGACGGAATCAAGCAAGTTGAACGAATCGACATAAAGCACGCCGCCGTGCGCTTTGGCGAGCAACCCTTTTTCAATGACGCGCTTTCCTGTGGCAAGAGCAACTTCCAAATCCAATCCGCCGAGCAATCGGTCTTCGGTGATATTCAAAGGTAATTCAACAAACGGCGTGCCTTCGGGAAGAATGTGCGCAAAAGCGCGTGCGAGCGTCGACTTGCCTGAACCAACCGTTGCAGGAATCAAGACGCCACCGAGCGAAACATCAACCGCAGCAAGAAGTAGGGCTTTTTTGGCGAGGTCTAATCCTAAAATGTCGGTAAAGGAAAGCATATCAAACCGTCTCTTCAACTTTGAGAATGGCTTGCAGTTCGCGCTCGACTTTTTCCCCTGCATCGATGGTTTCGAGCGGGTCGCGTCGCAAGCGGTGACGCAAGGCAGGCACGGCAATGGCGCGAACATCGGAAAGCGTTACTTCTAATCGTCCTTCAAATGCGGCGTAAGCCGAAGCGGCGCGCGTAATCGTCAATTCGCCACGATGCCCATCAATGCCAAGCCGCATGCACAGCGTTGCGACTTTCATCAAGACTTCATCAGGCATGGTAACTTTCGGCACGAGCGATTGCGCTTTCACCACTCTTTCACGTAAGGCATCTTGTTCGGGTTTCCACGCTTCTAAAAACGCTTCGGGATTGAGGTCAAACTCACGACGGCGTTTAACGATTTCGACGCGGTCTTGAATTTTGTTAATCGTGGTAATGCGTGCGTGCAATCCGAATCGGTCTAAAAGTTGCGGACGAAGTTCGCCCTCTTCGGGATTGCCTGAACCGACGAGCACAAAGCGCGCAGGGTGGCGAATGCTAATGCCTTCACGCTCGACCACATTCACGCCCGATGCCGCCACATCGAGCAACACATCGACCAAATGGTCGTCGAGCAAATTCACTTCATCAATGTAGAGAAATCCGCGATTGGCTTGGGCGAGCAGTCCGGGCTCGAAGGCTTTAACGCCACTCGTGAGGGCTTTTTCAATATCAATCGTGCCGCAAACGCGGTCTTCGGTTGCGCCGAGCGGCAAATCCACAACAGGCACGGGAATATGTTCCGCTTTTCTGGTGTGCAATTCTTCTTTGGGAATTTCAGAGAGCGGACGATTATAGATGTCGCCTTCTGCACGCTCAATCATCGGAAGCACATCGGCAAGGGCGCGCACGGTGGTGCTTTTGCCTGTCCCGCGATGCCCCATCACCAAAACACCGCCAATGCGCGGGTCAATCACATTCAGGAGCAAGCAAAGTTTCATTTCGTCTTGTCCGACAATGGCGGTGAAAGGAAAAACGGGCGATTTCTTTTTTTCGGTTGATTTTGAAGCGTGAGAGCGAGATGCCGATTTCTTCTTCGGCGGCGATGTTTTTTTCATAGTCATTTTAATGTAGAACGAAACTGCGTTGTGCAACATGCACCTTGCAATTTACGGCGATAAAAAGGTTTTGCAATCATCTTTGAGATGTCAGCACAGGAAACGATTTGTTAAAAGTGGAAATTTGTTTAGATTCAGTCTAAACAAATTACAATGCAATCTGTTCAATCCAATTTGATTTCGCTTCGCGCCGTAAAAAAGGGTGAACGGTTTATCGTCAAGCAAATTGATGACAAAGATATGCGCACACAACTGTTGCGATTTGGACTTGCCGAAGGAAGCGAAGCGATGTGTTTCGAACGCCTGCCGTTTGGTCCTGTGGTGATTAAGCATCGCAGGCAAGAGGTCGCCATAGGCGAAGAACTCACGAAAAAAATTTGGGTTGAAGTGCTTGCAAAGCAGAACTATGAAGAACATTAACACATGGAAACGCTTACAATAGAATCTGCGCCGCCGTCGTCGGCAGTTGAAAAAACGGGCAAGAAAAAGTTAGTGCTTGTTGGAAATCCGAATGTCGGAAAGTCCCTTTTCTTCAATCATTTCAGCGGGCTATATGTCGATGTCTCGAATTTCCCCGGCACAACGGTTGAAATTACCGAAGGCAATTACAAAAACTTTCGTGTGATTGATACGCCCGGCATTTATGGCGTCAGTTCGTTCAACGACGAAGAGCGCGTCGCACGCGACGAGGTGCTTTCTGCCGATGTGGTGCTCAATGTGATTGATGCGACAAACTTGGAGCGCGATTTATTTCTCACGCTTCAACTCATTGACATGCAGTTCCCGATGGTTATCGCGCTCAATATGATGGACGCCGTTGAGGAAAACGGCATGGAAATCGACGTAGCAAGGCTTTCGGAAATTCTCGGCGTGCCGATTGTGAAAGTAACCGCTATCAAAAAGCACGGGTTTGACGAATTAGAGAAAGCACTTGAAAATGCGACCGTTGGCAACGCCGATAAAACGCTCTTGCATCAACTTGAACCCATTCTCGCAAGGCTGAAATCCACGCCGAATCCAATCGCCGACGCAGTGATGATTCTCGAGGGCGATGAAACCGTTGCAGAGCGACACGGCATTGCGCCCGAAGATAAGCGCGAAGAAATTTATGTGGCTCGCAGAAATCGCGTGAACGAAATTGTAGCGGAAGTCGTGCGCGAAAAATCCGCTATGAAAATCGGTGCAGTCATTTCAGAAAAACTCGGCAAGTGGACGATTAATCCGATTTCAGGCATTCCGATTCTGATTCTTGCGCTGTGGCTCATTTATGAAGTGGTCGGCGTGATGGTCGCACAGCGCGTTGTTGGACACACCGAAGTCGAACTTGGCAACAAACTCTTTGAGCCGTTTGTCAAGCATCTATTCGCCACAATTACGCCTGTTGAAATTTCCGTCGACGTGCTCAATGGCGAAGAAGTGATTGAGACAAAATCGTTTGTGTTCCCCGAAGGCACAAGTCGCGACAAAGAGCAGTTCAACGAGTTCAAAGCCTTCATTGAAGGCAAAGATGTGATGCAGAATTTTGCCTTTTCGCAAGAAACGCTGTGGGGGAAAATCGTAACAATTTTTGCAGGTGAGTTCGGCGCATTCACGATGACGGTAACTTACCTTGCGTTCTTATTGCTTCCGTTGGTGATTGGCTTTTACATGTTC
>CALKXI010000003.1 GCA_938003965.1 uncultured Chlorobiales bacterium
GGCTTCTTTTTCAGCCGTGATATTGCGCGAAAAGCCGATGAACTTTACGAAGCGACCTTGCTCATCAAAAATCGGTTGGCTGAAATCGCGAAGCCAAATCGTGCGACCATCTTTACAGCGAATGCGATACTCAAAACGAGAAGGCTTGTGAGGCGCAATCTCTCGAATGGTTTGTTGAACAGCAGGCAAATCATCGGGGTGAATGTAGTGATGCCAGCCTTCGCGGTTAATGTCGTCGATGGTGTATCCCGTAAGTTCCGTAAAGCCCTGCGAGACATAAAGCGCGCGAATCTTGCCATCGTCGTTAATGGCTTCGTAGATGTAGTCGCCAGCAAGTTCAGCGGCAACGCGGAATTTGCCATCGGAGTTATTTTTCAGTTCTTCTTCTAAACGCAATTTTTCGCGCACGTCGCCGTGGAGCGTTTCCACCGTGCGCGCAAGCGTATCTTGGAGTTCAGCGATTTTTTGGTCGCGCGCTTCGAGTTCGCGGTTGAAAATAGAAAGGAGTTTATCCCGAAGTGAATCGTCGGGTATAAGTTGTCGGAGGTCGTTGGTCGTCATGTGTCACTGGTTGATGAAGGGTTACAACAATACAAAGGCTCTTTATTCCTCTAACACTTCACACTCCTTTTTGTTGCCGCAGTGTTAATGCAAATTAAATTGAGGTTAAAAAGTTTCTGAAAGTGTGAAGTGTGCATGTTACTTATCGGCTTCGCCCATGACGGGGTCGATGGAGCCGATGTTGACGACGACGTCGGCAAGCAAGCCGCCTTCGACGAGGTGTGGTAGGGCTTGCAGGTTGCAGAATGAAGGGCTACGAATTTTCATGCGCCATGGGAAGCCTGAGCCGTCGGATTGGATATAAAAACCGAGTTCGCCTTTTGGGGCTTCGATGGCGTGATAGACTTCGCCTTTGGGCAACTGTAAGCCTTCGTGCGTCATCATAAAGTCGTGAATGAGGGCTTCCATAGAGTGATAGATTTCGCCTTTCCAAGCGTGGGTTTGTTTGGCGTTATCGACGCGCACATCGCCTTTGGGCATTTTGCGGAGGCATTGCTCGATAAGGCGCAGGCTTTGTTCCATTTCTTCCATGCGCACAAGGTAGCGGGCGAAGCAGTCGCCGTTTTCAGCCGTAGGAATATCGAACGCTAAATCTTTGTAGGCAAGGTAGGGTTCGGCTTTGCGAATGTCGTAGGCGACGCCGCTGGCGCGAAGGTTCGGACCCGTGAAGCCAAGATCGATTGCGTCTTCTTTTGAAATCACGCCGACGCCTTCCATGCGCTCAACGAAAATGCGATTGCGGTCTAAAAGTCCTCGCCATTCTTTGATTTTCGGGCGAAACTGTTTGACCCAATCTTTAACGAACTGCACGGTTTCAGTGGAAATATCGCTCGCGACGCCGCCGACACGGCAATGCGAAATCGTAAATCGTGCGCCCGTGAGTTGGTCGAAGAAGTCGTAAATTTTTTCGCGCTCCTGAAAGGTCCAAAGGAACATCGAGACGGCACCCGTATCCATCACCATTGTGCCGAGCCAAAGCAAGTGCGAAGAAATACGCGCAATTTCGCAAGCAAGCGTGCGGATATAGACGGCGCGTTCAGGCACTTCAATGCCCGCTAATTTCTCGACGGCTAAGCACATGGCGGTATTGTTGGAGTAAGGCGACATGTAGTCCAAGCGGTCGCTGTAAGGCATCCACTCATAGAAGGTTTTGTTTTCGGCAAGTTTTTCCATGGCGCGGTGTAGGTAGCCGAGTTCGGGCACAGCACTTAAAACGGTTTCGCCGTCAAGTTTCAGCGCGACGCGCAAAACGCCGTGCGTGGCGGGGTGTTGCGGACCCATGTTCAAAATCATTGTGGATTCGAGCGGGTCGTCATCAGCAAAGGTCGTATCGCGGTCTTCAAGCGTTTGATAAATTTTTTGATGACGCTCAACTAAGCGTGCAGCCGCGTCTTTGCGGGGTTTGGCTAATTGCTCAATGCCGTCGGCAAATTCGGGTTCAGTGTGTAAGGACATAGTGGTGCAAAGATATGTTACTGAAAAAGGGTTCGAAGGTTGAGTTCAAATGGTTTTGCAAAAGTAAGTTCGTCGTGAAGTGTTTCATCGCTTGAATAAGCATTGGTCATATCGTAGCCGTCTTTGGTGAGGCGATAGAGTTCGATTTGTCCTGCATCAGGCGAGACAATCCAATACGAGGGGATTTTGGCGTCTTGATAGAGTCGGAATTTGGTTTGTCGGTCGCGTTTGATGCTGTGTTTTGAGAGAATCTCGATAACCAAATCGGCATAGCCAAGGATTTCGGTGGTTTTGGCGCGCGATGCGTGTTCTTTTGAGAGAAAGAGAATATCGGGCTGAACGACATTCGTGCCGAGCCTCAAATCCGTAGGCGTTGCATAGACTTTTCCAAGCGAATGTTCTTTTACAAACTTTGTGAGCGCGAAAAGAAGCTCACTTTGAATTTCTTGATGCTTGATAGAGGTTGGCATATCGAGAATAACAGTTGCGCCCTCGGGAATGTGAGCGTGTTCGGGCACGGCGCGCACCACAATGTCGCCATTGAGAAACTCAATGAAGTCGAAGCCGCCGTCGTCGGAATGCATCAAGTTGTAGAACTTGCGTTGTTGTTCGAGCCACGCTTTTGAGCGAAGTGTTGTGCGTGGCTTTGGCGCAGAAAGTTTGTTTGCCGTCATCATCATCGTTGAAAAAGCGTGCGAAGGTTTAGTTCAAATGGTTTTGCAAAAGTAAGTTCGTCGTGAAGTGTTTCATCGCTTGAATAAGCATGGGTCATATCGTAGCCGTCTTTGGTGAGGCGATAGAGTTCGATTTGTCCTGCATCAGGCGAGACAATCCAATACGATGGAATTTTGGCGTCTTGATAGAGTCGGAATTTGGTTTGACGGTCGCGCTTAATGCTGTGTTTTGAAAGAATCTCGATAACCAAATCGGCATAGCCGAG
>CALKXI010000004.1 GCA_938003965.1 uncultured Chlorobiales bacterium
GTTCTTTTTGATGTATTGGGCATTTCTCATTAGCGGCGAAAAACTGGCAGATAGAGGCATTGTGCCGCCCTCCGTTGCCATGTGGGCGGGCAATGCGGTGCTGATTTTGATTGGCACGGGATTGTTTCTTGCCGTTTCGGGTACAAATTTTCGCTGGCTAACGGGCAGTGGACGGTAACAATGTGAATTTTCCACAATCTTATCCACAAACGTTGAAAACCAAACTCTTCAAAACGGTTGAAAAGCGCGTCCTAACGCTTCAAGCAAAACTTATTTTATCCACATTTGTGGGTTTCTTATTGATAACTTTGTGGATTATTCGGGGGTGGGTGTTGAGAACCGTAGTAAATCCCTACATCATTGAGGAAATACCCACGTCTTATCCACACTGTTCAAACTTGGTTGTGGAAAATTGGACGGGCGATTACGAGATTTTTGCCTTCGCAAAAGCCTTCGCTGAAAGCACGCATGCGCAAACGGTCGTCTCCACGATGTATGAATCTGTTGCCAAACACCCACGCCTCAGGCAAGCCACACTGCTTAACGCTTGGAGCGCAGAACTCGATACTGCGTCGCTCGTTTTTTTCATCGTGCCGTTTCAAGAGCCGAAAACGCTTAACATTGCCAAAGCCGTCGTCGATTCCGCTCACAAGCGCGGCTGGAAAGAATTTTCGCTCGTTACCCGCGACATGCATTCGCGCCGCTCGCGCCTGTGCTACGAAAAATTCGCTAAGCCGCTCGGCATCACGGTGCATCTCTTGCCTTATGAGCGCGACTTCAATCACCAAAACTGGTTTGAATCCATAACAGGCTGGACGGTCGCTTTTCCCGAAATCGTCAAGCAACTTTATTACGACCTGTTTGTGTTGTAACTCCGACTAACTTCAAACCTCACATGCGTAAATTTCTTCTCGGCAGTTCGCTTTTCGTCACGCTCTTGGCGTCCATCATTTACACGGCTTGCGCCAAAAAAGAGCCGTTCTCATTTGCCTCGCCACAATACACGCTCTCGTTTCCCAAAGACCATGCGGCGCACAACGATTTCCGAACCGAGTGGTGGTATTACACCGGTCATCTCAAAAGCGGCGAACGACAATTCGGCTACGAACTCACCTTCTTCCGAACGGCACTTGCGATTGAAGAAGCAGACGCCACACGAAAACAAATCTACTTTGCACACTTTGCGATTACGGACGAATCCAACAAGAAATTTTACCATACCGAGCGGCAGTCGCGTGGCAACTTCGGCGATGCAGGCGCGTCGGAACAGTATTACAAAACCTTCATCGGAAATTGGTCGGCGCAAGATTTAGGACCATATCAACTCATTCAAGCCGAAACGGATTCCTTTGCCCTCGCGCTCATTCTTGAACCCACAAAGCCGCCCGTTCTGCAAGGCGAAAACGGCTACAGCCGAAAAGGGCGCGACCCGAAAAATGCGTCAATGTATTATTCCTATACTCGCCTGAAATCTGTTGGCGCACTCACCTTGAATGGCACGCGCTACACGGTCGAGGGCGAAAGTTGGAAAGACCACGAATTTGGAACTTCGCAAATCGAGGAAAACGTCGCAGGGTGGGATTGGTTTTCGATTCAACTTTCTGATACAACGGAACTCATGGTCTATAACCTTCGGCTCAACGACGGCAGTAACAGCCCATTTGCAAGCGGCACATTTGTCTCAAAAGATGGCACAAGCGAAAAACTTTCCGCAGGTGATTTTAAGATTGAAGTTCAGAGACGTTACACGTCCAAAAAATCAGGCGCAGAATATCCTGTTAAATGGACGATTTCCGTTCCGAAACTTTCGATGTCGCTCAATGTGGAAGCCACTGTCGAAGACCAAGAACTCTTGACGGAAGAATCCACGCGCATCACGTATTGGGAAGGGAGCACGTTGGTTTCAGGCACGAAGGCAGGCGTGCCGATTTCAGGAAAAGGCTACACGGAAATGACGGGCTACGCCAAGAGAATCACGGCGTTTTAGAGAAAGAATATCAAAAAACTTCGCGAATGGCTTTGTAAGTGCCGACGTGCGCTTCAACGGTGAGGTCAATTGGCTTTGCGTAGCCGCCGCCGAGCGCAAGCGAAACGGGAATGCCGTGTGCACGACAGGCTTTCAGCACAAGTCGGTCGCGTTCTTGAAGTCCCTCGTGGGTAAGCGCAAGGCGTCCGAGTGCATCTTCTTTGAGCGGGTCGACGCCGGCTTGATAGAGCACAATATCGGGCTTGAAGGCAAAGACTTTCGGAAGGTAGTCTTTCAAGAGCGAGAGAAAGTCTTTATCGCTGGTGCCGTCGGGCAGGTCGAGGTCAATCGTGGACGGCACTTTTCGGAAGGGATAATTTTTCGCGCCGTGCATGCTGAAAATGAACACGTCGTCTCTGCCGCCAAGAATTGCTGAGTTGCCGTTTCCCTGATGCACATCTAAATCGATAATCGCAACGCGCTGAACTTTGTGGACAGCACGGAGATAATTGGTAACGACGGCTAAGTCGTTGAACACGCAGTAGCCTTCCCCTGAATCGGCAAAGGCGTGATGCGTGCCGCCCGCCAAGTTTCCTGAAACGCCGTTTCGCAAGGCTTCTTCTGCCGCCGCCAGCGCACCGCCAACCGTGGCAAGCGAACGCTCTACAAGTGCCGCACTATAAGGAAATCCAATTTTGCGAACTTGAAAGTCGCTCAGTGTGCCGTTAAGAACGGCTTCGACATACTCGCGTGTGTGCGCCATCATTAAAGTTTCGGGGGAAGGCATAGGTGGCTCGGAAAGGTCGCTATCACGCACGACGCCGTGCTTGAGCAAGGCAAGGCGAATGAGCCGATATTTTTCCATTGGGAAACGATGCCCATCGGGTAACGGAATCGTGTAATGGTCGGAATAAAAAACTTTCATGCGCTGTGATTCAAGCTTCGGAGAAGAATGGTCGACCAGTCAACTGCGTTTTGCTTTTGCACGTTTGTAGATGTGAATGTATTTGCGTGCGGAGTTTGTCCAAGAGAAATCCTTCATCATGCCATTTTGTTGAATGCGTCGCCAGAGCGGTTTGTTGTGATAGGCTTCAATGGCGCGATGAACGGCGTGAGAGAGGGCGAAGCCGCTTGGTTCTTCGAACGAGAAACCGTTGCCAATTGGTTCACCTTTGTAGGCGTATTCGTCCCAATCTTGGACCGTGTCGGCAAGTCCGCCTGTTTTATGCACAATCGGCACAGTGCCGTAGCGTAGGCTATACATCTGGTTCAAGCCGCACGGCTCGTAGTGCGAGGGCATGAGGAACATATCCGCACCCGCTTCAATCAAGTGAGAGAGTTCAGTATTAAAGCCGATGTATGTCCATACTTTGTGTGGAAACTCGTGTGCCATCCAAGTAAAAAGGTTTTCGAAACGGTCTTCGCCGCTTCCCAGAATGACCCATTGTGCATTTTTTTGCATCAGCCAATGGACTTCTTGTTCAATGAGGTCAAATCCTTTTTGCGAGACTAGGCGCGAGATGATGCCGATAAGCGGCACGTTGGGATGGTAATTGATGGTGGTTTGGTCGAGCAAGAATTGCTTGTTTTTTTCCTTGCCTTCGAGATTTTCAGCGGAAAAATGGAAGGGAATGAACTTATCGGTTTGTGGGTTCCAGACCTCGTCGTCAATGCCATTTAGAATACCAAAGAGGTCCTGTTTGCGCCAATTAAGTATGATTTCCATGCCATAGCCGTATTGGGGCGTGAGAATTTCGCGAGCGTAAGTTTCGCTGACGGTGGTGAGCAAATCGGCAGTCAATAAGCCTGTTTTGAGAAAGTTGACGCCGCCACCCCATTCGGCGAGTCCGCCTTTATCGAGATGCTCTTTTCGAAGTTCAGCGCGAATGCCTGCGTCGCGAGAGAACCAGCCTTGATAAGCGATGTTGTGAATTGAGAGCACCGTTGCGGTTTTGTCAAAGAACCTATCCCAACCGTAGTTATCGCGCAAGAGAAGTGGGAGCAATCCTGTTTGCCAATCGTTGCAGTGAATCACATCAGGTCGCCACTGCAAGCGTTGCAAGGCTTCAATGACGGATTTTTGAAACAAAGTGAACCGTTCGTCTTCGTCCCAGTCCGAAGTGTAGATGCGTGCGCGATGAAAGTAGTGCGGGCAATCGATGAAATAGACCTGCACGTCGCTATCGGGAAGTTTGGATTTGAGCACGTGAACCGTTCGCGGAAATCCGCCGACGCGCACTTGCATTTCGCCGATGGAAAGGTCGAGCCGCATCGGATATTCAGACTCGTTAATGACCGAGTATTTAGGAAGAAAGACTTTGACCGTGCACCCCAATTTGGCAAGGGCTTTGGGAAGTGAGCCAATGACGTCGGAAAGACCGCCTGTTTTCGCAAACGGAGCACATTCGGAAGCGGCTATCGCAATGTTCATTCGATGAATGGTTTTTGTGAAACTGCGAAACGAACGTTTCTCAAAGATATTCTGAAATGTGCTTACCAAGGTCTAAAATCCCTTCGCCGCTGTGTGCAGACACATCGGTCATGAACTCATAATTTGAAAAGAATGATGCAGAAATTTGGCGCAAAGTTTCGCGTTCTGACTTTTTTTTGAGTTTATCAACTTTGGTGCGCACGATTGCAAATCGCCTGCCGTAAAAATATAGAAACTCCGCCATCTGCTTGTCATTTTCTAAATCAGGGTGGCGTGCATCAATCAGGAGCAAACAAAGTTTCAACTGCGGACGGTTCTGTAGATACGCTTCTAACAACACCTTCCATCTATCTTGTTCCGCTTTCGAGACTTTGGCGTAGCCGTAGCCGGGCAAATCGACAAAGTAAAATTTTTGATTGATGCGAAAGTAGTTGATTTCACGCGTCTTGCCAGGCGTTGCGCTCGTGTAGGCAAGTTTCTTTTTCATCAAAGCGTTCAGAAGCGACGACTTGCCAACATTGGAGCGCCCAACAAAAGCAACTTCAGGGAAATTATCCGCCGGCAAGTCTTCAACCTTGACCACGCTTTTAACAAATTCTGCTGATGTGATTTTCATCTGTAATGAGCAACCAGTCTGAATGAGCAAGGGTTCGAGTTGATGCTGAACTTGCGCCCTCTACACTCACGGTTGAAATTAGTTGGCAGTTGCGACTTCTTCACCGAAGAGCTCAGGAAGCGAAAGTTTCTTGACGTTGCCGAGTTTTTCCAACACGTTCATATCCAATGTTGCCTCGTTGCCAATCACCAAAAAGACATACTTGCGATTTTGATAGTGCTTGGCATGAAAGTCTTTGAGTTCAGCCAGCGTGAGCGTCTTTGACTTCTCATAAACATCACGGCGAAGATCGTAGTCAAGTCCCAACTTCTGAGCCGCTTCGTATTGGTAGAGCACTTTGGCTTTTGTGATGCGCTCAGTTTGCAATTGAGAGACAACCGATGCGCGCGCTGAATTGAAAAGCGGTTCGGCTTCGGGCATTTTGTTGTTGAGTTCTATCATGCCATCGACGGCTTCTTTGAGTTTATCGGCTTGCGCACCGATATAACAGATAACATAATGGGAACGGTCTTTGCGGCTCGGCGTTTGAAAGTAGGCGAAAGTTGAATACGCCAGCGCGCGCGATTCTCGAAGTTCTTGAAACACGATGCTCGACATGCCCATTCCGTAATACTCGTTGAAAAAGCGCGCTACCACCGCAAGGTCAGGATTATACGGGGCGTCTTTTGCTAAAAATAAAATTTCCACCTGCTTCATGTCGTAATCCACATAATAAACTTGGTTCTCGTTAATCGGAAGCTCGGGAAATTGCTTCGCCGCTAAAACAGGCTGGCGCGTGTCGGGCGCACGATGCAGGCGATTCAGGGTTTCCACTAAATTTTCTTTGGACATTGGTCCATAAAACAGAACGCGATGCTCATAACGGTTCAGTGATTGAATGAGCGCGATAAGTTCTTCGGGCGAAAGGGCTTTAAGCTCTGATTCAGAAAGAACATATGTAAAAGGCGACTCCTTTCCATACTTAGCATAACTTGCCATTGCGCGATTGAGAATGATGTTTTTGTTCAGTTTTTGATTGGCGCGAGATTTCAAAATGTCTTGCACCAAGTTGGCAAGTGCGGTGGGGTTTGGCTGTGCATCAGCAAGTAGCGATTCAAAAAGGTCGAGGGCTTTGACAAAATTTTCCTGCAATCCCGAAAGGCGCACATACACTTCATCTTCCGACGCAGAAACCGAGAACGAACAGCCGAGTTTGTAAAACTCTTCCTTGATTTGATTCGGCGTAAATTTGCTTGTGCCCAGATACTCCAAGTAAGGCAAAGCAACGGCGAGTTTCTTCTCTGCCGTTGTTCCCATATCTAAAATGTAGCTCATCTCGAACAGCTCGTTCTCTTCGTTGCGTTTGTAGAGCACGCGAATGCCGTTCCGCAGAGAAGTTTCTTCGATATCTTTTTTGAAATCAAGAAAAACTGGCTCAATCGGCGCGGCGGGCTTTTCAAGGATGGTTTTCACAAAAGGCGACATCGCCTCGCGATTGACTTGAACCGGTGTAATCGGTGGCTTGGTTACCTTTTGAACGGTGGTATCCACGCCTGTTCGCTTGTAGACGACCACGTAATTGTTCCGATAGTGCTTCTTGGCAAAATCCATCACCTCTTTCTTCGTGATTTTAGACAGGCGGTCAATCTGTGAGATATAATCTTTCCAGTCTTGGAAGGTTACAAATGCCGTAACAAATGCGCTTGCACGAGCGGCGTTGGATTCATATTGCTTGGTGAGTTGCAACTTCAAATCGGTGATGGTCGCTTGCAACAGCCAATCAGGAAAATTTCCCTTTTTGAGATTTTCAATTTCCGCAAGAATCAGCGACTGAACTTCCTCGAGCGATTGCCCTTGGCGCGGCTGTCCTCTGAATTGATGAACGGAATAATCCTGCATGGCTGTAACACCAGAGCCCGCATTTAAGACCTTCTGACTTTGATTGAGATTAAGGTCAATAAGTCCTGCTGTGCCGTTGGAAAGCAGCATATCGCACATCGTAACCAGGTCGGCATCTTTTGTGCCAGCGCCAGCGAAGCGATAGCCGAATGTAACGAATTCGGCATCAGGACCATAGACGGTGCGCACAATCGGGGTGCGAATTTCATCTTCCTTTGCAGGCACAAACTTCGGCACATCTTTCGGTTTGAACGCGCCGAACTTGGCATCAATCAAGCGAATGGCTTCGTCGGGATTGAAATCGCCTGAAAGGCAAATTGCCATGTTGTTCGGCACATAGTAGGTGTTGTAGTAATCAATGACGGCTTGAATGGAAGGATTTTTGAGATGCTCAATCGTGCCAATGGTAGTTTGTGTGCCGTATTGATGTTTTTGGAAAAGGTTGGCAAAGAGTTCGTAAAAAACTTTGCGTTGGTCGCTATCGAGCGTGCGATTTTTCTCTTCATAAACGACCTCCAACTCGGTGTGGAAAAGCCGCATAACAGGGTTGCGGAATCGCTCGGCTTCGACCTCCAACCATTTTTCTAACTGATTCGAGGGAATATCATTGACATAAACGGTTTGCTCAACCCAAGTGTAAGCATTTGTGCCTTTCGCGCCCATTGAGGCAAGCATTTTATCATATTCATTCGCGATAGCAAATTTTGAGGCGAGAAACGAGAGGCTGTCGATTTGTCGATAAATTTCAGCGCGTTTGGCTTCGTCAGTTGTGCGTTTGTAGATGTCGTAAAGGCGAATGACTTGGTCGAGGTAAAATTTCTCTTGTGCCGCATCCGTTGTGCCGAATTTGTCCGTGCCTTTGAAGAGCATGTGCTCGAGGTAGTGAGCAAGTCCTGTAGCGTCGGCAGGGTCGTGTTTGCTTCCTGCGCGAACGGCGATGTAGGTCTGAATGCGCGGCTCATCTTTGTAGACGGTCATGTAGACTTTCAGACCATTTTTCAAAGTGTAGATGCGTGCTTTGAGGGGGTCGTTGGGGACAGTTTCATACTTGTATTCATCGGCAAGTGCGCCAATGCGAACAAACAAAAAGAGGAAAAGCGAAATGAGACGATGCATAAATGGAATGAATTACGTGATTGAAAGAAGTACGAAACTATTGAAATATGCGTCGATTACAAAAAGAAGAAAGTGAGACTTTGTATGCGTGCTTAGTCGAAGCGATGTTTCAAGGAATTTGTATTTTTGCGCTTCTATTCACCTGATTGAAAATTCAATATGACACATTACAAACTGACTTGTGTGTTACTCAGTTGCGTGTTGATAGCCACGGGGTGCGCACCGAAGTCGTCACTGCCGAAAGTAGGCTACGCACAGATGTTCGTCGATGCTACGCTCGACAAAGCCAAGCAAGGGTTTTATGATGCGCTCAAAGAGGGCGGATTCGAGCACGGCAAGAACATTGAAATTATCGAGCGTAACGCACAGGGCGACAATGCGACGCTTAACCAAGCCATAGAGTATTTCATTTCAGAAAAAGTCGCGCTGATTGCGACCAATCCGACAATTGCAACCATTGCTGCTGTGCAACGCACCAAAGACATTCCAATTTGTATGATGGTTGCCCCGCGTCCTGACCTAGCAGGCTTGACGGACGAGAACGGCAACGCGCCTGAAAATCTTTCAGGCACTTACGAAACGCTTGCATACATCGATACTAGCGTCGCGCTCATCAAGCAAGTGTTTCCAAATGCCAAGCGTGTTGGCACAATTTACAACAGCAGTGAGCCCAACGCCGTTAATGCAGTGACGCGGTTGCGCAAAACATGTGAGCAATTAGGATTAACACTGGTTGAAGCAGGCGCAGTGGCTTCTAACGAATCGCAACAAGTCGCACTCTCACTGCTCGGACGCAATATCGATGTCTTCTTCGCGCTTCCCGACAACATCATCTTCTCAAGTTTTGAAACCATCTACCAAACGCTCATGGCGAAAAAAATCCCAATTGTCTCGAGCGAAGCAGGTTTGGTCGAGCGCGGCGCGCTGATGGCTTACGGCGCAGATTTTTACATGTGGGGAAAGCAAGCAGGCGAAAAAGCCGTACGCATCTTGAAAGGCGAAAAGAACGTGCTACCCGACGAAGTCAAACTCCGCAAACGCATTTACAACGAAAAAACCTTGCAGGAACTTGGGCTATCCGTTCCAATCGGCTTTGAAAAATCATAACATCACATGTTTCTTGGCGTAAATTCCTTACCTTTGAGCAAGAACCTTATTCGTTAAAAAGACAAGTCAGGAGTTAGAAACATGTTTTTATTTTATTTCAACCAACCGACTATGTTTGGAGCAAAAAAAGTACTTACCGAAGATGCCATAGGCACCTTGCCTTCGCTGCGCTACGATGCTTATTACCATCAAATGCCTGATGGAACCATCAAGCAAATTAATCCCTTCACTGGCTCAGAAGTTTGGGCAGTGCCTGGGCGCGGCAATAAACCCATTGACAACGAGATTCCGAAAACGGCTAAACCGATCGAAGTCAAAGCAAAGGAAGATGTATGCTCGTTTTGTGAAACGCGCTACTTTGAAACGCCGCCCGAAAAAGCCCGTGTGGTACACGAAGCCAATGCTTGGCGCACACTTTACCAATTGCCAGCATCGCAGTACTTCAACACCAGAGCCGAATTTCGCCGCACCGGCAATCTCTTCGAAATCGTCTCGCTCGACTACTGGCGCAAGAACTACAATTTCCGAATGACGAAAAAGCAGTTGGAATGGAAGGAGCGATACCTCTCTGAAACTGACGGCTTTAAGCACGTCTTGAATGTGATTGATTTCAAACTCTCGCGCTCTGGCAAAACGGCGGAAGAAATCGCAACCATGAGCGTCGATGAAAAACTGCAAATGGCAGATGCTTTCTTCGGCGGAAGCCACGAACTCATCATCGGCTCGCGGCACTATAAGCCCAACGCACAATACGACTGCGAACTCTTCAGTTCAGGAGAAATGACGCCCGAAGAACATTACCAATACTTCCTTGCAACCATCGACGCGCTCAAAGATATTTACACGAACAACCGCTATGTGCGTTATGTGAGCGTGTTCCAAAATTGGCTCAAACCCGCAGGGGCGTCGTTTGACCATATCCACAAACAACTCGTCGGACTGGATTCATGGTCAATCTCAATCGAGTCGCAAATTCAAATGGTGCGCAAAAGCCCGAACATCTTCAATGAATATGGTCCGAATATGGCGGCACACTACAACTTGATTTTCGCTGAAAACGATTACGCAATTGCTTACGCCTCTATTGGGCAACGATATCCGACGCTCGCAATTTACTCGAAGTCAATTCACTCGCGCCCGCAAGAGCACTCGCCCGAAGAGATTAAAGGCGTCAGCGATTTGGTTCACGCATGCCATGTGGCGATGGGCAGTCAAATCTCATGCAATGAAGAGTGGTATTATACGCCGATTGACTCCGTCTATAACATGCCATGGAAAGTGCTCATTAAGTGGCGCATCAACACTCCCGCAGGCTTTGAGGGGAACACCAGCATTTACATCAATCCTGTTAGTCCCATTCAACTGCGTGACAAAATGGTGCCGCGCCTCTACGAAGTGCGCAATCAAGGCTTAATTGCAAAAGGCATCTCAATCGCCGAGGAGTGTGCCTGCAAACCAAATCCACTTCAGTATTATTTGCGCTAATCGTGAATCCTATCGTCATACTCGCGGGCGTAGGGCTTTGGAGCGCGCTCTACGAAGAAATGAAGCGCAACCTTTCACCTCTCGTGCCGCTTGAAAAAATTTTCATTGTTCCAATCACCACGCTGGATTGGATTGGCTTTCCGCCGTCGCCCGAACACTCGACCAATCGCGTGATGAAACGGCTTCACGAAACGCTTGCACAAGTTGAAGCGCGCTTCCCAAATGAACCCATTACAGTGATTGCTCATAGCGGCGGCGGCACCGTTGCGCTGATTTACCTGCTCGGCAAACCATTTCACGGCGACGCTTATTCCAACAAGAGCATTCACAAACTCATCACGCTCGGCACGCCTTTTCGAAGCATCGAGCGATACGCCAAATTGAAAATGGATTTCATCGCCAAGCATCTCGAGCCCAATTTCTTTGAACAAGTCGAGGTTGTTTCCGTTGCAAGTTCGTTCCGAAAAGGCAAGCAAGACGGCTCACTGCAAGAGCGCATGGCATTTGAATTTTATCGCAACACCTTCGGCGACGGCAATTCGGACGGCGACGGCATTGTGCCTATCGAGGCTTGTTATCTCAATGGCGCAAAACACATCGTCATTGATAGGGTTGAACATCTGCCTGCACCGTTTGCAAATTGGTATGGCGCAAAGCCTGCTGTCGAGCAATGGCAGTCATTTCTTCTTCCAATACCCGCCCATCAATTTAGTTAAGAGACGCTCTTGAAAAACTGGTCGACACGCTTCGCACAATTTCGTGGTTTTGAAAACTTTCTGACGCTGATTGTTCCAAAAGCCTTTGGACTCATCGCAAATGTGGCGAGTTCGCTCTTAATTGTGCGCGGGTTGAGCGTTGATGATGTCGGCGGCTATACCCTCATTTTTGGATACTACATGCTCATGCTCGTGCTGTCAGATTTAGGCATCAATCAAACCGTTCTGCGCTATGCGGCAAAAATTGCCTCGCACGAAGAAGAACATACAGCGTTGATGAATTGGGGCGTGCGTTTGAAATTCATTTCCCTCTGTTCGTTTGTGTTGCTTTTTCTCTTGCTTGCGCCCGTCGTAGCCGAAGTCTGGGGAAGCGCGTCGCTTGCACCGCTCATGCAGTTGGCTCTTCTGACAGGCTTTGCAAGTTCAATGCTCGCCATGCCGATTGTTTATTTTCAATCCAAACAAACTTTCAAGCAAGCAGGGTTGCTGATTGCAATGCAATCGCTGTTTAACTTCTTGCCACTGTTATTGTTGCAGGTTATCGGGGCGTGGTCGCTGGTGGCGGTGGTCATATCAGGGGTCGTAAGTTCGGTCTTGGTTTTAATTGTCGGCTTAATGATGATGCCGAAAAAGACTTATTGGAATCTCAACACGTTCAAAGCGTGCATTGCAGAGCCAAAGTCATTTTTTCTTTCGCCGTTCAAGCGCGAGTTCAGTAGCGACACCGAGTTTCTTTCGCCAACGCAGTATCTGCTGTTTATTATGCCCGCAGGACTGCTCTTCGCACTTGCCTCGCGTGTTGATATATGGCTGATGGGATACTTTTTAACGAAACCTGAAATCGGCGTTTATGGCATGGCGCAGCGCGTGGCTTTGCCGCTCTTGGCAATTCAAGAATCGGTTGATGGCACAATCTCGCCAGCTGCGTCCGCAATCAAGGCGCGTGAGCAGGTCGGAAGCTTTTTGAAAATATCGTTGAAAACCGTCGTTTGTGTTGGGGCTATCGGGTTAGGTTATGCGCTGTTTGTGCCGCAAGTGATTCCGTTTTTGTTTGGAGAAGCCTATCGGAGCGGCATTTGGCTGACAAGCCTCTTGTGCGTGCGCTTTATCGTTGCAATCGTTGCCTCGCCGTTCACTTGGCTTGCCTACAATTTTGATTATGCCAAAGTGCAGTGGGCAGTTCGAGTGGTTCAATTGCTGGCAATCGTCGCGCTTAACTTGCTATTGCTTTCAAGTTGGGGCACTTTCGCGCCCGCAACCGCGTGGGTTGTGTTTGAACTAATTGGCATTACAAGTGCCGCAGGATTTTTATTTTTCTCACTTCGTAAGCAACCTGATTCAATACTGAAATAGCATGCTTGAAGCATTACATAATCTTTCTATCGAATACTTCCTTCGGCTCGAACAAGAAGTCTTAAGTGCAGGCGACTCGCTGCTCGATGTCGGTTGCGGTGCAAATTCGCCCATTCGAACCTTCTCAAAGAAAATTAAATATGCCGTTGGCGTAGATGGCTTTTTGCCCTCGATTGAGAAAAGCCGTGCCAATCAAATTCATCACGATTACAAACAGGCAAATCTGCTCGAAATTGATACCATCTTTGAGCCGAAGTCCTTCGACGTGGTGCTGGCGTCAGATGTGGTCGAGCACTTCGAGAAAGAAGACGGGTTGAAGTTGATAGAGAAGATGGAAAAAATCGCACGCAAAAAAGTGATTGTCTTCACGCCAAATGGATTTCAACCACAAGGCGAGTTTGATAACAACGTCTATCAACTGCATCGCTCAGGCTGGACGGTTGAGGAAATGGAGTCGCTCGGCTTCAAGGTTGTCGGCATGATGGGCTTCAAACCACTGCGCGGTGAATTTGGTGAAGTGAGGTGGAAGCCGAAACTCTTCTGGCATCGCGTTTCCGTCTTGACGCAACCCTTCGTCCGAAATCGCCCATCGTTAGCTTATCACCTGATGTGCATCAAAACATTGTGAGTCAAGCCAATCCGCTTCGTGCCGCCGTCTTACTGCTCAACTGGAACGGCTGGCGCGATACGCTCGAGTGCTTAGAGAGCCTTCGCTCACTTGACTATCCAAATGTCCAAATCATTCTTTGCGACAACGGCTCTTCGGATAATTCGCTTCAACACTTTGTGGCGTGGGCGCAGCAGCATGCGGTTTCATATCGCACGCTCTTGCGCCACGACGCTGAACACACGACCAACACCGTCCACGAAAAACTTATCATCATTGAAAACGGCGAGAACTTAGGCTTTGCAGGCGGAAACAATGTCGGACTGCGCTTCGCTCGCACCCAAGCCTTTGAATATATCTGGCTCTTGAACACCGACACGACCGTCAAGCCTGACGCTCTCACCAAACTCATTGCCGAAGTTGAAGCCAATCCGAAAATTGGCATGTGCGGCTCGACGCTCCTCTATTACCACGCACCCGACACCGTTCAAACGCTATGCGGTGGCAGAATCAATCGGCGCACGGGCGAACCGCAGCACATCGGCGCATTTCAAAAATTCCAACAACCAATTTCACAAGCAGAAGTTTTGAAACAGTTGGATTACGTGATGGGCGCATCAATGCTCATCTCGCGCAAGTTTTTGGAAGAAATCGGATTGATGGAAGAGCGATATTTTCTTTACTACGAAGAAATTGACTGGGCAGAACGCGCCAAAGGCAAGTTCGAACTTGGCTACGCGCCCGAAAGCATCGTCTATCACAAAGAAGGGCGAAGCGTCGGCAATCAGCCTAAAACCTATACGCCCACGTCGGTCTATTACATGACGCGAAGTCGTGTGATGTTTATGCGAAAGTTTTTTCCAAAACAGTTGCCGCGCGTTTATGCACGACTGTTCATTTCCGTTGTGGGACAAATCGCGAGAGGAAATTGGAAAAGAGCCGTTGCAATGGTCAAAGGGCTACTGAACGCTTGAAACAAGTTGAAGCACTTGCTCGGCAATGCGCTTCCACGAGGCTTCGGCTTGACGCGCTTTAATGCCATCGGCGAAGAGGTTGGGCGTAATTTGTTGCGTAGAGAGTGCCACGAAGAAATCTTCCCAAGTCGGAAATTCTTTTGAGGGAATTAAAACGCCGTCGCGCATGTGCGTAATGAGCGAAGAGAAAGCGGGCGTTGCCGAAGCCACAACGGGCACGCCATAAGTTCGCGCCCACTGCAAAACGCCACTTGCCGCAATAACGGGCGGCGCGTCGTAAGGCAAGGCTAAAAAATCCATCTCGTTCAAAAAGGTTGGCAAATCTTCTTCGGGCAGAAAATCGCCAAAGCAAATTTTGTCGGTGAGTTTAGATTGTTGGACTTTTTGCTGTTGCGTGTTGAGGTAATTCAGATACGGCTCGGTTGCGCGCCCACGAATGTGGATATTCGGAATGTGTTCGTCTTGTTGTTTTTCATTCAGCGAAATGGCGGCTTCGATGAGCAAGTGCAGACCTTTATTCGGCGTGATGAATCCAAAGAAGCCAAGTCGTAGAGGCGTGTGAGGCGCAGAGGCGCGTTCAGGAAGCGGGTCATCAAGGTAGAGCACATGCGGAAGGAAATGCACCGTTGTGCGGCGGCGAAGCAATCGCTGAAGCCGCGCGTTGAGTTGGTCGCGCCCAACGGAGGTGAGGCATAAAAATTCATCATCGTCTTTCAATGCTTGCTGCAAAATGAGCGGCTCAAAAGTGAGGTTGAACGCACGCCGAAACGCACGCCGCCAAAATGATGTGCCAAAATGCTCGAGCCACGCAAAGGGCGAATGCACAAATCGCGGCGCATCGTGAATGGTGATGAATCGCCTCAAATCAGGGCGCAGTTGCTTTTGAAGACGCAAGGCGCGAAAGGTCTCGCCTTCATTGACGCCAAGTTCCGCCCAAACAATCGCATGCGATGGAAACGAAGGAAGATGACGGATAAATTCGTCAGCATCAACGCGCGTCAACGCCAACGAACGAGCATATTTTGAAAGCGCGGCATGAAGCGTATCGGCGTAAGAGGCTATGCCTGTGCGATGTGCATCTTTCGGCGCAAGGTGAATGAATGGAATTTGCGGCACGTTTTTCAGGTCAGAAAACTCACTTATTTTTCAAACTTACAACAAAACTTAATTTCTCAATTGCTTCGCATCTATCTCATCTTTTGTGTCGGCTTGTTATGCCTTTCGTCGGCTGTGCAAGCGCAATCGCTGACGCAAGTTTCGCAAGGCGGCGTCTATCTTGAACTCAATCACTGGATTTACGACTTTCTTCAACGCCAATACATCAAAGGCAATTTGAAGCAAGTTTATCTTGATGCGCGTCCTGTGGCGCGTGTGGAACTGGCAAAGTATGTTGCCGAACTTGCCGAAAATCGAAATCGCTTGAATCCTGTTGAGCGTGAGCAGGTGAATTTCTGTTTGCGCGAGTTCAGCGATGAACTACGGCGATTGAACATCAAAGATATTCCAACGCCTGATGCCTTTTACAAAACGGAAATCGAGCGCGTGCTTTCGCCCGTCCAATCGCTTGTGCCAAGTTTCACCTTTGAAAATGGTCGCAATCTTCTTGCGGTGGACACCGACGAGTTTACCGCGAATTTTGACTTCGTCGCAGGAAGCACATTTCAGCGCGGCAGGTTGGATTCGTCCGACTTCCAACGCGAAGACCGCCTCACCAACGGGGCAATGGTTTGGGGCAGAATCGGCGAGCGGGTGGATTATTACATCAACATTCGCGACAATGCCTTGCGCACCAACAGTGCTTTTCCGAGCGAAGTCTTCGCGCTTCCGCGCTACGGCTTTGCGCTGAGCCGTCAGTTTGGATTTGCTTATCACGATGAAGCCGTCGCATACCTCAAAGTCTCAACAAACTACTTTGAAATCGCCTACGGAAAATTCTCAAACCAATGGGGCGCAGGCGCAACGGGCAGTCTGGTGCTTTCCGATTACGCCACATCATACAATCAACTCTTGCTTCGGCTCAAAATTTGGAAACTCAAATACACGAGCATTTTTGCCGAACTCATTGATTATGAACTGCAAACCAACCTCAGCATTCCGCAGAACAAAAAGTATTTCGCCGCGCATCGATTGGATATTCAATTTCACCCCAACATCAATCTTGGCTTGTATGAAAGCATCATCACCGCAGGCAGAGGCTTCGATATTGGCTACTTGAATCCGATTATGTTTTATCGCTCGATGGAGCACTACTATGGCAGTCCCGACAACGCCGCCATCGGTGCCGATTTCAACTGGCGCGTTGTGCCAAGCCTTTCGCTTTACGGTCAAATTTTTATCGATGATTTAACCACGAGCAAAATCGGTAAAAATTTTTGGGGCAATAAATTCGCCTATCTCTCTGGGCTTTATATCGTCGACCCGTTTGAGATTCAGAACATTGATTTTCGCATTGAGTATGGGCGCGTCGACCCCTACACTTACACGCGCAGTGCCACACGACCACAAGATAACGCCACTGCCTACTTGCACTACGGCACACCGCTGGGCTACTTTGCGCCGCCAAATTCCGACAACTTACTTATCGAGGCGCGATACCGCTTCACCAAACAACTCATTGCGTCGGTGAGTTATACGCGCTTTCGTCATGGCGCAAATCCTGATTCGCTCACGAATGTGGGAGGAGATGTGCTCTTGAGCCGTCGTCCTGAACTTGATTCAGAGTTCGTCAAATTTTTGAGTGGTGCGCTGGGCGTGCGCGAGGAATATCGTGCCGCTGTGAGTTTTGAAGTCATACGCAATTTGTTTTTGAACGGCTGGATAAGTTATCAAGACGCACGAAACTTTCTCGTCTTCTCGCGCAATCAACGCGAAAGTTTTTCAGGCATTCGTTGGTTCATCGGGGCGCAATTAAACATCTGACCATGAAACGCATTGCTCAAATCTATCTCGCAATCTTTGTGGTGCTGTTTTTGTTAGGACTCTTGTTCGAGGTTGAAAATCTTTCTTTGCTTTCGTGTGTCTATTTGCTAACGGCACTTGGATTGTGGTGGCTCAATTACACAGAGCAATTTCGCAACGACAAAGAAACGCTCAGCATCTTAATCAAACCGCTGGGTGCGGTGCTTTTGATGTTCACGATTTACGATGTGCTCTCGCTGTTGCCCGCCATTTTTGAAATGAAGACGCTCGAGCATCCGCTTCCGAAAGAGATTCTCACGCGCACGATTTGGCTCTTCCTTGCAGGGATTGTTTGCTTTTGGATAGGATTTTTCTTGAATCTTGGACGCGCTGTTGCCAACTCGATTGCGCTCAATTTCGAGCAACAATTTAGTTTCAACTCGACTGCGATTGTGCAACTCTCAAAAGGCTACTTAGCCGTAGGCGTTGTGCTTTATGTGCTGGCGGTTTGGACCGCAGGCTACGCAACGCCGATTCAAGCCGCGCTCGACATGAGCGAATTTCGTCGTAAAGCCTTCTCGCTTGGCGCAACCACCGCCATCGCCACCTTCATGACTTTCGCCTTGATGATTCCCAAAACGCTTTTCTTCGCTTTCCTCGCCAACGCCAAGCACCAATTTGAACAATCGCAGTGGCGATTTTGGATTCTCTTCTTCGTGATTGAATCAGCGATTTGGATTAGTTTCGGAATTCGCGGAAACTTCGTCTTGACGGGCTTTCTTGGCATTGTGATGTGGTATCATCGCTACCGAAAAGTGCCTGTCTTAACGATTGTTCTGTTAGGACTCTTGTTGGGCGGAATTGTCGCATTGCTTGGCGAGGTTCGCGATGTGCTTGCGCTTTCTGCGTCAGAGCGTGCCGCCTTAGAGCGCATTCGTCAGCAACTCGACCTCTCTTGGTATGAAATCGCCTTCGGAACGGTGCTTAAACGCTTAGATGCGCTTCATCGCTTCGGCGAAATCGTCGAAGGATTTTCAACCATCTATTCCGAAAACGATTTGCTTTACGGCAAAGGCACGCTCGGCGACCTTATCGCCTACATTCCGCGACAACTGCTCCCGTTCGAAAAGCCGTATCAAACAACCTACTACTTCATGGAAATGTTTTATCCGAAACTGCTCGCCATTTTCAGTTTTGAAATGTCCATTTTCGGCGAAGGCTACATGCACTTCGGCGCGCTTGGCACATTTCTGACGCTCTTCATCTTCGGCATTTTTATTCGCACCTTGAACGAACTCTTTCGGGAAACGCGATTGATGCAGAACAGCAAATTTTACTTTTGGTATTTCTTGTTTTTCTTTCCGACCTTCTTGCTTGTCAATCAAGGCTTGACGGGCGGATTGCCAAACTTTGCACTGACGGCGGTTTGGGGTGCTATCGCACTCGGCTTGCTCGCGCGACGAACAAGAATGCAATTCACCCTTAACTCGTCTCCCAACTCAATTTGACCATGCACATTGCCGTCGACGCGCTCTTGCTTAAAAATCAAAACAGCGGAACAGGATTCTATACGCATCACTTGCTTTCTGCTATTGCGCAACTGCAATCCCCACATCGCTTCACGATTTTTGTTGGCGCGCATTATCGATTTGCTGATGAGTTTCTTGCGCCGAACATCACCTTGCGCAAGGTTGTGCTTCAAAGTAGCCTGCACCGAATCGCGTGGGAACAAACCGCGCTCGTCTCGGAACTCAATCGCCTGAAGCCGGACTTGCTTTTTTGTCCGTTCTTCATTAAGCCGATTTTTTACAAAGGCAAAACGGTTATCACGATGCACGACCTTTATCACCGTGTTGTGCCTGATGCCATTCGTTGGGATAGGCGGCTCTATCGGCGCGTCTTTATTGACCAATCTACCGTTCAAGCGCATCACATCATTGCGATTTCTGAACTCACCAAAGCCGACACGATTGCCGAGTATCATCTTCCCGAAGAAAAAATCAGCGTTGTCTATAACGGCATTGATGAAGCCTTTCACACACAAGTGAGTGAGGAACAGCGCAAGGCAGTGCGAAGCAAATTGCAAATTCCGTTCAATGAATTTTTGCTTTCGGTCAGCACACAGCATCGTAACAAAAACTATGGGCAACTCTTGGAAGCGATTTTCAAATTAAAAGCGCAAGGCAAAAACTTCCCGCTGGTGATTGCAGGCAACAAAGGCGACGACTCCGACCGACTGCAACAACTGATGAATGATTACGACTTGCACTGCCTTGTGAAATTTGTTGGATTCGTGGGTAATGACGATTTGCCCGCGCTCTATCAATCCGCGAAGGTCTTTGTATTTCCAAGCCTTTACGAAGGGTTCGGCATTCCGCTCGTTGAAGCCATGGCAAGCGGCGTGCCGACGATTTACGCCAATCGTGGCGCACTGCCTGAAGTTTCCGCTGGCTCTGGACGCGCTTTTGAAACAACCGAAGACCTCATGCAAGCGATTGATGAACTCTGGAACAATGCGCCACTGCGAGAAAGCCTCGTGCAAAAAGGATTAGAACGCGCCAAACGCTTCTCGTGGCACGAAGCGGCAAAAGCAACGCTCAACGTCTTTGAAAAACTTTAACGCAAATGGCATTAACACAGTCGCGCAAAACAATCGCAATGGTTTCTAACACGGCTTGGTATCTCTACAACTTGCGTTTGGGTGTCATTCACTTCTTGCAAGCCAAAGGATTTGATGTCTTAGCGATTGCGCCGCACGATGACTTCATGACGCTTCTCGAGAAAGAAAATTGCAAGACGGTTTCCGTAGAGATGGATAGGCGTGGCACAAATCCACTTGCCGATTTAGCGTTGATGTTTCGCTTGTATCGCATTTACCGAGCGCACAAGCCTGATTTTATCATTCACTACACCATCAAGCCGAATGTGTATGGCTCGCTTGCGGCAAGAATGGCGCACATTCCTTCAATGGCGGTGGTGAGCGGGTTGGGCTATGCGTTCAGCAAACGCAATTGGCTCTATCGAATTGCCACGCGCCTGATGAAAACGGCGTTCTCGTTTGCCAAAGAAGTTTGGTTCGTCAATCAAGATGACCGTGAGTTGCTTCTGAACGCCAACATTGTGCCGAAGGAAAAAACATTGCAACTGCCGGGCGAAGGCGTCAATACAGAAAAATTTGCACCGATTCCGAAATCGTCGTCAAGCAACAAGTTCGTGTTTCTTTTGAGTGCGCGGCTCTTGTGGGAAAAAGGCGTCGGCGTCTTCGTTGAAGCGGCAAGAAACTTAAAGCCAAAGTATCCGCATGCTGAATTTCAACTCTTGGGCTTTTTAAGCGATGACGAAAAGACGGGCGTAACCAAAGCGCAAATAGATAAGTGGCAACAAGAAGGCATCGTAACCTATCTTGGCACCACGAGCAATGTCGTTCCCTTTCTTGCCAATGCCGATTGCATTTTGCTTCCGTCGTTTTATCGCGAAGGCGTGCCGCGCGCGCTCTTGGAAGCGGCAAGCATGGCAAAGCCAATTATCACAACCGATAATGTCGGCTGTCGTGATGTGGTCGAGGACGGCGTAACAGGCTTTTTAGCAAAACCTAACAACAGTGCTCACTTAGCCGAGAAGATGGAACAAATGCTCAACCTTTCAGAAACCGAGCGGCAAGAGATGGGCAAGAAATCACGCGAGAAAGTAATTCGCGAATTTGATGAACGGTTAGTGCTCCAAGAATACGACGCGATGCTTACGCGCTTGCGCTTGTTGTAGCGTGCTTGCGCTGTGCAACGAAGGCTAAAAAGTTTTTTAACAAGGTTTCTGAAAAGGCATTGTCGCGCTTTTCCAGCCACATGCGTTCAGGGTGCCACTGCACGAGAAAAATCGGTCGGTCGTCTATTGATTCCATCGCCTCAATAATGCCGTCGTTAGAGTGGCTCACAATGCGCAAGCCTTCGCCGACTTTATCCGCCGCTTGGTGATGGCGCGT
>CALKXI010000005.1 GCA_938003965.1 uncultured Chlorobiales bacterium
AAAACGCCAAGCAACAAAACGAAGAAGTGATAATAAAACGGCTGTTCGTGTCCTGCAATGTTCTGCGTGTAAATCCCGGCTTGATAAACGAGAAACTCCCGCACAAACCAGAATCCATTTTGAATCACCTCGTAGCCATACCAAAGCGTTGAGACCAAGAAAGCAACGACGACATAAATCGCGCCCTCCGAGACGGTTACGATAAGTTTTTTCGTCTTCACGAGAGCAATCACCCCAAAGACAATCGCCACAAGCGAGCAAATGAGAAACGCAACGGGTCCTTTGGTTAAAATGCCAAGTCCGATGAACAAGCCCGATAGTGCGAAGAGCCGAAACCGCTTGTGTTTATCAGCGTCTATGGCAAGCGAAGTTGCGCGGAAGATGTAATAAATGCCGAGAAAAATAAACAGGTTGAACCAAGGATCGATGATGCCGCTTTTGAAATAAAAGTGTGGAAGAAATGAGCCGAAATACGCCGTCGCCCAAACAAGACCGAACTGTTCGTCGTGAATTTCTCTGCCAATTCGGAAGAGCAGCAGAAGCGTGAGAATGCCGCAAATCGCATTTGGGAAGCGTGCCGCAAATTCGTTGATACCGAAAAGGTGCATAAAAGTTGCTTGCATCCAAAAAAAGAGCGGTGGCTTTTCCCAGAAGGGCTGAAAGTTGACTTGCACACGGCTGTAGTTACCTGTTACCATCATCTCGCGCGCCGATTCGGCAAAGTTGACTTCGTCCCAATCAAAGAGCCGCGTAAAGCCAAGAAACGGAATAAACGTGAGGGCAGAAACGAGGATAATGCCAATCGTAATGCGGGTTGTTTGAGTCATAACTATTGCGTGATAACCGTAATCGTTGTGCTTGTTGGAGTTGAGCCTTCAACGCCTTCCTCGCTGGCTTCGACGGTAAAAACGTTTTCGCCTTTGCGTAGTGGCACTTCAAGGCTTCTGCCGAACCCAAGTAATGCCTTGCCTTTTGTCCACTTGTAAATGACCTTGTTGGAGTCAGGACGATTAACTTTTGGCGCAGTGAGAATTATTGTTGGATTTGCAGGATTCCAAACAAGCGTGATGGGCGTTGGCTGTTCGACAAACTTCAAACTTTCCCAAACGGTGAGGTCGTAAGTTTCGGTTTTCAAAATCGCCTCGCGTGGTTTCCAACCTAATTTCAACTCGTTTTTGCCGAGCGTGGTGGCTTGAAAAGTTGGGGTAATCGTATTTGCGGAAACAAACCCAATGGCGTTGGTTTCAAAGACTTTTTGCATCTCAATCAAAGTGCCTTGAATGATGTGCTTCGGAAGCGAAGAAGGAAAAGACGGTGGCGGCACAACTTGAATTTCCTTGATGACCGAATCGCGAGAGTTGAGAAGATTGCGTCGGTCATCGGCATTGAGTTGAATCACGTTTCGTCCCGCAAGAAATCTCACTGAATCTGCGGTGTGAAGGTTTTGGTTAATCAGCCACGTAAAGCGAAGCGTATCGCCATCGGCGTCTTGGTAGGGGGTTGGCACAAGTTTAATCAGTTCGTTTTCATAAATCGGAGACGGAAACACAATTTCAGGTTTTGGCGCGGCATTAGCAAAAACATTAAAGGCTTCTGTTGCAGAATTGGTGCGCGTTGGGGAGTCGTCGGTGATGGCAACATCAATGCGGTGATTGCCATGCGTGTCAAAGACATGAGCGACTTTCGGCGTTGTGCCAATCAATTTTCCATCGGCTTGCCATTCATATTTGACAACAATTCCGTCGGGGTCGGTGGATTGAGAGGCGTCAAGCAAGAATCGCTCGCCAACAGCAACGGCTTTCGGAACAGATGCAACAAGCACCGGCGGCGCATTGACACGAACAAAATGGGTCATGCTAGCAGAGTTGCATGCCGTTTTTGAATCGGTCGTAATGGAAAGCGTAACGGGGTAAACGCCGGGCTTGCGGAAAATGTGTGCGGTTCTTACGCCGCTTCGTGAAATGGAAAGGCTATCGCCGCGCTTTAAGGTATCGCCTCCGATTTGCCAAGTGTAAGAAATGATGTTATCGCTCGCGCTTGAAACGGAAGCATCAAACAAAACTGTATCGCCAGCGGCAACCCAACCTTGATAAGTGAATTCGGCAACAGGTCCAGAAACCACGCGCACGAGTGCAGTTGATTGGCTCACATGGCTACACTTTCCGCGCTTTGCGACGCCCTCAGTTCCGACAACCGTCAAGGCAACGCTGTAGATGCCCGGCTTTGAGTAACTGTGTTGAACGGTTTGTCCTAATGCGGTTTCGCCGTCGCCAAAGTCCCACGCATAAGAGCCAATCGCACCGACGGGATTGACGCTACGGCTTGCGTCAAAGGTAATCAAGGCTTGAACGCAAACGGTGGTATCGGTGAAAGAGGGAATCGCAAGCGGAGAGCCGCCAATGAAAACGGGAATAATGGCAAGCGTCGGCTCTTTGGCAAAGCCGTCATCGAGTTTGAGTACAACGCTGTATTGACCGGGCTTCGTGTAGGTATGCGCAGGGTCGGTTTCGGTTGAGGTTTTACCGTCGCCGAAATCCCAGAAGAATTTGAGCGGGTCGCCGTCGGGGTCATAACAGCGCGAGCCATTGAAGAGAATCGTTTGTCCCGTGCAGGCTTCAACAAGCGAATTCACGACAGCGACAGGCGGACGATTGATGAGGACTTTAACGGTCTCGCGAGTTTTGCTATTGGCAACACTTTGTCCGTCGTCAGCCGTCAGGGTAATGAAGTGAACGCCGTCGCTTGGTGCGTCCCAAAAGAATGTTGCGCC
>CALKXI010000006.1 GCA_938003965.1 uncultured Chlorobiales bacterium
ATGCTTAACCGCTCCGACTCGGTCGTGATTCGTCGCTTCAAAAAAGGCGCAAGCGTTCCGATGCTTCTCTCGCCTATGGACGCCGTTTCGGTTGATGCGGTCGAAGTTTCGCCTAACAAGATTATTTACTCGCAACGCAAAGGCGGCACATTTGGACTTTACCTCACCGATTCGCTTGGCTCGTTTCACCGCAAAGTTTTAGACCTGCCGAAAACGGACGAACTCTGCGCCGTCGCGCTTGTGCCACGCCCTGTGCCTACACTCTTCAAAGACCAATTAGACCTCGCTAACGACCAACCGCCATTAGACGAGCCAACCGATTACGCCGACCTGCATGCCTTCCGATTTGATTGCTTCAACATTTTTATGAACGGCAAAGTCGATGAACCGATACCCGACGCGCCGAAAATTGTTCAAGGTGCGAAGGTTCGATTCTTCATGAACATTCAACGCAAAAACGCTGACGGAAAAGACGTCGCTCTGCTCTTCAATGAACTGCCTGTTGATGAAGACGGCGGAATCCGTGAGCCAACTGCTCCTGCCGAAGTGCCACTTTTTGAGCAACTTGTCGATTCGCGTGGCAATTTGCTCACCACATCAAGCGGAAAAATTGCTCACGTTTCAGGCTTGAACTCGGAGCGCAAAGGCGCAGGCACAAAGTGCGTCGGTTGCCACACCGGGCACTCGTTGATTGAAGTGCCGATGAACAATGCGCTTTCGCAATGGTTTAACGCGGCGACCTCAGCGCACGCTTCGGCAAGTTCAGTTTGGGAAGAAAGCGGCATTCGCTACCATGCGGCGCGCGCGATTGATAGGCAGGTTGAACTTGGTTGCGATACTTCAATGTGGGTTTCCGCACCAAGCAAAGACGCATGGCTGAACCTCAAATGGGATATTCCGATTGTTGCGCGCGAAGTTGTTGTTTATCCGATTTCGAAAAAAAGTGTAATTCTCCCGCGCCTTGCTATGAACAAAGGACGAATTGCGTTATTTTCCGATTCCAAAAAAGTCAAAGAAGTTACTTTTGACGGTGAGCGACTTCTTCGGCTTGAAGTTGGCGATATTCCAATTAACGAACTGACGGTGAGGCTGGAATCCGATTCGATTTCGCATTTCGGACTTGGCGAAATTGAAGTCATTGCCCGCCTGCTGTATTAAATTTTCAATGCTAATCACAAACCAACAAAAACGATGACCACTTTCTTACGCCTTTCTGTTCTGACGCTGTTTCTCTTCACCTCGCAAGTTCTTTTCGCACAATCACAAGGATTTTACGATGTTCATTCTCCTGATGGAAACACGGTTTGGGCAGTCGGCAATAGCGGAAGGGTTTTTCGTTCTGTTGATGGCGGTGCAACGTGGGCACAGTTTATTCTCGGCTCAAACACGCTTCGCGCGGTGCAATCGCTTGGCGCAACGGTCTGGGTTGCTGGCGATAGCGGCAAAGCCTATCGCTCAACCAACTTCGGCGACACTTGGGAAACCTTCTCACTTGCAAGCGCAACCACACGCTTTACGTCTCTTCAATTTTTAGACAATCAAGTCGGCTTTCTTGTTGGCTCAAACGGCACAATTCTCAAAACCACCGATGGCGGTGCCACGTGGGATTCCAAAACGCCCGCCTTCGTTGAAAACTTCAACGCCGTGAGTTTTCGCGACAGTCAAGTCGGATTCATCGTTGGAAAAAATGGTAAAGTCCAACGCACCACCGACGGCGGCGACACTTGGACGGAAATCAACAACCCTGCTTGGAGCAACAAAGAAATTTTCTCTGTGAGCGCAAAAGGCAACCTTGTTTATATCGCAGGTGAAGACGGCTTGGCGTTCAAAAGCACGGACGGCGGCAACACTTGGACGGCTCTCAATTTCAAAACGGATTCGCGCTCAAATGTTACAGGCGTTTTTATTCAAAGTCCTGATACGGTTTTCTTTATCGGCGGCGGTGGATTTATTCGTCGCACGACCGACCGAGACGCATCTTACATTTGGGGCGAACATGAACTTTACGCGCCGCTTTCACACATCTACATTTACAATCATCAAAAAGGTTGGGCGGTCAGCGACAAGAACAATGTCGTGCTTCGCACCACCGACGGCGGCTTAACTTGGCAGTTGCCTACGAACACGACCATCAACGCCACTTGGGTTCAAACGCGCACAGGTTCTTACATTGGCAATACGCTCGTGCTTTCGCCATTTAATAAGCGCGTGATTTATGCCGCTGGCGGCGGCACGGTGATTCGCAGTGATGATTTAGGCGAAACTTGGACGCAAATCGCGACCATTCCCAACGCAACGAGCATTCACTCGTTTTATGTCTCGCACTCCGACAGCAACACGTGGATTGCCGCCGTCGCACGCAATCGCGTCGTGAAAACCACAGATGCGGGACAAACTTGGACCACGACCATCACCGCAACCTATACCAACTACGGCATGCCGCTTGAAATGAGTCCCGATAATCCTGATGTTGTTTATTACGCGCCCGAAGCACAAGGCAGTCCGCAAAACGCAAATGCGCGATTCTATCGCTCGCGCAACTTCGGCTCGACTTGGGATACGGTTTCCGTTACACAGTTCCGAAGCCCATGCGATGTGCAAATTGTGCGCGGCGATAGTTCCAACATTTTTTGGTGCGCCGACGGCATTACTGGCAGCGGTCAATCGCGGCTTTGGCGGTCGACCGATGAAGGTCTGACTTGGACGAACGTCTATACAGGCACCGGCAGCGAAATGCCGATGCTTGCCAATAGCCTCCTCAACCCTGCCTTAGGCTTCGTTACGCAATGGTCCAGTGGCGGCGTTCAACGCTCGACTGATTACGGCAAAACTTGGACGACGATTTCCACTGTAGGCTCGGCTTGGGGCGTCGATATCGCCAAAGATGACCCCAATGTGATGGTTTTCGGCGTTTATGGCGGCGGACAAAGTTACCTTTCGTTCAATCGTGGCAATAACTTCCGACAATCAGCCCTTTCAGGCGCAAATTCGGGATTCCTTTTTGTCGACCGTGCCACGCTTATTGCACAACAAACCTCGCGCATTGCCAAACTCTCGGTTACCTACACCGTTCCTACCAGCAACGCGCAAGTGCTCACGGTTACTTCCCCTGCAACAAATGCGATTCTCAACTTTGGCACGCCTCACAACATCACTTGGACAGCCAGCAACATTCCGACCGTGAAAGTTGAATTTCAACCCGCCGCCGATAGCGCATGGCAACTTGTCGCCGATAACATTCTTGGCTCGCTTGGCTCATTTGCTTGGAATGTGCCCGCAATTCCGACCTCAACTGCGCGTGTGCGTGTGAGCGACAATAGCGATGGCAATCCCGTTTCTACC
>CALKXI010000007.1 GCA_938003965.1 uncultured Chlorobiales bacterium
CAGTATTTTTTTTATTCGTTCAAATATCCCGATAGCACCGAGTTCCGACAAGCCACGCTGTCAAAGGGATTGGAGATAGCTCGCCAAAACAACGACACACTGCTGGTGGCGGCGCATCACCTTGAACTGACGCGCTTTTTGCCGAATGACTCCGCCGTAAAGACGCTGAACTTTTACAAGCCAATGTTAGATAGCTTCTTGAAGCGAGACCCTTCCAACATCGTTGCCTCGCTCATCTATGCGACGATGAACATTGAGATTTTGAAACTTGGCGGGTTGAAAACGTTTCTTGCGAAAATACTTTACGGCGCGCTGCCTGAATGCGATTACGACCGCGCCCTGCTGTATTTGCTTCAAGTGAAATTAGAAGGAGAATTTTTAGCCATGACTTACTACCGACTGTCCGAGTGTTATTTTGCCTTACGCAATCACCGTGATGCGCTTGGCTCGCTTTACGCATGCCTCAAAGCCGAAGAACGCTATCCCTACATTGACGCCTACTTCAAGCGCGAAGCCAAAGCACGCTTGGAGCGATACAATCGAGAACGACGGTAAGCGCAAAATGCTTGAGTGAGCGTGGCGTATTTTCTTCCACAATCGGCGAAAATTCTGCACCAATACCGATGAAAGGCGATACGAAAAACCGTTTGAGTGCTTCTGACAAGTTTGGCACATCATTTGTCTCTATCCATAATTTGAGTTAGTTTTCGTAAATGATGATGCATCCCCCGAGAGAAAAAGTTCTTGCAATCTAAATCTATGGGCGAGCAAATGTCGTTGCGCGCTCTCCAATTACAAACCTGTTGAACAACTATGATTGACTACAAAAAAATCAAAAAGTCGCTTAAAAAAGCGTTGAGGTCGATTGAGCAAATGGAATTGCTTGAAGAGCTCATGAGAGCGCAACAAACAGGGCAACTGCCGCCAAATCTTTCGCCACGCATACTTGCATCAGAATTTGCAACGGCAACGCAGCAGTTCATGCAACAACTGCGATTGCCTGCCGGAGGTGAGCAACAAACACCTGCTTCGCCAACAGCAACAAACGGCGAACCGCCACCAATGGGCTACGACGAATGGCTGAAAAAACTGCAAATGCGACAAGGCGGACAGCCGATTGCGCCAGTTTCGCCAGCTTCGGCTCCCCCTTCAATTTCATCAGGAGCAGGCGTCGATGAAGCCGTCCGACAAAGCGAAGCGCGCTTGCGCACTATCATTGACTCAACGCCGCTCGGAATTTGTATCACTAATCAAGATTACATCTTTGAGTATGTCAATAGAGCATATGCGGAAATTTACGGCTACGACCCTGCCGAAATGATTGGCAGACCATTCACTATGATTGTCCAACGCGAAAAAGAAGCCTTCTGGCGCGATTTGCACGACAAATACCTTGCAGGCTACAAAGAAATTCGTGGGGAATGGAATACCGTCCATAAGTCAGGAAAATTACTGACCATTCTTGCCGATGCGGCGCGAATCGTCGGTACGGACGGCAAACCCAAAAAAGTAACCTTTGTGATGGACATCACCGAGCTCTCAAAACTGCGCGAAGAATCGCGTCAGAACGAAGTGATGATGATGCAAACCGAAAAAATGTCGTCACTCGGTCAAATGGTGGCAGGGCTTGCGCACGAAATGAACACACCGCTCGGATTCGTTAAGAACAACATTGAAATGCTGGAAGTGAAGAACAAAGAAATGAAAGAACTCCTTTCCCTCTATGAAAAACTCCGCTCCCAAATTATGTATGGAAGTCCAAACGATGTGGCGATGCTTCTGTCGCAAATCGATAACATGACTCAAAAAGTGAAGAATCGCGTGTGGCAAGAATCCGACAACCTCTTCCGCAGTGCCGTTGAAGGCATTGACCGAATCCAAGATTTGGTGCTCAACCTCAGAAACTTCTCACGCTTGGACGAAGCAGACTTCAAACCAACCGACATCAACGAGAACATTGAAGCCACGCTCAAAATCGCAGGACACTTGTTCAAAGGCGGCATTCAACTCATTAAAGAATTCTCACCTGTGCCGCTCGTGCAAGCCTACCCTGCACAAATGAATCAAGTCTTTTTGAACTTGATTACAAACGCCGTGCACGCCGTCGATGAACGCACAGGAAAAGTTACTATCAAAACCATGGCGCAAGGCAATCAAGTGATTGTTAAAGTCATTGACAACGGCAAGGGCATACCGCCAGAAAACTTGAAGAAAATTTTTGACCCGTTCTTTACGACAAAGCCAGTCGGGCAAGGCACAGGGCTTGGGCTCTCGATTGCCTATAAAATCATTGAAAAACACGGCGGGAAAATCGATGTGCAAAGTCAGGTAGGACACGGAACAGAGTTTACCATCACATTGCCAGTGTCTGCCACTACGCCAATCGCACAAGCGAAGCAAAGTTCACCATTTGCTGATTCGCCGTTTGCCGAATAAAACGCACAATAGCACAGTTTCGCAAGAGCGGGTTGAAATAAAAGTTCAGCCCGCTCAAAGTCAGAGTAAATCACTAATCTAAATCACCAACCTACCATGCCACGCCAGTCCAAACTTCTACTCGTTGATGACGAACCACTGATTCTGCAGTCGCTCAGTGTTTTATTTGATGATTACACGGTTTTTTTGGCAGAAAGCGGTGCCGAGGGATTGGAACTACTCAAGCATCACGCAATAGATGTCATCGTTAGCGACCAACGCATGCCGCAAATGACCGGCGTAGACTTTCTGCGGGTTGCCAAGGAAATTTCGCCAAACTCTATACGGATTTTAATGACAGGTTACGCCGATTTACAAGCCGTTGTTGATTCAGTCAATGTCGGCGAGATTTTTCGATATGTCAGCAAACCATGGAACGCCGAAAAGCTCAAAGAGACTGTTCGATTTGCTTGCAGGGTTGCCGAGCAACGCCGTGCTATGACTACTGCGAAGCCGACTGTCTCCGCGATTCCCTCACTTCAAACCCCGAAACAGGAAGAGGTTTCCGAATATGAACTGCTCTTCGTCGATAGCAATCCAAAGCACTTAGAGCAATTCAAAGATTTTTTCAAGCCAAAGTATAAAACGCATATAACCACGAGTGTCGCCGAAGCCTTTGAGTTAATTCCCAAATACAACATCGCTGTGGTGGTCGCTGATTCATCGCTTCCTGAAATCGATGGTGCTGATTTTTTGATAGCCGTCAAAGATAAATACCCGAACATCGTAACCGTATTGATGACTGGTTCACAAGATGCAAAACAAGCCATTCGAATGATTAATGAGGGAAGCGTGTATCGCTACCTCGTCAAGCCATTTCCGCGCGAATCCCTGCGCCTAACGATTGAATCGGCAATTATTCACTTCAAAGTCGCACAAGAAAATCCGTCGGCGAACATCAAAGCAATGGAAAAATCATTTTTCAGAAATGGTAATGCTTCCTCGCGCAATGTTGAAGAACTGTTGAAAGCACTGCGAAGCGGAGTCGATACCAAAATCACTTACTGAACTTCAATAAAACGATTTGTCAAATAAACGATTTTGACAAATAAAAAAGGGCGAGCCAAATGCCCGCCCTGAAAGTGCACTCTCAAAGCCTCCAACAAGTTACTTCACGAGCATCATTTTCTTCGTCTCAACAAAGTTTGAGCCTGACGCTCCATTCGTCGCGCTCGCTTGCAAGCGATAGAAATAGACCCCGCTGGCAAGGCTTGTCGCGTTAAAGTTGATGCTATGCGTGCCTGCCGTTTGGCGTGCATTTACAAGCGTTGCAACCTTTCTGCCGAGCACATCAAAGACTTCCAACTTCACATCGCTCAACGACGCAAGTTGATACGTGATGGTTGTCGTCGGGTTGAACGGGTTTGGATAGTTTTGAGAAAGTTTGAAAGACGTTGGTTTGTCTAGAGAACGACCAGTGCTGGCAGTCGGAATCGTTGAGGGGCTGTATTTGACAATCATGCCATTTGCGCCACACGCCCAGCCATTTCGCTCGTTAGCGAAGATGAGAAAGTTTAGCCCTGTAATAGTGGAAGGAATGGCTTGTGTCTCCCAAGTATTTCCGCCGTCAGTGGATTTGAGAATGCTGTTGGTGGTGGTGACATAAAGTTCGTTGGTATTGGGTCGTGCGGCAATCGCTGTTGGAGGTATTGAAAGACCGGGCGTCGGATTTTCAAACGTTGCACCGCCGTCGGTGGAGCGGCGAACGGTCGGTGCAGCTTGTTGCATCATCACGAAAACATTGTTAGCATCAAAGGCGGCGATGTTGATGTTGAAGCCCGTGCCTTGTGGAAGCGTTGCAAATGACCATGAATTGCCGCCATCGGTGGTGCGATAAACGCGGCTGGGTGAAGTTTGCGGACTGTTTCCAATCACACCTGTGAACCAGCCCACGTTTTCGTTGAGGAAGAACATGCCTGAATTTTGTCCATACTCAATATCAGAACCTTGTTGCAAGGCGTTGGGCGTGTTGGTAAGCGTCCAAGTTGCGCCTGCGTCAGTGGTTTTATAGACAGGCCATTGAAGATTGGGTGCAGGCGCGTGGTCGCCTTGTGCGTAGCCAACTGTTGGGCTAACGAACAAAATGCGGTTCATAAAAGAATTGACGGGCGGAGGCCAAGTAACAGGTGTCCAAGTCGCGCCGCCATCTGTGGTGCGGAATGCCGCGCCGTTTTCAAAGCCGACAACGGCGATTTGGTCAGTTGCCGCGCCAATCGTGAAGGCTCTGCCCAGCGTGGTGAGATTGCCTGTGGCGTTTATCCAAGTCGTGCCGCCGTCGGTTGTGCGCATCACGCGCGTTGGACCAGTTTGAAGCGATTGTGAACCGACCACCCAAAGGTTGAGCGTATCTGACCCGCCTGCGGGAGCCACTTCATAGAGTTGGAAGTTTGCAAGTTGTGGCGCTGGCGTTTGGCGACTCCAGTCGCTATCGCGCAACAGAAGGTTAAACTCTTGTTCGGCGGTGCCTTGCGAGTTCTGAGCACGTAGGAGAATGCGATAGGTGCCGGGCGTTGCGGTCTGCGTGTTCCAAGTGAGCACACCATTCGTTGCATTGAGCGTCATGCCTTGTGGACCGTTGAGGAGCGCAAGCGTCGGCGTAGGATTGCCTGCCGCGATAACTGTGTAAGAAAAGACCGTGCCGCGAATCGCAAATGTAGGTGGCGTCGAGACAAAAATCGGAGCGGTCAGTGCGGGCGTGGCATTGATGATAAGCCCAACCTGTTGCAGTGCACCTGTGTTCGATGCCGCACGGTCAGA
>CALKXI010000008.1 GCA_938003965.1 uncultured Chlorobiales bacterium
CCGATGAAGACCAAACCCTGAAATTCAAGTCCAAGGGGTCAATCAAAAAAGGACGTGCGATTGTGGAAACCGATACAGACGGCTGTTATGTACTTTCTGAAAATGAATTTGAGGAAAGCGAGAAAGTCAAAGCTTTTCCAACGTTTTTCGACGACCTCAAAAGGCTTGTAGCAAAGAACTACCAGACCAATAGTTGTGCGGATGTGGCGAAAGACTAACGAGCACGGGTGGCACGTTTTCGTCGTGCGCGCTCTGCAATGAGCAATCGAAGTTCGCGGCTGGCGTAGCCTGCAACAGCGGTATTTTCCTGTGCTCTTCGGAAGAGATAGGGAAGCACGAATTTCACTTCGCCGTAGGGCAAGTATTTAGACACGTTGAAGCCAAGTTTGGAGAGGTTGTAGCTGATGTGGTCGCCCATGCCGTAAAGTTGCGAGAAGTAAAGATGTGGGTGGTTGAACGGCAAGTTTTTTTCTTGAATAAGCCTTGCAAGTGTGAGATTGCTCTCTTCGTTGTGCGTGCCTGAACAAACGCCGATGCGATTGATATGTGAAATGCAAAACTCAAGTGCAAGGTTGAAGTCGCGGTCGGTATCTTGCTTCGTTTCGTGAATGGGAGAGGCATAGCCGTGCTCGAGCGCGCGTTGGCGCTCCTTTTCCATGTAGGCGCCGCGGACAAGTTTGACGCCCAAGTAGTAGCCACCTTTTTCCGCCTTTGAAAATGAGGATTTCAAAAATGCTAATCGGTCTTTACGGTAAAGTTGAATGGTGTTGTAGACGAGCGGCATGGATTTGTTGTATTGTTCCATCATTTCGTCGGCAAGCGAATCAATGGCGGCTTGAATCCACGATTCTTCAGCATCAATCATGACGGGAAGACGGGCTTGTTGTGCCGCTTTACAGATTTTGTGTAAACGAGATTTGACTCTATTCCACTCTGCAACTTCATCAGGTGAAAGTGTTTGCGCTGCACTAACTTTTTCAAGCAAGCCAAACCGAGCAATGCCTGTCATCTTGAAGACGGCAAAAGGAATGTGTGGCGTTTGCTTGCTTTTTTCAATCGTGTAAAGAACTTTCTCAACGACACTATCAAAAACTTCTTCGGTTTCTTCGCCCTCGACAGAGTAGTCAAGGATGGATTTGATGTTCGATTTTGCCAGTTCTTCCATTACAGGTAAGCATTCCTCGACGGTTTCGCCACCGCAGAACTGTTTGAAAATTGTGGCTTTGATTAGCCCTTTTACAGGCAACTTCCAGCGAATTGCCCAACCCAGAACCGATATGCCAAGTTTGGTAAGCGTGGGATTGTTCATTGCACGAAAAAGCCAATAGCGTTCAGAGAGTTGCCGATTCGTCTTTGAGGCAAAGGCAATTTCGGTGTTGTCGAAATCCAATAGCGCGAGCGATTTCGGTGGCGTAAGTGTTTCGTTCATCGTTGAAAAGTGTTTAGACCTTCGAAGCAAATGATGAGCAAGAATAAGTCAGTAGAGAAATTTTTCAAAGCCGATGGATGCGCCTCTCAAAGCGTCAGTGCCCCCGTCTTAATGAGCAAGTGGACTTTGGCTAAATCGTCAGGCGTATTTATTTCAAAAATTGGAGTTGAAATAAGCCCAACTTGAATTGTATAGCCATTTTCCAGCGCGCGAAGTTGCTCGAGCGATTCAGCTTGTTCAAGAGGCGACGGCGGAAGCATCGCATAAAAAAACAGAAAATCACGCCGAAAGGCATACAGCCCAATATGATGATAAACAGGCGGATTATGGACAGCATTTCGGAAAAATGGAATCGGCGCACGCGAGAAATACATCGCACGATGTTTTTGATTGCAAATCACTTTGACCGTGTGTTCGTCTCGGTATCCTGAAAGCATGTCGAGCGGACAAGCAACCGTGGTCATCTCGGGCAGTTCGTCACGCAAGTAAGGTTCAACGAGTTTTTCTAATGCTTCAAGCGGTATGAAAGGCTGGTCGCCTTGAATGTTGACTATGACGTTGTAGTTCGGATGTCGGCTGGCGACTTCGGCAATTCTATCTGTGCCGGTTTGATGCTCGGTACGTGTCAGTTCAACCTTGCCACCAAAAGCTTGAACGGCGTGAGCAATGCGCTCGTCGTCTGTGGCAACAATCACTTCTGAGAAAAATTTGCATCGCGATGCAGATTCATAGACGCGCTGAATCATCGGCTTGCCTTCAATCATGGCGAGCGGCTTTGCAGGAAAGCGCGTCGAGGCGTAACGAGCAGGAATGACAGCAAGAATCGGCATATAAGTTCCAACAATTAAAGTTACTTAACAATCATGCGTTGCGTTTGTCCGAGTGCATTTTTGACCGCATCGCTCAAGAGAAAATCGTGCGGAAATCCAAGTTCAATCGCACTAACAGCGTTCAAGCGTTGGAGATGTTCGTCAGGAAGGTAAATGTCCAGCGATTTGAGTGTGTCTGAAAGTTGTTCGGGCTTAGTGGCGCCAACAATCGGCACAACGGAAAGGTCTCGTTGCATCGTCCATTGAAGTGGAATTTGTGCAGGTGTTACGCCGAGTGCATCAGCCACGGCAACGACTGCTCTGGTAATCGCTTGGCTACACTCGTTCAGGCGTGAGCGATTTTCAGGCAGACGTCCTTTTTCGCCACGCAAGTATTTGCCAGCAAGTGCGCCCCAAGGCGTTACGGTCATCTGCCATGCCTTTGCCATCGGAAGTAAGTCGCGTTCAGGTGTGCGCTGAATGAGCGAGTATTCGATTTGCAATCCAACAAACTTCGTCCAGCCGCGCAGTTCAGCAAGCATATTGGCTTGCGAGACAAGCCATGCAGGCGTATTGGAAAGGCCGATGTAGTGCACAATGCCACGCGAGACGAGGTCATCTAAGCCGCGCATCACTTCTTCGACAGGCGTGGTGAAATCCCACGCATGAAGCCAGAGAAGGTCGATGAAGTCCGTTTTGAGCTGTTTGAGGCTTTCGCGCACTGAGCGCATCATGTTTTTGCGATGGTTACCAGCATAGTGCACATCGTGCATGTGGTCTTGAAGCGTGTATTTGGTCGCAATGACAAAGTGGTCACGGTCGTAAGCGACGAATTCGCCGCAAAATTTTTCCGATGTGCCCGCGGTGTAAATGTTGGCAGTGTCGAGGAAATTTCCGCCAGCATTGGCATATACGTCAAAAATTCTTTTACTGGTTTCGTAATCGGTGCCCCAGCCCCACTCTGTGCCGAAGCCCATGGTGCCGAGCGCAATCTCTGAAACGCGTAAGCCAGAATCTCCGAGAAGTGTGTAGTGCATGGAACGATGAAATAAATTGGCAAACGGCAAGATACAACCCTGAAAGTAAAATGCAGAAACTTTTGATACACTAACAGATTGGCGTATCTTCGCCTTTCTCAAATCGCGCTAAATCAAATCTGTAAGTCAATATGTCAATAGAATTGCCAACCCTGGACATCATTGAAGGCTCAAAGGAAATTGCAACTACAGGCGAAGAAACCTACGCTGCCAAGTCGAAGCGAAGCGGTGAAGCAAAAAAGGGAAAGGTGTATATCGAAAGTTACGGCTGTCAGATGAACTTCGCCGATTCGGAAATCGTCGCCGCTATTTTGAAACAGGACGGATATAGCACGACCGATTCTGAAACAGACGCTGATGTGATTTTCCTCAACACTTGCGCCATTCGCGATAACGCCGAACAAAAAATTCACTCCCGATTGCAATCGCTTAAAGCGCTCAAGCGCAAGAACCCAAAACTCGTCGTCGGCGTCTTGGGCTGTATGGCGGAGCGCATGAAGCAGTCGCTTTTTGAACAAGAAAAAATCGTCGATTTAATCGCAGGTCCTGACGCTTATCGCTCGATTCCGCAACTGATTGAACTGGCAGAGTCCGGGCAGAAAGCCGCAAATGTGTTTCTTTCGCTTGAAGAAACTTACGCTGATATTACGCCTGTTCGGCGTGAAGGTGTGAGCGCATTTCTTTCAATCATGCGCGGGTGCGACAATATGTGCTCGTTCTGTGTTGTGCCCTTTACGCGCGGCCGAGAGCGAAGCCGACCGTTCCAAACCATTCTCGACGAAATCAAAATGCTTTCCGATGAAGGCTTCAAAGAGGTAACGCTCTTGGGGCAAAATGTCAATTCTTACAACGACGAACAAGGCAAGGTCAACTTCGCTGAACTGATGTATCGCGCGAGTTTGATTGATGAAAAGATGCGAATCCGATTTACAACCTCTCACCCGAAAGACATCTCCGATGAACTCGTCAGCGTGATTGCCGAACGTCCCAATCTCTGCAAGTTTATTCACTTGCCTGTTCAATCAGGCTCAACGCGCATATTGGCATTGATGAATCGCAATCACACAAGGGAAGATTACTTGAAAAAAATCGAGATGATTCAATCCAAAATTCCAGATTGCGCACTTTCAACCGACATCATTGCAGGCTTCTGCACTGAAACCGAAGAAGACCATCGAGAAACGCTCTCGCTCTTGGAGCAAGTTCGATACGATTACGCCTTCACCTTCATTTACTCGGAACGCCCGAACACACCTGCCGCAAAAAAACTCAAAGACGATGTCGACAACGCCACTAAACAACGCCGCTTGCAAGAAATCGTGACCCTCACAAAACGCATTGCCGCTGAACGCTATGCAGAATCCATCGGAAAAGTCTACGAAATTTTAATCGAGGGCGACAGCAAACGCTCGTCAGAAATGTGGATGGGCAGAACCGATAACAATCGCGTAGCCGTGTTCCCAAAAACAGGACAAGAAAAAGCAGGAGACTTTGTGAAAGTGCGCATCACAAACGCAACTGCCGCAACTTTGATTGGCGAGCGTATCTGACACAGTCATAGCGAAAGTGATGAAGCATCATGCGAGTTTCAAACACGGACAATGCGGAGCGAGAAAGACGAGCGTCTTATTTTCCAATTGGTATACCTCTGTTCTTTCTCCGAGACCAAACATCGAAACAAAACACAACACATGCTATGTCAAATCAAGAAGACCAACTTAACCCAAGCAAACGAAGCAACACGCGAAAAATATCCAAGACCCTCACACGCGTCGACCTCTACAAGGCTGTTGCAAAACGCTTCAATGCAAAGCCGAGCGAAGTGTCGGAATATGTCGATGCCACAATCGATTCGCTTTCTAATCTCATCAAAAGTGCTGACCCTGAACTGCGCGTCGAGCTTCGCGGACTTGGCGTCTTTGAAGTCAAATTCATGAAAGAGCGTGCTATTGTTCGAGACCCGCGCACGCTTGAAGTTGTTGAGTACGAAGGCAGACGCCGAAAAATGCACTTCCGCCCAAGCAAACAAATCAAAAGGGTTCTGCTCGGCGACACAAAAACGAAAACGTCATCATGACGCACAACAAGCGAATTGTCGCCATTGACTACGGCACCAAACGCATCGGACTGGCGCAAAGTGACTTGCTGCATCTCTTTGCGCAAACGGTCGGCACATTTTCAGAACCTGACCTCTACAAAAAACTTGCAACGATTGAAAAAGAAGACGGCATCGAGAAAATCCTGCTCGGCAACCCCACCAACGGCGATGGCTCGCCAAACCGAATGACAAAAGTCGTTGCCGACTTCGAAGCGCGCCTTCAAGCAAAATTCCCAACTCTCTTGATTGAAAAAGTCAGTGAGTTCGGCTCGTCCAAAGCCGCTATGCAAACGCTTATTGAAAGCGGCGTCAGAAAGAAAGAGCGCAACAGCAAAGGCAGGCTCGATAAAGTCGCCGCCGCACTGCTGCTTCAACATTACTTGGAAACCCGACCAAAACTGAAAACTTGAAATGGGTTATGTGAGCAAGATCAAGCGCACTGCAAGAGTTCATCAGCGAAGCGTTTGGCAAGCGACTCGGCGTCGGTTTTGGTTTTGGCTTCGGCATAAATGCGCACAATCGGCTCGGTGTTGGATTTGCGTAAGTGCACCCAACTTTCAGCGAAATCAATTTTCACGCCGTCAATCGTCGTGAGCCGTTCATGCGAGTAGCGACTGGCAAGTTCGGCAAGCAACTCGTCAAGGTTTGTGCTCGGGTCAAGTTTGAGTTTATGCTTGGCGATGAAATAAGGCGGAAAGGTCTTCTTGAAATCGGTGAGTTTTCCTGTTGGATTTTGTGATTGCCATTCTGCAAAAGCGGCAAGAAAAAGCGCAATGCCCACAAGCGCGTCGCGTCCGTAATGCACATCAGGAAGAATAACACCGCCATTGCCTTCGCCACCAATCACCGCATTGACCGATTTCATCACTTCAATCACATTGGCTTCACCGACTTTCGCGGCGTGATACCCAACGCCATGGGTTTGTGCAACATCAGCCAGCGCACGACTGCTCGAGAGATTGCTCACCACATCGCCTCTCTTTTTCGTGAGCCAAAAATCGGCGCACGCCACAAGCGTATATTCTTCGCCAAAAAGCGACCCATCTTCGCAAATAAAACAAACACGGTCAACATCGGGGTCGACAACAATGCCAATATCCGCGCCGTAATGCGCCGTCAGCCCTTGTGTTTCGACCAAGTTTTCTTCAATCGGTTCAGGATTGCGCGGAAAAATGCCTGTCGGCTTACACGAAATTTCAATCACTTCCGCCACGCCAAGCGCGCGACAAAGGTTCGGAATCACGATTGAGCCTGCACCATTGACCGCATCGACCAGCACTTTGTATCGCCGCTGACGGATTTTTTCCAAATCTAATTCGGGAAGTGAAAGCACCTTCTTGATGTGAAACGCATCGTAATCCTCGCGCGGAACTGCCATTCCAAATTCATTCCACTTCGCTGAATGAAATTCTTCTGTTTCTACAATCGCCAGAATGGCTTTGCTTTGTGAGGGCGTGAGAAATTCGCCCAAGTTGTTGAGCAGTTTCAGCGCGTTCCACTCGAGCGGATTGTGCGAGGCAGAAATGATGATGCCGCCATCGGCTTGTTCGGCAATCACGGCGACCTCAACCGTTGGCGTCGTCGCAACGCCAAGATTGATGACATTACAACCAGATTGAATCAACACGCCTTGAACATAGTCCAAAATGACCTTGCCTGTTGGGCGTGTGTCGCGTCCGATAACAACGGTCGGCACATTGCCACGCAAATTCACCTCGCCCGAGCTCCGCCGTTCAAAAAGCCATGTGGCAAATGCCTGCGTGTAGGTCGTCAGCACAATCGGCGTAAGGCTTTCGCCAACAATGCCGCGAATCCCTGAAATGCTTACCATTAAACTCATGTGAAAAGTCTGTTCGTTTTGTTGTTGGATTTTGCTTAATGTGCCAAAAGCCAATTCTCACCAATGCCGATATCGACGACGATAGGCACTTCCTGAATGCCAACGGCACGCGCGCCTGAAATCATTTCCGTTTTGACGATGTGTGAGAGTTCTTGTTCTTCTTCGGGTAGCATATCGAAAAGCAGTTCGTCGTGGACTTGCAAAATCATGCGCGAGCGCAGTTGCCGTTCGTTGAGTTTGCGGTCGATTTGAATCATGGCGCGTTTAATCATGTCGGCAGCCGTGCCTTGAATCGGCGTGTTGATGGCGGCGCGTTCGGCGGCGTTGCGAATAGAAAAATTTTTGCTGTGAATATCGGGAAAATAGCGTCGCCGACCTGTGAGCGTTTCAACATAGCCGAGCGTGCGTGCCGATTCTAAAACGCGCTCCGTGTATTGAAAAATTTTCGGATACTTTTGTTTGTATTGCTCGATGAGCGATTTGGCTTCGCTTTGTGGAATGTCTAATCGTTGTGCCAAGCCAAACGGCTGAATGCCGTAAAGCACACCGAAGTTGACTTCTTTGGCTTTGCGGCGTTGCTCTTTGGAAACATCGTCGGTGCCGAAAATGACGCGCGCTGTGGCGCGGTGAATGTCTTCGCCGTTTTGAAACGCCGCCCGCATGGTTTCGTCGCCTGAAAGTTCGGCGGCGATGCGCAGTTCGATTTGTGAGTAGTCAGCAGAAAGCAGTTTGTGCGATGGCTCACTGGGAACGAAGGCTTTGCGAATTTGCCGACCTACTTCGGTGCGAATCGGAATGTTCTGCAAGTTTGGGTTTGTCGAGGAAAGTCGACCTGTTGCCGCCACGCTTTGATTAAACGAAGTATGCACGCGCCCCGTCTTCGGATTGACCATCGTTGGCAGTGCATCGACGTAGGTTGATTTTAATTTCTGCAAACTGCGATACTCCAAAATTTTAGACGCAATCGGATAATCTTCGGAAAGTTCTTCTAACACGCGCACATCGGTCGAAAAACCTGTTTTGGTGCGCTTCTTGGCAGGCAATCCCATTTTCTCAAACAAGACTTCGCCGAGTTGTTTGGGCGAATCAATGTTGAACTCTGTTCCTGCTTCTTCGATGATGCGCTTGGCTGTGGCGGCAATTTCCGATTCAAGCACGCTTGAAATTTCAGAGAGTATCTCGGTATCAATTTTAATGCCTTCCCATTCCATTCTTCCCAAAACGGGCAAGAGCGGCATTTCAAGGTCGGTGAAAACGCGCTCGAGCGTAGGCGACTTGGCAAGTTCTTCTGAAAGGCGATGTTTGAGTTGAAGCGTTACATCAGCGTCTTGGCAAGCATATTCGGAAAGTTTTTCAATCGGCACATCTTTGATGGAAATTTGATTACGCCCTGTGCCGACAAGGTCGGTAAATTCAATCAAGCGGTAGTTGAAGTAGCGCGCCGCCATGTCGCTCATGTTATGTGCCGCGTCGGGATTGAGCACGTAGCTGGCAAGCATCGTGTCGAAGGCAATCGGCGAGACCTCAATGCCGTATTGCTTCAAGACGAGGTAATCGTATTTGAAATTTTGTCCGATTTTCTTTTGAGCGGGATTTTCAAGAATGGGTTTCAAAGCCAAAAGCACGGCGTCGCGCGAGAGCGATGAGTCAAGACAATAAACGCAAAAAGCTTCGTGCGGACGCATGGCAACAGAGACGCAAACAAGTTCAGCATTGAAAACATCGAGGCTGGTGGTTTCGGTATCGAGTGAAAATTCATCGGCGTTGCGCAGGTCAGAGAGAAGTGCGTCAAAGGCTTCGGCTGTGGTGATGGTGTGATACTTGCCAAGCGTATGCGGATAAGTGAGCGAAACGCTCTCGCCAATGTTTGCGCCGAAGTTGAAAGAAAGGTCGTCGTCGGTTTCAGGATTGATAACAGGCTTAGTCTGTTGCGACTTGAGCTTGGAGAGAAACTGTTTCATCTGCAATTCTTCGAGTGTAGGCACGAGCACTTGAAGATTGGGTGGTTTGATGCGGAAGTCTTCGAGCGAGAAATCAAGCGGCACATCGGTTTTAATAGTAACAAGGAACTTGGCGATTTTCAGATGCTCTTTGGCGTCGAGCAAGTTTTGTTTCATTTTGTATTTGGTGATACGGCTGATGTTGTTGTAGAGGTTCTCGATTGAGCCGTATTCGTTAATGAGTTGCGCGGCGGTTTTGGGTCCGACGCCCGTAACGCCTGGAATGTTGTCCGATGTATCGCCCATCAAGGTGAGCATATCGATGAACTGTTCGGGATAAACGCCGTAGCGTTCGCGAATTTCAGTTCTGCCATATTGCTCGAATTCATCGTCGTCTTTGGAGGGTTTGAGGATTTGGACGCTGTCGCTGACGAGTTGCGAGAAGTCTTTATCAGGCGTAATCACAAACACTTGGCAAGTCTCTTCGTAGCGTTTGGCAAGTGTGCCGATGATGTCGTCGGCTTCGTAGCCTGGAAGTTTGAGCAGTGTGATGCCGTAGGCTTCGACAAGTTTGTAGATGGTCTCGATTTGTTGAAGAAGGTCTTCGGGCGGTTCGGGGCGATTAGCTTTATAGAGCACGTAGGCGTCGTGGCGAAATGTTTTCTCTTTGGAGTCTGTAACAACGGCAAGATAATCGGGTTTGTATTGCTCAATAATCCCTTGCAAGGTTTTGATGAACCCGTAAGTTGCGCCTGTTGGCACGCCGGATTTTGATGTAAGTTTGTGTGGCAGAAATGCAAAGTAGGCGCGATAAATCAGTGCCATTGCGTCGAGTAAGTAAAGCGTCGGTTTTTGGGCATTAGTTGTTGGCATAGCTGAGTAGGCGTGTTTGAACGAAAAATAAACATTTGTAGATTCCTGACAACGCTATCGACAGCAACAATTTCGTATCAACGATTTCACACCGATAAGTTCATTTCAGAATGCAATCTACAGACGCCACTTCAACTGCAGCACCAACTCGAACCTTCAAGCGCGAACTCGGCTTACGCTCTTCGACCATGATTGTGATGGGCTCGATGATTGGCTCTGGAATTTTCATCGTCAGTGCCGACATTGCGCGCACCGTCGGCTCGCCCGGAATGCTCCTTGTGGTTTGGGCAATTACAGGCATTATCACGCTGATTGCCGCGCTTTCTTACGGTGAACTTGCCGCCATGATGCCCGAAGCAGGCGGTCAGTATGTTTATCTGCGCGAAGCCTACAATCCGCTCATCGGATTTCTTTATGGATGGACGCTTTTTCTCGTGATTCAAACCGGCACGATAGCCGCCGTCGCCGTTGCTTTTGCAAAGTTTACAGGCATTTTCATTCCCGCATTGAGCGAAAAAAACATCCTCGTTTCATTTGGCAAGTTCAAAATTTCTGCGGCGCAACTCCTTGCAATTTTCTCACTTGTGGTGCTGACGGCTATCAATGTGCGCGGCGTCAAAGAAGGCAAACTCATTCAAGACCTTTTGACGACGTCGAAAATCGTGGCACTCTTTGGCTTGATTTTGCTTGGGCTGTTCGTGGGAGCAAATGAAACGGCTATCAACGCCAACTTTGGCGAATCGTTTTGGAAAAGTTCGTGGACGAAAGTTGCTGATGGAAAAATCATATCGGTTGAAACGCTTTCAGGTCTATCGCTATGGTCGGCGGTTGGGGTTGCTATGGTCGGCTCGCTCTTTTCGTCTGATGCATGGAACAATATCACCTTTACGGCGGGCGAAGTCATCAATCCGAAACGCAACATTCCGCTCTCGCTTGGGCTTGGCACTGGCGCGGTAACGCTGATTTACTTGCTCGCAAATGTGAGTTATCTTGTTGTACTCCCGCTCAAAGGCTCGCCAGATGGTGCAGATGCGCTCGCGCGCGGAATCCAATTTGCTGACCTTGACCGTGTTGGTACAGCGGCAATGAACGTTGTTTTTGGCGACACCGCGCTCTTCGTTATGGCGGCGTTAATTATGATTTCCACATTCGGCTGTAACAACGGCTTGATTTTAGCAGGCGCGCGTGTCTATTACGCGATGGGCAACGATGGGCTTTTCTTCAAGAAAGCAGGCACGCTCAACAAAAAATCAGTTCCTGCCTTTGCGCTCGTCATTCAATGTCTGTGGGCAAGTGTGCTGTGCCTGTCAGGCTCTTACGGTGATTTGCTCGACTATGTCGTTTTTGCCGTATTGCTCTTCTACATTCTCACGATTGCAAGCATTTTCATTTTGCGCAAAACTAAGCCACATGCAGAGCGTCCGTATAAGGCGATTGGTTACCCTGTCTTGCCTCTGCTCTACATCGCTGTGGCGGGGGCAATTTGCATTGACTTGCTCATCTTTAAGCCAAACTACACCTATCCTGGACTCTTTATCGTGCTGTTGGGCGTGCCAGTATATTTTCTGTGGAAGAGGCAATCGTGATTCATCCACAACTTAAAAAGCAATCTCATGGTAGCGCATCTGCAACGCTTTTTGACCTCGCTGAAAACCGAGCGCATGCTCTCGGAACACACGGTAACGGCGTATCAAAACGACCTTGCGCAGTTCGTGCAGTTTCTCAAAGCGCATTTTGAAGTGCAAGATGAATCGGAAATTCCGCTTCATCAAATTGACGCGCTCACGATTCGGCTCTTTTTAGGTGAGTTGTTGGAAAAAGGCTACGAGGCGCGCACGATTGGGCGCAAGCTGGCATCGGTTAAAACCTTCTTCAAGTTTCTCGTCTCGCTCAAAGTGTTGGCGTCGTCGCCTGCCTCGAGCGTAAGCACGCCAAAAACCAGTAAACGCCTTCCGACTTTTTTGAGCGAAGCACAAACACAAAGGCTCTTTGAAGAAACCCTTGCTGCTTTGGACGACTCAACTTTTGAAGGCGCACGCGATAAAGCCATTCTGGAGCTTTTTTATGGTGCAGGCTTACGCCTTTCAGAGCTAATTGGGCTAAACACGAGCGACCTTGACCTCGAGCAAGGCTTTGTGAAAGTGCTCGGAAAAGGCAAAAAGCAACGCATCGTGCCAATTGGAAAATCGGCTATTTCGGCACTGAAGAAATACTTTGAAGTGCAGCGAAACTTTGATACGTTACATCGTATGAAAAAAGAGAAACATCAAAGGGAAATACCTGAAAAGCACTCTAATCAGAAGACGACACCAGCAAACGACGTTCAAAAAATATATCCTGTATTCATTACCGAGAAAGGAAAACGAGTTTATCCAGTTCTTCTGCAACGGTTGGTCAAAAAATACCTTTCAACCGTAACTGAGCAGAAGAAAAAGAGTCCTCATATTTTGCGACACACTTTTGCAACGCACTTGCTCAACAGCGGAGCCGACTTGCGAAGCGTGAGCGAAATGTTGGGGCATAGTCATCTATCAACAACTGAAATCTATACTCATATTACTTTTGAACGATTAAAAGAAACCTACAACAAGGCTCATCCGAAAGCCTAATCCGCTTTGAAGATGGTGAGCAATAAACCCGCGTCGCCACAGTGGCGAAGCGAATTTCAGCTAAACTTATCTTGAAAGGAATGCCATTATGGGAAAGCAACATCTTAACGGGCACACCCATGAAAACAAAATGCGGGTTCAATTTACCCTCCGCCATGCGAAAAGCCACCCTGAAATCGAACGCTACGCCCGAGAAGCCGTATTGGAACTTGATAAGTATTACAATGGCGTTACCGATTGCCACATTATTCTTGACCACCAAAAGCACGATGCAGTAACGAACAAGCGAGCAGAAATCACGGCGCATGTGCATAACCACACCTTCGTCTCAAAACAAGCGGCGCCGACCTACCAGCAAGCTATCGATTTGTGTGTCGAGCACATCTGCCGACAACTTCAAAAACACAAAGAAAAAATTAGACATCTCTAATCGTTCAGTCATGATGAACAGCGTGCTACGAAGTGCAAGGTAGCAGGCTGTTCATCAGACAAAGTCAACTTGCGGACTGCACCATGGAGCAATGGATTTCAACAAAGAACCGCTAAAGAAGAGAGCCATTACCGTTGCTGAACTCTACAATGCGCTCACCGAGCGACTCGGTGTGTCATTAGAGCGGCTCAATAAGGTCAGCATGAATCGAAAAATCGTGGAGCGTGATATTCATCGACCTGGACTTGCGCTTGCAGGCTTTACCAATCTTTTCACTTATCGGCGCGTTCAAATTTTAGGCAACACCGAGTCGCGCTTCCTTAAACAGTTCACCCCCGAAAAACGATGTGAAGTCTTTGCAAACATTACCCCATACAAAATTCCTTGCATTTGCATCACCGACGCAAATGATTTTGATGAAGACCTTCTGAAAATGGCTACCGAAGCGCGTATTCCTGTCTTTCGCACCTCCCTTTCAACAACGAAGTTTATTTACTTAGTTACAGATTTTTTAGATGACCAGTTCGCACCCTATCAAATCTTTCATGGCTCAATGGTCGATGTCTATGGCATTGGAATGTTCTTCGCTGGTCGAAGCGGCATTGGAAAATCGGAAATTGCGTTAGATTTGGTCGAGCGCGGACATCGGCTTGTTGCTGACGATGCTGTCGTTATCACGCGTAAGGGTGAATCGGTTTTAATGGCGAGCGGAACAGATGTGATGGGGCACTTCATGGAAATTCGTGGCTTGGGCTTTATTAACGTTGAAAAAATTTTTGGTGTGCGCGCCGTGCGCTACCAAAAACGCCTCGAACTCGTTGTTGAACTCATGGAATGGGACAGCAAAACCGAATACGACCGAACAGGACTTGCGCCGAAAAGTATCAGTATTCTTGGCGTGCCCGTTCAGCATATTCAACTCCCAATTTATCCCGGGAAAAACATCACCGTCATTGCGGAAGTGATAGCACTGAACTATCTTCTCAAACACTACGGCTACGACCCAGCGCAAGAATTGGATAAGCGCATTTTGGAAAAAATTGCAGAGCAATCCAAAGGCGGCAAGAAAAAGAAATTTTCGTTCAGCGCAAATAAAGTCAAGTGCAATCCCAAAAAAGACCGAGCCATTGAATACTTCGAGCACGATTTCGAGTAACCGCTCGAAAACATTCTCAAGCAAACTTTTCATAACTTTTCAAATAAAACCAGCAACGAAAATGACTCACACCTACATTCGTGTTCTTTGCCTACTTTTGGTGCTCTTCACCGTCGCCTGTCAAAAGAAAGACGGCGAAAAATCACAAGCGAGTAACGCCCTAGCCACAACCCTCGTGCTCGCTGACCGAAGCGACGTCGACAACTTTAACCCCATCATTAGCTCGACGCTCTCAGGCGGCAACGCCATCTCAATGATTTATCCTGGAATCACCACTGCTACATTCGATACTGCCACTGGCATCCTCGTCTATCAACCTGCTGTTGCAAAAAGTTGGACCATTTCCCCTGACTTCAAGTCTATTACATACAACTTGCGCGGCGATGTGAAATGGACCGACGGCACGCCGCTTACCTCGCACGACTTCAAATTTAGCTATCAACTCTACGGCGACACCATCATTGCCAGTGCGCGTCAAGATTACCTCGAGAACTTCGTCAAACTCCGTGATAAAAAAGGCAACCCAACCGACATTGTCGATTTCGACAAAGCTATCTTGACCCCAAACGACACCACGCTCATTTTCAACTTCGATAAGCCTGTTGCAAAACATCTCATCGAGTTCCATACCTCGCTGACCCCAATTCCAAAACATGTTTGGAAAGATGTCAAACCAAGCGAGTTTCGCTCGAGCGAGTTAAACGCAAACCCGACCGTCAGTTGCGGACCGTTCAAGTTCAAAGAGTGGAAACGCCAACAAGAATTTACCGTCGTCTCAAACCCCGATTACAATGTGCCTGCGCCCGGCAAAATCCCAACCATCACCATGCGCATCATTCCTGAATACACCACGCAACTTACCCAACTCAAAACTGGTGCGATTGATGTGATGGACGGCATTAAACCCGAAGACGCAATTAAAATCGAGAAAGAAAATCCTGAAATCGATATTCGCACCGTCAAGTATCGAACCTATTCTTACCTCATGCTCTCCAACATCGATTGCAAAGCCTATCAAGAGGGCAAGCAAATCAAACCGCACCCGCTTTTCGGCACGAAGAAAACGCGCCTTGCAATTGCTATGGCAATCGACCGCGAAAAAATTTTAGACGGATACTACTTCGGAAAATATGCCGAGCTTATGACCTCACCGATTTCGCCTGCTTTCAAGTGGGCGTTCAATAGCGATATTAAGCCGTATCCTTACGACCCTAAGCGCGCCAAAGAACTGCTCGCCGAAGACGGCTGGAAAATCGGAACCGACGGCATTTTGGAACGCGATGGCGTTAAGTTTTCATTCACGCTACACATCTCAAAAGGCGCAACCGCAGGCGAATACATGGCGCCGATTATTCAGCAAAGCCTCAAAGAACTTGGCATTGATTGCAAAATTGAAGTCCTCGAGTTCAATGTCTTCGTAGAAAAAGGACGCAAGCATGAGTTAGACGCCTCGCTCAATGGGCTGAGCGTCGGGCTGGAAATTGACCTTGCGCCGACCTTCGGAAGCGATTTGAACAAAGCGGCGTTCAACTCGGCAGGCTACATCAACAAGCGCGTCGATGAACTCAACAAGTTGGCGCAGTCCAAACTCTTGCGCGAAGAAGCCGCACCGTATTGGAAAGAATTTCAACAAATTTTTCATGACGATGTGCCGTTTGTGCCAATGTTTTGGGGTAGTCGCGTCGTCGGATTCAACAAGCGCGTGATTGGCGAGAATCCCGACATTCTCTCCATTTACACCGACCTCGACAAATGGACGCTCTCGACCATGCCCGCGCAAGTGAGCGTGAAATAAGCCTCAGGCAAGGCATGAAATGGCGAAAGTAAAAAGAAGGAAAACTCTATCAACGACAAAACTTTTTGAGCCATGTTCAGTTATGTGCTTCGCCGTGTCTTGGGCGCAATTCCGTTGGTGTTCGGCGTCTTAACGCTGACGTTCTTCATCATTCGACTTGCGCCTGGCGACCCCGCCTCGTTTTTCATTCAGCCCGGCGTCTCGCCCAAAGTCGCTGAACAAATGCGCGAACAATACGGCTTGAACGACCCGCTCATCATTCAATACTTCAAGTGGCTTGGAAATATCTTGCAAGGCGATTTCGGACGCAGTTTTAGCCGACATCAACCTGTTTTCGATGTGATTCTCGAAGCCGTTCCGATTACCGTTTCACTCGCGCTAATTGGAATCACGATGCAGTTTATTTTTGGCATTCTGCTCGGCGTGATTTCCGCCATTAAGCAAGGCACAAAGTTAGACAGAACGCTGACGGTCTCCGCGCTCTTCATTTACTCCATGCCCGAATTTTGGCTTTCGCTGATGCTCATTATTCTCTTTTCGCTCAAACTTGGCTGGTTTCCTGCATCAAATCTCAACAGCATCGGTGCGGATTCGCTCAGCACGTTTGAGTTCATTTTAGACCGATTGCATCACTTGGTGTTGCCTATTTTCGTTTTGAGTTTGGGTGGTATTGCGGGATTGGCGCGATATGTGCGCGGACAAATGCTCGAGGTGATTCGTCAAGATTACATTCGCACCGCGCGCGCCAAAGGGCTGAGCGAAAAAATCGTCATCTTCAAACACGCTTTGCGCAACGCGCTCTTGCCCGTCGTTACCATTCTCGGCGGCTCGCTTCCGGCTTTGTTCAGCGGTGCGCTCTTTATTGAAGTCATTTTCGCCATTCCCGGCATGGGGCGCATCGCGGTTGAAGCCGTCTTCGCGCGAGACTATCCGCTCATCATTGCCAATACCTTCATTTCAGGAACGTTAATCGTGTTGGGTAACTTATTAGCCGATGTCTTGTATGGAATTGTCGACCCAAGAATCAAACTCGGTTAAAAATGAAAAGGCAGATTTTTCAAGTGGGATTATATGTGTGGTTTGTTGGCGTGATTGTCTTTGCAATTGCCTCGCCGAATAAAGTTGGAATGTTGGCTGAAACGACGAAGAACATTTACTTCCACGTGCCGATGGCGATTACCGCTGTGGTTGCATTTTTTACATCGGTCTGGTTCAGCGTCAAGTATCTCAAAACGCGCGACTTGGAAAGCGACATGAAAGCCGAAGCCGCATCAGGCTTGGGATTTCTGTTCAACATCTTGGCAATGATTACAGGCGCGATTTGGGCGAAAGTAACTTGGGGCGCGTTCTGGCACTGGGACCCACGACAGACGACCATCTTTTTAGTCTTCTTGATGTATTCCGCCTACTTCGCTTTGCGCAGTGCTGTAGATTCGGCAGAAAAACGTGCGACGCTCTCGAGCGTTTATAGCATCTTCTCATTTCCTGCACTCATTTTTCTTTACTTTGTGTTGCCGCGTCTTGTGCCCGGCTTGCACCCCGGCTCGCCCGAAGGCGGAGAAGCAGGCATTAACCCTGCCGTTTCATCAACCACCGACCCGACCATTCGTGCCGTGCTTTATTGCTCCATGCTCGGCTTCATCGCGCTCTTCTTTTGGCTACACAGCCTTCGTGTTCGACAAATGAAATTGGCAGAAAAGGTAAGTTTAACTCGAGCATGAGAAGTATGAAAAACCCGATTGTGGTTGACAAAGAAATTCTGGGAGGAACGCCCGTCTTCGCACAAACAAGAGTGCCCGTCCAAATTTTATTAGACTACTTGGAAGGCGGAGAAACGATTGATGATTTCTTAGAAGGATTTCCTTCGGTGTCGCGAGAACAGGTTATTGCATTTTTGGAAATTGTCAAGGACAAAATGATAGCCGAACTCACCCCTGCTCAAAATGACCATACTGCTTGATGAAAACTTAGATAAGCGTCTTGCAAATCAACTTCAAGCCTACAGCATAAAAACGGTTCAGCAAATGGGTTGGGCAGGCATGAAAAATGGTCAACTCTTGCAAGTGATGAAAGATAAGTTTGACGTTTTTATTACCGCCGACCAGAACTTAATCTCGCAGCAAGATAACGCGCTTGTAAGTGAAATAGCCATCATTGTATTGAAAGCCAAAACGAATCGTCTCAAAGACCATCTACCGCTGATTCCTAAAATTCAACAGGCTCTCTCAGAGATTGAGAAGGACAAGTTATTTGTGTTCAATAAACAACAAATCTCATGCTTGATTTCCTCGTTCAGAACTCCATCTATGTTGTGCTCATCATCGTGCTGATTATTTGGTCGGGCGTGTTCCTCTACCTCTTTCGCCTCGATAAAAAACTCACCGAACTCGAGAAACTTGTCGCCGAAAAAGAAGAAGAGGAGCGTTAGTCTTCTTGTTTGAAACGATAGACCAGCGTTCCTATCACCAAGCCAACCACATAGCCGTAAGGCACGCCGACGGCTAAAACGCCTGTCAAGAGCGCGACGAAAAAACTTTTCTTCTCACCCAAAAGGTCGCCCAAAAGTTTGATAAGCGAAATCCCCTCGAAGAAGAGAATCACGCCGAGAATCGGAAGCGGAAAAATTTTGACGACTTGTTCAAATCCTGACGCGAAGAAAAGACCAAGCACGAGATAGAAGAGACCGTAAATGATAACCGAGCCACCCGTTCTGCCACCAAAAGCGTAATGCCCAACCATGCCGCCTGAGCCATGACAAATCGGAACGCCCGAAAAAAACGGCGAAATCAAATTCATGAATGAGTAAGTGAGCCCAATTTGTTGGATAGAAAGTTTTTTTTCAGGAAAGAGGTCGCTGGCGGTTTGCTTTGTGGCAAGAAGCGAATTGCCAATCGAGAGTGGAATCTGCGGAAGAGCAAGCAATACAAAGCCTGTGGCGATGTGCTCCCAAGTCGGAACGAAAAACTTTGGGAGCGAAATGCTAACAGATGTGCTTTCAAACAGTGCATCAGAGTGAAACACAAGGGCGTAACCGATGCCAAGCAGAATCACAATTAACGAGGCAGGATATTTCCGATTCCCAAGCAGAAAAAGCGTTATCAAAAATGCAACTGACGCAAGCGCGTAGCCGAGCGCGCCGTCCGCTGGCACATACTCTTTGAGCGAAAGCAAGGCAAGTTGCAAACCTAAGCCAAACTGAATGCCGCGCACAACGGCTTTCGGAATTGCCTTGCTAAGCCACGCAAGCGCACCCGAAAGCGAAAGCACAAGCATCACAACGCCAATCGCAAGTCCTGCGCCGAAAAGAACCGCGCCCTCAATCTTTTGTGCAATCACCAATGCCGCCATGGCTTTAAGCGGTTGAACGGGCATCGGCATTTGGTAGAAAAGTGCAGTTAAAATTTGCATGCCGCCAAAAACGATGAGCGTGCTCGCGGCGTCCAACTTTGCGGCGAGAATAATGCCCACAAGAAGCGGTAAGTCAGTGCCAATGTCGCCAAACGCGCCTGCAAGTTCATTGCGGTCGAAGCGAATTGAGAAGGGATAGCGCAAAAGAGGTAGTTGCATGAACTTAAAAGTTGAAATCAAAGGGTGAGTTTGCTATCTTGAATCCTTTTAAACCAAGACAAACTCGCCTTGCCAGCGATGAAACACCGAGCGACAAAATCGCGCGTTGCTCCCAACGCCCAAAAACAAGTGCATTCAGACCCAGCCGTTCAGTGCCGACAACTCGCCGAACTTAACCAAACAGCTTGGGAATTAAGATTGACGGATAAAGACACTTCAAAAAAACTTGCACTCGAAGCAAAAGACCTCGCAACTCGATTGAATGAAAAAGCAGAACTGGCGCAAAGCCTGATGACCCTTGCTATCATAGATTTTCAAAACGATGAGGTGGAAACTGCGCTTGCCATCGGCGAAGAAGCGTATCGTGTCATTGAGTCCCTATCAAAGAGCCTGCGCGAAAGCCTCTTGATGAGAAGCCTAAACTTCTTGGCTGGTGCTCATTATCGTTTGGGCAATTACGCCGTTGCGCTCGAACTCTATCTTAAAAACCTCAATGAAATTGCAAGCATTGATGCTGAGCAAAAAGAGATTAAGCAAGATAAAGCGAACCTCTTTAATAATCTCACAGGCGTTTATGGTGCGCTTGGCAACTACGAAATGGCAATCGCAATGGCAAGGCAAACGATTGATATGCGGCGAGAACTCGGCGATAGTCAAGGGCTTGCATCTGCGTTGCTCAACATGGGCAATGCGTGCTTGCGCCAACGCCAATTTGAAGACGCCTTGCGCTACTACAACGAAAGCCTACAATGTTGCCAAGAAGCAGGTCTCAAACGCGGGCAGGGCGCGGCATACTACGCCATCAGCAACGTCTATGCGGAACAAGAGCGATTCGAAGACGCCATGCCTAACTTTGAAAAAGCACTGGCATTAACGACGGAACATCACGATACAAACAACCGAATCTTCGCGCTTCAAGCCATCGGGAAAATTTATGCCAAGAAGGCATTTTCAAAATTCAACATCGAGAAAGCCTTTACGCTTCTTGACGATGCACTCAAAGAAGCTGAGTCGCTCCAAAATAAACGCGCTATTTATTCCATTCTCAAAGAATTAGCGATTGCACATGAAACCAATGGAAACTTTGAAGAATCGCTTCGCTATGAGCGTGCCTACCGTGATTTGAGAGACGAACTCGTCGGCGAAGAACAGCAAAAGCGCACGCAATCGTTGATGATTCTTCACAAGACTGAGCAAGCCAAAAAAGATGCAGAACTCGAACGCCTCAAAAACATTGAACTTGCCAACGCCTTGAAAAACGTCGAGGAAGCCAACGCTTTCAAAACTGAACTCTTAGGCATCGCCGCGCACGACCTCAAAAACCCGCTTCAAGTCATTCAAGGCTTTGCCGCACTCATTGAGGAAGGAGAGAACAGCGAGCAGGTAAAACAATTTGCGAAGACGATTCAATCGTCCTCAACACGAATGCTCAAACTCATCAAAGATTTGCTCGAGACCGCCGCCTTAGATTCGGGCAAACTCGACCTCAATAAAACGCCGACGAATGTTGCGGATTTGCTTCGCGCCGTTGCCGAACACAATCGCCCAAACGCCGAAAAGAAATCGCAAACCCTCGAACTCGACCTTGCTCAAAATTGCCTCGCCGAACTCGATGTAGAACGCATGCGCGAGGTGTTTGAAAACCTTGTCTCCAACGCCATCAAGTATTCGCCCAAAGGCAAGCGGATTCAAGTGAGCATGAGGCGTGAAGGAGAAATGGTGTGCGTGGCAGTCAAAGATGAAGGACAAGGCTTAACGGAAGCCGATAAAGAAAAACTTTTCGGAAAGTTTCAGCGGCTTTCGGCGCGACCAACGGGCGGAGAAAGTTCAACAGGATTGGGCTTATCGATTGTCAAGCAACTCGTAGAATTGCACGGCGGCAAAGTGTGGGCAGAGTCGGACGGCAAAGATAAAGGCGCAACGTTTTTCGTCGAGTTGCCAATTCTTGAAATTGAACAACAAGTCGAGAGTGCCAAAAAAGAAACGACGACCGCGCCGCCGCGCAAGGCGACTCAGCATCGCGCTTCGGCTCGGCGTAAAAAATCGACTCAAAAGAAAATTCGCGTCTCGGTGGTCGAAGACCTCGTCGAGTTTCGCGACCGCATGGTCAACTTGCTCTCAAATGACGAAGGGATTGAATTTAGAGGCGAATTTGGTTCGGTTGAAGATGCCTTGATTGCAATGCCTGAAGTCGACGTGGTGCTAATGGACATTGGCTTGCCCGGGATGTCGGGCATTGAGGCGATTGCAAAAGTGAAAGAAAAATTTCCTGACTCGAGAATCATCATGCTGACGGTTTTCAGCGACGATAAGCATATTTCACGAGCGATAATGGCGGGCGCAAGCGGCTATCTCTTGAAGAACTCGCCCCATCATCAAATTCACGAGGCAATTACGCAAGCAATCGAGGGCGGCATGCCGATTTCGGCGGGCGTTGCCATGCGCATTATTCACTTGTATCAGCAATACGCGCCGCCTGAAAACTCGGACGTTGGGCTGACCAAACGCGAAAAAGAAATTCTCGCCTTGCTTGTCGAGGGTTTATCCTTCGCGCAAATTTCCGACAAACTCTTCATCAGTTTCAACACGGTTGTCAATCACATGCGAAATGTGTATGAAAAATTGCATGTGCATTCCAAATCGGAAGTAGTTGCCAAAGCCATTCGAGAAGGATTGATTTAGGGAGTTACTCGCCTGCGCTGTTACAACTCGGCGATTGAGAGTTTTTCCGTATTATTTCGCCGCAACTCCAAAGAATTGATTTTCCAAACGCATCGAAACTTCACAGTGGCAAAGCGCGACGAAACGCCGCTCATGCGGCAATACGATAAAATCAAATCGCAATATCCGAACGTGATTCTGCTCTTTCGCGTCGGCGATTTTTACGAAACATTTTATGATGATGCGAAGGAAGTCTCGAACGCGCTCGGCATTGTCTTGACGAAACGCTCAAATGGTGCGGCGGCAGATGTGCCGCTGGCAGGCTTCCCACAACACGCGCTCGAGAACTATGTGGCAAGGCTCGTGAAAAAAGGATTTCGCGTGGCAGTCTGTGAGCAAATGGAAGACCCGAAATTTGCGCGCGGCATTGTCAAGCGCGAAGTGGTCGACATCGTTACGCCCGGCGTCAATTTCAGCGACCGACTGCTCGACGAAAAAAAGAACAACTACCTCTGCGCTGTTCATTTCCAAAAAGAGCGTCAGTTTGAGTTTGTTGGTGTGGCGTTCATTGATGTAACCACAGCAGAATTTCAAGCCACAGAAGTTACCGCTCCAAAACTCAAAGAAGTTTTAGAGACCATTCAGCCGTCGGAAATCATCATCTCCAAAAAGCAGAAAGAGCGAAAAGCCTTGCTCTCCGAAGCGATGGGGCGCGAAATGCCCTTCACCGAATTGGACGAGTGGCTGTTTAGTTTGGATTACGCCGAACAAACCCTGCGCAATCACTTCAAAACGCATTCGCTCAAAGGCTTTGGCATTGAAGAGATGCCCGCCGCTAAGGTCGCCGCCTCCGTCATTCTTAACTATCTCGAAGAAACCCAGCGCGGCAAACTGCAATACATTCAACGCCTCTCGCGGTTTGAAACAGGCACGCTCGTTGCGCTCGATGTTCAAACCAAACGCAATTTGGAAATTATTGCGTCAATGCACGATGGCTCGCGCGATGGCACGCTTATCGATGTGCTGGATAAAACGCAAACCGCAATGGGCGCACGCTTGTTCAAGAAATGGCTTGCGCGTCCGTCTCGCGATGTATCGCTCATTCAGGAACGGCTCGATGCAATCGAAGAACTCAAAGAGAATCGCACCTTGCGCCGTGAAGTGCGCGAATCGCTCAAAAAAATGTGCGACCTTGAACGCGCCCTCTCGCGCATTGCAACTCATCGTGCGAATCCAAAAGAAGTGCTTGCGCTCAGTGCCTCGCTTCGCGAATTGCCATCGCTAAAAACGGTGCTGGCTTCTGTGCAATCCACGATGCTCCAATCAATTCACGCGCAACTCGATGAATGCGCCGACCTTGCACAGAAAATCGACGACGCGCTCTCACCCGATGCGCCCGTCAACGTTGCCGATGGCGGCGTCATTAAACAAGGCTACAACGCCGAACTTGACGACTACCGCGACACTGCCAACAACGCCAAAGACCGATTGCTCCAAATTCAAACCGAAGAGCGCGAGAAAACGGGCATTGCTTCGCTCAAAGTGCTTTACAACAAAGTCTTCGGCTATTACATCGAAATCAGCAACGCCAATAAATCCAAAGTGCCAAGCCACTACGAGCGCAAGCAAACGATGGTCAATGCCGAGCGATACACCATTCCAATCTTGAAAGAGCTCGAGCAAAAAATTTTAACCGCCGAAGAAAAAATGGGCGAATTGGAAGCAAGGCTGTTCAGTGAGTTGCGCCAAGCGATTGCATCGGAATCGGAACGCCTTCAACAAAATGCCACTGCTCTTGCGTCGCTCGATTGCCTTGCTTCGCTGGCTGAATGTGCCGAGCAATACGATTACGTCAAGCCAATCGTGAGCGAAACGGATAGCATCATCATTAAAGACGGACGCCACCCTGTTTTGGAACGCCTCATGCCCGAAGGCGAAAAGTATGTGCCGAACGACTGCACGCTCAACCGTCAGGAACGCGTGCTCATCATTACAGGACCAAACATGGCAGGCAAAAGTTCATACTTGCGTCAAGTCGGGTTGATTGTCTTGCTGGCGCAAGTGGGCAGTTTCGTGCCTGCATCGAGTGCGGAGATTGGAATCGTTGATAAAATTTTCACGCGCGTTGGTGCGTCTGACAATCTCGCCGCAGGCGAAAGCACCTTTCTTGTCGAGATGAACGAAGCGGCAAACATCTTAAACAACGCTACAGAAAAAAGTTTGATTTTGCTCGATGAAATCGGGCGTGGCACAAGCACCTACGACGGCATGTCGATTGCATGGGCAATAACCGAGTATATTCACAATCACATCGGCGCGAAAACGCTTTTCGCTACGCACTATCACGAACTTGCCGAATTAGAAGAGCATCTTGTAGCAGTGAAAAACTACAACGCTACGGTTGCTGAAACGGCAGATAAGGTCATCTTTCTCCGAAAAATCGCGCGCGGTGCGGCAGATAACAGCTACGGCATTGAAGTCGCGAAAATGGCAGGCTTGCCCCAACAAGTCATTTCACGTGCAAAAGAAATTTTGGCTGAACTCGAGTCGCGTGAGGAACTTCCTGAAACGGCAAACAAAGCCGCAGTTAAAAACAAGGTCAAAGCCATTAAGCCCAAAACGCCTGATTTGCAAATCTCGCTTTTTGAAATCGGCGATACGAAACTCAAAGAGGCACTCCAAAAACTTGACCTCAATAAACTCACACCGATTGAAGCGATGATGAAACTTGTCGAGCTCAAACAGATGGCGGAAGACGGGTTATAGACACTCCTTGTAAAAGTTCACAACGGCATCGGTATTGGTGCGAACGTCGAAGTTGGCTTTTACATATACCAATCCTTTTGTTTGATAGGCGCGCATCAAGTCAGTGTTTTGCATCAGTTCAGCGATTGTGCGGGCAATTTCATCAGGTGATTTTTCGCGCACCATCACGCCATTTCCATTGACAAGTGCTTCTCGCAAACCTGAAGTATCTGTGCCAAGCGCGGACCGTGCCACAAGTCATCGCTTCAACCATGACGCGCGGCAACCCTTCAACACCTTCGTGAGAAGGAAGCACAAGCACACCGCATGCTTGCATCAAGGCATGAACATCATTCCGCTGTCCTAAATAACGCACATTTAAGTTTTCTTGTTGGATTTTAGCTCGAACTTCGGGCAAAGTGTGTTCGTCAATCGGCAAGCCTGCGATTGAGCAAAAGCGGCTGTTCGGCATCAGGCAACATCGTTTTGAGCAGTTTTATCGCGTTCAGAATATCAAAAATACCTTTGCCGGTTTTGACTTGTCCAACAAAGAGCAAAATGAATCTGTCAATCGGTAATGGTAATGCGTGTCGTAACGAAAGTTTATCATCGACAGGTTTGAAGCGAAAAAGTCTATGCCGTCAAAAATGGTGCGTTTTTTTGCAGATGGAAATTGCGGCAAACGTGCGCTCGCGCCGTCGGAAACGCCGATGATGGCGTCGGCAGCGCGTTCAATGAGATGGTCAAACTTGCTTGGAGATGTCAGGCGTGCATGAAAAATGCGTTTCGCCGATGTATGCTTTTTGGCATATCCACAGGCAACGGCGTCGCGCTCTTCATCGACATGAAGCACCTGCAAGTTGTGTTCACGAATCAGCGAGCGAAGAAGAGGAATGTTGTTAAAAAAGCGTCGAGCTTCAAGAAGCCAACGTTTCCAAAAATAAGAACGGCGCAATTCTGCAAACGGAACAATGAACGTTGGGCAGTCTAATTGCTGAAGCAAGTTTGAAAGTTCGCCTTCGGCAGAGACGGCGGCAAAGGGTTTGACTTTGGTTCTGTCCAATTGTTCAATCATGGCGAGCATGCTTTTTTGTCCGCCCATTCGTGCGTGGTCGAAGTGGCTGGTGTAAAGCATGCGAATCGGAAAGTTCACCGCTCGAGCTGTTCAAGTTCAAGTTTATACCGTTCACAAAGCCTTGTCCAATCAACAAGCGGCGAGAGTTCGTTTTCTTGCATGTGCGAAGCAAGCGAAGGAATGGGGGAGACACAGAGTCCTTTATTGCCAAAGGTGAGCCGTCCATAAAGTTTGCGGCTAAGTAAGCCGTCTCTGGCACCGCGTGCGGATTCCATCATCACATTGGCAAATTGACGCACGGTTTTTCCTTCGGTTAAAAAAGTAAAAGTGGTGTGGCTCGTTTGTCGCCAATGGTTGAAGCGCGTCAGAAACAAAAGCGATTGAAATCGCCATTCAGGTTTGTAGCGAAGTGCATCATCGACAGGGGAAATGAACAGCGGCAGTTGGCTTGTATCGGTGGTGAATGGAGCAAGGTAGAATCGACGTGATTTGCGTTTCAACACTTCGTTGCGATGTGTGATGAGTTCGTGAATATACTCGAAGGCAAACGGTTGATGAAGGTAATCGTCTTCGCAAAAGTAAATCCAATCAGTTTCAGGATAGCCTTGTGCAAGGCGAAACGATTGGCGAATCGATTCATCGTTGCCATAAACGCCATTGGTAAGCGTAACGGGAAATCGTTTGAAAAAGGCTTGTATCTCGTCGGAAAGTTTATCGCCCAAAATAAAAATCTCGTGAGGCAAATGCTTGATGGATTGATAAAGGCTCAAGAAGCAAAGTTTGACGAGCGTGGTTTTGTCTAATCCGAAAGGTCGCTTTGCACCGTGCACGGAATTAACTGTATCGCAGGTGCGAAAAATAACGCGGTAGGTGAACATGAAATTTGATGCGTTGAGTCTAAACAAAAAATCCCGCTCTGCCTTACCACTACTGCGATGCAAAAGCGGGATTCAACCATGTCAAGAAAATTTATTAACGGGATGAGCGTCGGTCGTCGCGCCGACCATTCACACGTCCTGCGTCGCGATTGAACGAGCCTTCGGGGCGTGTTCCACGCGGTGGACGTTCAGCATGACCTTCAGGCTTTGGAAGCAAGGCTTTCGCTGAAAGTTTCAATCGCGTTTTGCCTGTCTTCGGGTCTTTCTGAATATCAATAAGTTTAACGGTAATGCGCTCGCCGGCTTTGAGTTTATCGCTGGCTTTGGAAATGCGCTCGTGTGAAATTTCCGAAATGTGTAGTAGCCCTTCTGTTTTGGGAAGGATTTCCACGAATGCACCGAGTTCATCACGAACTTCTTTGACGAGAGCATTTTCATAGACTGTTCCAACCTCGGGTTCGCTTGTGAGTCGCTTAATGAGCGCTGCGGCGCGTTCGGCGCCGTCGCCACTTGTCGATGCAATCGTGACCGTGCCATCGTCAGCAATGTCGATTTCTGTTCCGGTTTCGGCAATAATGCTGCGAATGGTTTCGCCACCTTTGCCAATGACAGTGCCAATAGCATCAACGGGAATTTGCATCGTCGTTAAGCGTGGCGCGTATTTGGACAGTTGAGGACGCGGCGCGGCAATGGCTTTTTCCATTTCGCCAAGAATGTGCAATCGTCCTTGTTTGGCTTGCTCTAAGGCTTTGGCGAGAATGTCGTAATCTAGACCGTCTATTTTAATGTCCATTTGGCAAGCCGTAATTCCATCTTTTGTCCCTGCCACTTTGAAGTCCATATCGCCTAAGTGGTCTTCATTTCCGAGAATGTCGGAAAGAACGGCATATCGGTTGCCTTCTTTGATGAGTCCCATTGCAATTCCAGCGACTGGTTTCTTAATGGGGACGCCGGCGTCCATGACGGCTAATGTGCCACCACAAACTGATGCCATTGAAGAGGAACCGTTCGATTCCAAAATATCGGCGACAATGCGCATGGTGTAAGGAAACTCCGTTTCACTGGGCAACATTACTTTGATGGCTCGTTCAGCGAGATTGCCGTGTCCGATTTCGCGCCGACCGACGCCGGTCATTCTGCCGACTTCGCCGACTGAAAATGGCGGAAAGTTGTAGTGTAGCATAAATCGCTTTTCAGGCTCTTCGACGAGCGTGTCGACAAGTTGTGCATCTTTGTTCGTGCCCAAGGTCAGCGTAACGAGGGCTTGGGTTTCGCCGCGTGTAAAGAGTGCTGAGCCGTGTGCGCGTGGAAGCAAGCCAAGCTCAATCGAGATGGGACGAATGGTTGTAAGGTCGCGCCCGTCGAGCCGCTTGCCGCAGTTTAGGACAACTTCACGCATGGCTTTTTTCTCGAGGTCGTGAATGTAGCCTTTGATAACTTTTTCATTGAGGTAAATTGCTTTTTCGGGATTTGTGGCAAGCACTTCGTCTGTGATGTCAGCCTTGAATTTTTCGAGGGTGGCTTTTAGGGCTTCATCGTAGATGGCTTTGGTTTTATCAGCGCGCTCTTCTTTTTGAAGCGGTTCTTGTGCAAGGGCGTAGAGTTTGTCGTAACAAGCGGATTTGATGAAGTCTTTTAAGTCGTCAGGAACGACAGGCGGCGTGAAGGGGCGTTTTGGCTTGCCGCATTCTTTCATCATCTCTTCAAGCACACCGCATATTTTTTTGATGGCGCCATGCCCGAACTTAATTGCTTCAAGCATATCGGCTTCGGAGATTTCGTGCATTTCACCTTCAAGCATGCAAATGGTATCCTTTGTGCCGCCGATGCAAATATCCATATCGGATTCATCTAATTCTTCGGTGTGCGGATTGACGATGAACTCGCCATTGATTCTGCCAACGCGCACTTCTGCCATCGGCGTGTAGAAAGGAATGTCGGAAAAGCATAGCGCTGCCGAAGCTGCCACGCCGCCGAGCACATCAGCATCGTTGGTGCGGTCAGATGAAATCACCATCACAACAATTTGCGTTTCGTTGTAAAATCCGTCAGGAAAGAGCGGACGCAAGGCTCGGTCGATAAGGCGTGCTGAAAGAATTTCTTTTTCAGAAGGCTTGCCTTCTCGCTTAACAAAGCCACCCGGAAACCGACCAGCCGCTGAGTATTTCTCGCGAAACTCAACTTGAAGCGGAAAAAAATCTTGATTCGCTGATGCTTCTTTCTTTGCGACGGCTGTTGCTAAAACCATAGTGTCTTCCATTGAAACAACAACCGCGCCGTCAGCTTGCTTTGCCATTTTGCCTGTTTCAATTTTCAGGACTTTCCCTTGTCCCAAATCAATTTCTCTTGTGAAAACCATTGCTTGAATTGTGATTAGTTACGGCGCGAGCGTTTCGCGCCAAAGCGATTATTCTTCTCTCTTAAAGCGGGCAAATATAGAAATATGCACGGGTTTGTGAAACCACCTTATCTCAATAGCGTCTTGTTTTTTGAAAAACGCTTGAAAAAAATGTCTGATAAAAATTTTGAAAATCAACTCGAAACCTCTACCTTTGCAGTCCTTTTTGGAAGGCAAAGCCGCCAAAACACACTGCACATTGCGCTAAACCCGCATAAACAAAGATGGAAGAGAATTGGAACTCGTGCATGTCGCCAAAGGCAAACATTGAGAAATGCGCAGGAATGCCGAAGTTCAATCGCGCAGAGTGATGTGCTAATGGTAAAGACTTCCAAAAGTCCAAAAGAAGTTAGCAAGCAGAAGTTTTAGAGATTCATTTCGCATCGCATCATCAAACAAGCAATGCCAACGATACAACAATTAGTTCGCAAAGGAAGAAGTTCAAAAGCATTCAAAACCGCTTCACCAGCACTTGAAAGTTGTCCGCAAAAACGAGGTGTTTGTACGCGTGTTTATACGACAACTCCGAAGAAACCGAATTCGGCTCTTCGCAAAGTGGCAAAGGTTCGTCTTTCAAACCAAGAAGAAGTAATCGCCTACATTCCAGGAGAAGGGCACAACCTTCAAGAGCACTCGATTGTGCTGGTTCGCGGCGGTCGTGTCAAAGACCTTCCTGGCGTGCGCTATCACATTGTGCGCGGCTCGCTCGATACAGCAGGCGTTGCAAACCGCAGTCGCTCTCGCTCCAAATATGGCGCCAAAAAAGCACAACCTGCAGCAGGCAAAGGTGCGCCCGCAGCAAAAGCTAAAAAGTAATCTGAATGAATCAAGACCATGCGCAAGAAATCATCAAACAGAAACAGAAGAGTTTTTCTCGGTGACCCAAAGTATCAAGACCCTGTAGTAGAGCGTGCAATCAATACCATTATGGAGCGTGGCAAGAAAAACATCGCTCGCTCCATCGTCTACAGAGCGTTCGAGATTATGGAAAAGAAAAATCAAGAAAATCCGCTTGAGATATTCCGCAAAGCCGTCGCAAACGTTGCGCCAGTTGTGGAAGTTCGTGGTAAGCGTATCGGCGGGGCAACCTACCAAATTCCAATTGAAGTGCGCGCCGAACGTCGTCTTGCACTTGCAATGCGCTGGATTAAGGAAAATGCCTTAAAGCGTGGCGGACGCTCAATGGCTGATAAATTTGCCGCTGAACTCTTGGACGCTGCTAACAATCAAGGAAACTCGGTGCGCAAAAAAGAAGAAGTCCATAAAATGGCAGAAGCTAACAAAGCCTTTTCGCACTTCCGATTCTAATAAGTCATAACGAAAACTGAACCTGATAAACGACAATGCCCAGACAGATTGCGTTAGAAAGAGTACGAAACATTGGAATTTCCGCACACATTGACGCGGGAAAAACCACGACGACCGAGCGTATTCTCTACTACACCGGTCGCGTTCACCGATTAGGTGAAGTCCATGACGGTGCCGCTACAATGGACTGGATGGAACAAGAAAAAGAACGTGGAATTACAATTACTTCCGCTGCGACAACCTGTTTTTGGACAGCAAAGTATGGCAACTTCAAAGACAAAAAACACCGAATCAATATCATCGATACGCCCGGACATGTGGACTTTACCGTTGAAGTTGAGCGCTCCCTGCGTGTGCTCGATGGCGCGGTTGCCTTGTTTGATTCGGTAGCGGGGGTTCAGCCACAATCGGAAACGGTTTGGCGACAGATGAACAAGTATAAAGTGCCTCGCATTGCATACGTCAACAAGATGGATAAAGTCGGCGCGAATTTTCTGAATGTGGTCAAAATGATTCAAGACCGCTTGAAATCGCGTGCTGTTCCGATTCAATTGCCCATCGGCGAAGGCGATACATTCAAAGGTTTTGTTGATTTGATTCGTATGAAGGGAATCGTCTATGATGCTGAAGACGGCACCGCCTACCACGAAATTGATGTGCCTGCCGACATGACAGAGAGCGTTAAACAGTGGCGCGCAAACTTGATTGAATCAGTGTCAGAAGTTAATGACGCGCTGCTCGAAAAATACCTCAGCGGCGAAGAACCAACCGAAGAAGAAGTCCGCGCTGCGCTCCGAGAAGCATCCTTGAAGTTGATGCTTGTCCCAATGCTTTGTGGGTCTTCGTTTAAGAACAAAGGCGTGCAATTCATGCTGGATGCCGTCGTGGATTATCTACCATCACCACTTGACCTTGGGGAAGTTAAGGGCACAGACCCAAAGACAGGCAAAGAAGTGGTGCGCAAAGTGTCCGATGATGAACCTTTCACTGGACTGGCATTCAAAATTGTTACCGACCCATTTGTGGGACGCTTAACATATGTGCGCATCTACTCAGGGAAAGTGAGTTCAGGAAGTTATGTCATTAACGCAACAAATGGCAAAAAAGAGCGCGTCGGTCGAGTGCTTCAAATGCACGCTAACCATAGAGAAGATTTGGAAGAAGGATTGGCAGGAGAAATTGTGGGTATCGTCGGTCTGAAAGATACCCGTACAGGCGATACGCTTTGCGAAGAAGGAAAATTGATTGTGCTTGAAAAGATCACCTTCCCAGAGCCTGTCATTCAAATTGCGATTGAGCCGAAAACAAAGGCGGACTCTGAAAAAATGAGTATCGCGCTCCAAAAACTTGCAGAAGAAGACCCGACCTTCCGCGTGAAAACCGACGAAGAAACCAATCAAACGATTATTTCAGGCATGGGCGAATTGCACCTTGAAATTATTGTGGATAGAATGAAACGCGAGTTCAAGGTCGAGGCGAACATCGGCAAGCCGCAAGTGGCTTACAAAGAAACCATTCGCAAGCGTGTAGAAGCCGAAGGAAAGTTCGTGCGTCAATCCGGTGGCAAAGGTCAGTTCGGATTGGTAAACATCTATGTAGAGCCATCGGAAAAAGGGAAAGGATTTGAGTTTGTCAATGAAATTAAAGGCGGCGCGATTCCGAAGGAATATATCCCTGCAGTTCAAGAAGGGATTGAAGAAGCAATGAAAAACGGCGTGCTTGCAGGTTATCCTATGCAAGACATCAAGGTGACTTTGTTTGATGGAAAGTATCACGAAGTAGACTCATCCGAAATGGCGTTCAAGATTGCAGGTTCGATTGGCTTCAAAGAAGGGGCGCGCCGTGCAGACCCTGTGCTTCTCGAGCCGATTATGTCCGTCGAAGTTACAACGCCAGAAGAATACATGGGAGCAGTGATGGGCGATCTTTCCAGTCGTCGCGGACGAATTGAAGGCATGGAAGCGCGACACGGCGAACAAGTGATTACTGCCAAAGTGCCGCTGGCTAACATGTTTGGCTACTCGACCGATTTGCGCTCAATGTCGCAAGGGCGTGCAAACTACACGATGGAGTTCTTCGCGTATGAAGAAGCACCAAAAGCAGTCGCCGATGAAATTATCGAGAAGAGCGGCGCAAAAGCAACGGCTGAAGCCTAGTGCTAAAAAGGAAATTCGAGTTTAACCATACAACACTGTAACTGCTAACTTTGGAGGAATCCAACAATGGCTAAAGAGAATTTTAAGAGAGACAAACCGCACGTGAACATCGGCACGATTGGACATGTCGACCACGGCAAAACTACGCTCACAGCGGCAATCACAAAGACACTGTCTGAACGCGGCCTGGCGCAAGCCTTAGCGTACGAACAAATTGACAAAGCGCCCGAAGAAAAAGCGCGGGGCATTACAATTTCAACTTCTCACGTTGAATACGAAACAGAGAAGCGCCACTATGCGCACATCGACTGCCCCGGACATGCCGACTATATCAAAAACATGATTACCGGCGCCGCTCAAATGGACGGTGCAATTCTCGTGGTTGCTGCAACTGACGGACCGATGCCACAGACACGCGAACACATCTTGCTGGCTCGTCAAGTCAATGTGCCGTCAATTGTCGTGTTCTTGAACAAAATTGATATTGCTGACCCAGAACTTGTGGAACTGGTCGAAATGGAACTGCGCGAATTGCTCACCAGCTACAAGTTCCCCGGCGATGAAATCCCGATTGTGCGCGGTTCTGCGCTTGGAGCGCTCAACGGAGAAAAGCAATGGGTGGACTCCGTTATCAAGTTGATGGAAGAAGTCGACCGCTACATTCCGACACCTGTGCGCGACATTGACAAGCCATTCTTAATGCCGGTTGAAGATGTCTTCACAATTCAAGGTCGTGGAACAGTTGCCACAGGACGCATTGAGCGCGGAAAAATCAAATTGAACGAAGAGGTCGAAATTGTTGGCTTTGGTCCGACCAAGAAATCGGTCGTAACTGGTATCGAGATGTTCCGCAAAAACCTCGAGGAAGGTCAGGCAGGTGATAATGCAGGGCTTCTTCTCCGCGGCATTGAAAAGAATCAAGTTGAACGTGGCATGGTGATTGCAAAGCCTGGCACTACTACGCCTCACACAAAGTTCAAGGCGCAAATCTACGTGTTGAAGAAAGAAGAAGGCGGACGCCACACGCCGTTCTTCTCAGGGTATCGCCCGCAGTTCTATTTCAGAACAACCGATGTTACAGGCGTTATCATACTTCCGTCTGGCATCGATATGGTAATGCCTGGCGACAATGTAACGGTGGAAGTAGAATTGATTACGCCTGTTGCAATGGACAAAGGTTTGAACTTCGCAATTCGTGAAGGTGGAAAAACCATCGGCGCAGGCGCAGTATCCGAAATCATCGCATAAAAAATGAAAAAGCGTGAGGGGTGTCTGTTTCGGCAGACGCTCCTTTTTTATCCAAATTTAGATAAGGAAAGACGTGGCAGCGCAACAAAAAATCCGCATCAAACTTAAATCATATGACCACAGTTTGGTCGACAAGTGGGCGGAAAAAATTATCGATGTCGTCAAGCAAACAGATGTAATCATTTCAGGTCCAATTCCGCTTCCAACGGAAACTCAAATATACACTGTCAACCGTTCCCCTCACGTTGACAAGAAATCACGCGAACAGTTTATGATTGCATCGCACAAACGTCTGATTGAAATCATCAACCCAAACAGCAAAACTATCGATTTGCTGATGAAAATCGAGTTGCCCAGCGGCGTTGATGTCGAAATCAAAAGCTAAATCACTTAAATAACAGATTCATTAACCGTCGTTTCAAAACGATGGGTTACAAAATCGAACACACATGGGTGCAATTTTGGGAAAAAAAATCGGAATGACCAGTATCTATGACGCCAAAGGCAAGGTTGTTCCGTGCACAGTGATAGAAGCAGGACCATGTTTCATTTCACAGGTCAAAACAGTCGACAAAGAAGGCTACGATGCTTATCAGTTTGCCTTCGATGAAAAACGTGAAGACCGCACGCCGAAGCCACAGATTGGACACTTCAAAAAAGCAAATGTGAAACCTGCATATAAGGTTGTCGAGTTTCGAAAGGAGGTGGTTGGATTAGAGTTGAACGCAGGCGACATGGTCAAGGCAGACGTGTTCAAAGAAGGCGAAAAAGTGGATGTTGTAGGTATTTCAAAAGGCAAGGGGTTTGCAGGTGTTGTGAAGCGGCATCATTTTGGTGGTGGTTCAAGGACGCACGGGCAATCCGACCGCGAGCGCGCACCTGGCTCAATGGGGGGCTCGTCGTATCCATCGCGCTCCTTCAAAGGGCTTAGAATGGGCGGCAGAATGGGCGGCAAGCGCGTTACCGTTCGCAACCTGACGGTGGTGAAAGTGATTGCGGGCTCAAACTTGATAGTTGTGCGCGGCGCGGTTCCAGGACCGAAGAACGCATATCTTCAAATCACTACAGCAAAGAAACCCTAATCATCAGCCGTAACGATTAAACGCATCAACAAGGATGGAACTCAAAGTTTTGAAAAAAGATGGAACAGATAGCGGCGAAATGATTACGCTCAATCCCGAAATTTTCGAGATTCAACCGAGCGACCACGCAATTTATCTTGATGTCCGCTCAATTCGCGCCAACCAACATCAAGGCACGCACAAGGTAAAGTCGCGCGCTGAAGTTCGTGGTGGCGGCCGAAAGCCATACCGTCAAAAAGGCACAGGTAATGCGCGTCGTGGAACGCAGCGCTCGCCTCTAATGCCGGGCGGTGGCGCGGTTTTCGGACCTCAACCACATGACTATGTCGTTGGCATTAACAAAAAACTTAAAACGCTGGCGCGCAAGTCGGCACTGACCTACAAGGCGAGGGCAAATGCAATTCTCGTAGTTGAGGATTTCACATTCGAAACCATCAAGACCAAAGAGATGGCAAGCACGCTCAAAAATCTCGGCATCGCAGGAAAGAAAACCCTGTTCCTTACAGCAGGCAAAAACGAAGTGCTTTACAAATCAGGACGCAACATTCCAACGCTGAATATCTTGGAAGCTAATAAAGCATCAACCTACGATATTCTCGATAATAAAGTGCTGTTGCTCCAAAAGAGTGCCGTTAAAGCCCTTGAAGAAAATCTTTTGTAACGCAAACAAGATGAACAACTTGTTATATGAACAACGTGTTGATAAGACCGCTTCTCACTGAAAAAATCTTGAAGCTGCAAGAAGAAAAAAATCAATATGCGTTTGAAGTCCAAGACAGTGCAACGAAAGAAGAAGTGAAGAAAGCTGTAGAGTCAAAGTTCGGCGTGCAGGTGATTTCAGTGCGCACCATGAACAAGAAAGGTAAAGCAAAAACACAAATGACACGCAGAGGCATTCGCTATGGCAAGCGTTCCGACACGAAGCGCGCTTTTGTTACACTTGCTAAAGGCGACAAAATTGACTACTACGCCAGCACAACGACGTCTGAAAAGAAAGATTAAAGGCGCAATAGACCACGAAGTTTAATCACGACAAACCATGGCGGTTAGAAAATTAAAACCCATAACACCAGGAACGCGATTTGCATCGTATCCTTCATTTGAAGAAATCACCAAAAAAGAGCCTGAAAGAAGTTTGATTGTGCCGCTTAAAAAGACAGGTGGGCGCAATAATCTCGGGCGAATCACCGCGCGCGGCAGAGGCGGCGGCGCAAAGCGCTTTTATCGCTTGATTGACTTCAAGCGTGACAAAGAAATGAATGCCGTCGTTGAAGCGATTGAATATGACCCTAATCGCTCAGCGCGCATCGCATTGCTTAAATACGACGATGGCGAAAAGCGATACATTCTCGCCCCAGATGGCATAAAGGTCGGTGATAAAATTGAAGCTGGCGATGGAGCCGATATTAAAACAGGCAACGCGCTACAATTAAAGTTTATCCCGGTCGGCACACCAATCCATAACATCGAGTTGAAAGCAGGCAAAGGCGGACAATTAGCACGCAGCGCAGGCGCGTTTGCAACGCTAGCCGCAAAAGAAGGGAATTATGCAACGCTGAAAATGCCGTCGGGCGAAATCCGAAAAGTGAGAATCGAGTGCAAAGCCACAATTGGTGTCGTCGGAAATTTGGAGCATGAAAATGTCTCGCTCGGAAAAGCGGGACGCTCACGATGGCTCGGCATTCGCCCCATCACGCGCGGCGTAGCACGCAACCCTGTCGACCACCCAATGGGCGGCGGTGCTGGAAAGTCTAAATCTGGCGGCGGACGCCAACATCCAGAATCGCCTTGGGGACAAAAAGCCAAAGGCTTGAAGACAAGACGCGCAAAGAAAGCATCTTCAAAACTCATCGTCAGAGACCGCAGAGCTAAGAAACAAGACTAAACAACAAAGAAAACTTCAGCAATGCCACGCTCACTTAAAAAAGGTCCGTTTGTTCAAGACCGACTGCTCGACAAAATCAAAGAGATGAATGAAAAAGGACAGAAAAAAGTCCTCAAAACATGGTCGCGCGCTTCAATGATTACGCCTGAGTTTGTCGGACACACGATTGCCGTGCACAATGGCAAAACCCATATTCCCATCTATGTCTCGGAAAATATGGTCGGGCACAAGCTCGGAGAATTTGCGCCGACGCGAACCTTCAGAGGACATTCAGGAGCGAAAGAAAAGGGGGCATCAGCACCCGGCAAAAAGTAACGGAGGAAAAACGATATGAGCGTCAGAAAAAGAGAAGTCGCAACTGCTAGAAAAGAAAAACGTGCCAAAGAAACCAAAGCACAGGCTGTTCAGCGCAATACGCCGACTTCGCCGCGAAAAATGCGACTGGTCGTAGACCTCGTGCGAGGCAAAAGCGTCAATGAAGCTCAAGCCATCCTACGAAACTCGACAAAGCATGCTGCAAAAACCGTTCTACGCACACTGAAATCGGCTATTTCAAATTATCTTCAAAAGCATAGCGATAGACAAGTGAACGAAGAACGCTTGTTCATCACTGAAGCCTTCGTCAATGGCGGCGTAACGCTCAAACGTATACTTCCAGCGCCAATGGGAAGAGCCTACCGAATACGAAAACGCTCCAACCACCTAACCATTGTGGTGGATGAAAAACGAACCAAATCTGTATAATCTTAAAACGCAATGGGACAGAAAGTAAATCCAAACGGGTTCAGACTCGGTATCATTAAAGATTGGGATTCGCGTTGGTATGACGCGGGGGCAAACATCGCCGAAAAAATTAAAGAAGACCGCCTCATCCGCGAGTATGTAACAACACGCTTGAAGCGCCAAAAAGCAGGTGTCTCGAAGGTGGTCATCGAACGCACAACAAAGAATATCAGACTTTATGTCTACGCAGCGCGCCCTGGTGCAGTCGTCGGAAAAAGCGGCGAAGAAATCAACACCCTTAGTCAAGAACTCGGCAGGCTCACGAAAAAAGAAGTAAAAATCGATGTGATTGAAATCAAAAAACCTGAACTTGACGCACAACTGGTCGCAGATAACATTGCCGCTCAGCTCGAAGGTCGCGTATCGTTCCGCCGTGCAATGAAACAAGCCATGCAGCAAGCAAACCGTGCAGGCGCAGAAGGAATTCGCATTCAAGTCTCTGGACGCTTAGGCGGCGCAGAAATCGCTCGCATGGAGCAGTATCGTGAAGGAAAAGTGCCCTTGCACACGCTGCGTGCCAACATTGATTATGCGCAATCTACCGCCTTTACAATCACAGGCACAGTTGGCGTTAAAGTTTGGATATACAAAGGTGAAGTGTTAGAACAACGCATTGATGCCATTGAAGAAGAAGAACGTCAAAAAGTGAAAGACCGCAGAGAAAAACAACGCAGTCGTGCCGGACGTGGCGACAGCCGCAGAGAAGCGCGCGGAGAGAACCGCAGACGACGACGCAAGTCAAGTGCAAAGTCGCAACCAAGCAGTGAAAACCCATCGTCTGCCCAAGAATCTGCTGAACAAGCAAACAACATGGGCTAAACCTTTCTTAAAGGAAATTCATAACGCATAGGAGACTTCAACGATGCTGATGCCAAAACGCGTAAAATATCGCAAAACGCAACGCGGCAGAATGAAAGGCAATGAAACCAGAGGAACGAACATAGACTTCGGCTCTTTCGGACTCAAAGCACTCGAGCAAGCCTGGATTACGAGCCGTCAAATCGAAGCGGCGCGTGTCGCTATGAACCGCTTTATGAAACGCGACGGAAAAGTCTGGATTCGTATTTTCCCCGACAAGCCCGTAACCAAGAAACCGGCTGAGACGCGTATGGGAAGCGGAAAAGGCTCGCCCGAATTTTGGGTCGCCGTCGTCAAACCCGGACGCATCATGTTCGAAGTAGACGGAGTCTCAAAAGCGACTGCCGAAGAAGCGTTCCGACTTGCTGCTGCAAAACTGCCTATCAAAACAAAGTTTGTGATACGTCCAGACTACGAAGCAGCAGAGGTCAAAAAGTAAATCTAAATCGGAGGAGGAAACGAACGAAATGAAGAAATATGAAATCGCCGCACTGTCGGCAGAAGAAATGAAAAGACAAATTAGGGAACTGAAACAACGCATCGCCGACATAAAGTTTAACATGGCATTCGAAGCACCGCAAAACCCAATGATTATCCGCAACATGCGTAGAGATATTGCCCGCATGAAAACCATATTGAATCAACAAAAGGCAAAAGCAGCAAAATCTCAACCTGAAAAGAATTAAAACAGCCTGAACAATGTCAGAAACCCAAACTGCAACACCCGAAACCACGACCAAAAAAATTGTGCGTGAAAAAGTGGGAAAAGTGGTAAGCAATAAAATGCAAAAAAGCATTGTCGTCGCAATTGAACGACGCGAGCAGCATCCCATCTACAAGAAGTTCATGAAAAAGACAACGAAAATTATGGCACACGACGAGAAAAATGAAGCAGGCATTGGCGACACGGTGCGCATCTGCGAATTCAGACCGATAAGCAAACGCAAGAGCTGGAAGCTCGTTGAAATTGTCGAGAAAGCCAAGTAATACAATAAGCAAAAGTCGCTTGTAAAAAGCGGCTGTAAAAAACGATAACGCGCTATGATTCAGAACGAAACAAATTTAGTGGTGGCAGATAACAGCGGCGCAAAAAAAGTTCGCGTCATTCACGTGCCAGGTGGAACACACCGCCGCTATGCTAGCATTGGCGATGTCGTAGTGGTCTCGGTAAAATCCGCAATTCCTGGTGGAACAGTCAAAAAGAAAGACGTCTCGCGAGCCGTTGTCGTGCGCACGAAAAAAGAATTTCGGCGTAAAGATGGTTCCTACATTCGTTTCGATGAAAACGCCGTCGTGCTCATAAACGCACAAGGCGAACCAAGAGGCACACGCATTTTCGGACCGATTGCCAGAGAGTTGCGCGATAAGCAATACATGAAAATCATCTCTCTTGCACCAGAAGTGCTTTGATAAAAAACACAAGGAGATGTATTGGAAAATCCAACTCCTTTCGTATTTTTGCAACCTGTCTTAATAAACAGGTATCTAAGCGGAAGTAACTCAGCTGGTAGAGTCACAGCCTTCCAAGCTGTTGGTCGCGGGTTCGAGTCCCGTCTTCCGCTCAAAAAAGACAAGCGTCAATCTTCACTCTGAGCGCGATGTGGGATTGACGCAAAATTTTTCTCAAAAGCGAAACAGAAACGATACAAACATGAAGTTGGGAAAAAAGCCTGTAAAGATGCATGTGAAGAAGAACGATACCGTTCAAGTTTTAGCCGGAAACGACAAAGGTAAGACAGGCAAAATCCTGCGCGTTTTCCCCGACCGAAATCGCGTAATTGTCGAAGGCGTGAATCTTCGCAAGCGTCACACACGCCTTAATAGAAATCAACCACAAGGCGCAATTGTCGAGCGCGAAATGCCAATTCACGCATCGAACGTCAAGAAGATTTGAAACACATAACCTACTGGGAAACGACAAAGACCGTTTCCATTAAATTCAACGAAGCCAATGGCACAAAAAGAACAAAAAAAGGAAGCGGAATCGCCCGCAAAAACGAACATCGATTTCTCACACCTTCCGACGCCAAAGCCGAGACTACTGGAAAAATATCGCAACGAAGTGGTTAAGAAATTGATGGAGCAGTTCAAGTATGACAATGTGATGATGGTGCCGAAACTCAAGAAAATCAGCATCAACATCGGCGTTGGACAAGCCGCACAAGACCCGAAACTCTTGGAAATCGCCGTCAAAGAATTAGCGGCAATTTCAGGTCAGAAGCCCGAAGTACGCAAATCCAAAAAAGCGATTTCAAATTTCAAACTGCGCGAAAACCAACCGATAGGCTGCCGCGTAACGCTGCGCCGCGAAAGAATGTATGAATTCATGGACCGATTGATTTCGCTTGCGATTCCCCGCATTCGCGACTTCAAAGGCGTCAGCGATAGCAGTTTCGACGGACGTGGTAACTATACACTCGGCATCAAAGAGCAAATCATCTTCCCTGAAATTGATATCGACAAAGTGAATCGCATCTCAGGTATGGATATCACATTCGTTACGACGGCAAAAACGGACGAGGAGGCATACGCACTTCTCAAAGAAATGGGCATGCCGTTCAGAAAAAGAAACTAAATGATTCAACAAATATGGCAAAGACAAGTGTTATCGTTCGGAATGAAAAGCGCAAAGAAATCGTGGCGCGATACGCCGCCTTGCGAGAAGAATTGAAGAAGAAAGCCTTAGCAGGCGACGAGACTGCCGCACGTAAACTTCGCGAATTGCCGAGAGACAGTTCGCCAACACGCCTGCGCAATCGATGCAACTTGACAGGCAGAGCGCGTGGCGTCTACACTAAGTTCGGATTATGCCGCCATCAACTCCGAGAACTTGCACTCTCAGGTAAAATTCCTGGCGTAAAAAAAGCAAGCTGGTGAATTGAGTCTAACTTTCTACTTAACCCTTGTGGCCGCCGCAACCGAGTGGTGTCGGGAGCAGGAACGCACAAGACAACTCTTAATCTTCGACCAAAAATGCCTGTTACAGATCCTATCGCGGATTATCTAACACGAATCCGCAATGCGGCAAAAGCCAAGCACAAGACAGTAGATGTGCCGCAATCCAAGTTGAAAGAAAGCATCTCAAAACTGCTCAAAGAAAAAGGGTATATCAAAGACTACACCGTCGTTACAGCAGGAAAGTTTCCTGTTCTACGTATTCAACTACGCTATCTCTCAAACGGAGAGCATGCAATTAAAAAAATCACGCGCGTAAGCACACCCGGACGGCGCGTCTATGAAGGAAAGAACATCAAACGATATTTGAACGGACTTGGACTATCGATTGTATCAACATCAAGGGGGCTCATGACGGATAAAGAAGCACGCGCTGCAGGCGTCGGCGGTGAAGTTCTCTTCCGTATTCACTAACCGAAATTTGTTAGAAGGAGCAAGACGAATGTCAAGAATTGGAAAAAAGCCGATTACAATTCTCAAAGGCGTAAAAGTTGAAGTAAAAGAAGGAAAAGTGGTTGTTTCTGGTCCGAAAGGACAACTCGAGGAGAAAATTCGCGGAAACATCACCATTAAAACAGAGGGAGAAAGCGTCAAAGTAGAGCGCAACGACGAAGATAAACAAACGCGTGCGCTCCATGGGCTCTATCGCGCGCTCATCAACAACATGGTGCAGGGCGTCTCACAAGGCTATAGCAAGAAATTGGAAATTACAGGCGTTGGCTACAAAGCAGAATTGAAACAAAACTGGCTCGTAATGTCGTTAGGCTATTCTCATCCAATTTTTTTTCGGCCGCCCGAAGGCATAAAAATTGAAACGCCGCAACCCACAAATATAATTGTCAGCGGCATCGATAAACAACTGGTTGGAGCAGTGGCCGCAAAAATTCGCTCTTTCAAGAAACCTGAACCTTACAAAGGCAAGGGAATTAAGTATGAAGGCGAAAATATCCGTCGCAAAGAAGGAAAGACGGCTGGTAAGTAATTTTGATAACTGAAAACTTAGATGAAAAAAAGAGTTGGCAACTATCACCTCCAAAACTTAGACGAAGATGAAAGTTCCAGAGAAAATTCAGCGCAGATTCAGAGTTAAAATGCGTGTGCGCAAAAAGGTGTCGGGCACAGCAGAACGCCCTCGCTTGAGCGTCTATCGCAGTCTAAATCACATTTACGCACAGCTCATCGATGATGACAAGGGCATAACCCTTGCTGCTGCAACCAGCAATAAAAAATCGCTTGAAAGCACTTTCAAGGGCATGAAGAAAACCGAAGTAAGCAGAAAGGTCGGACAAATGCTCGCAGAAAAAGCCAAAGCAAATGGGATTACCAAAGTCGTCTTTGACCGCAATGGCTATAAGTATCACGGTCGCGTCAAAGCCTTAGCCGATGGCGCACGCGAAGGCGGATTAGAATTCTAAACTTATTCAGAGCATGATAAAACAAGCACAAAAGAAAGTTAGACCGGGCGAACTGAACCTCAAAGAAAAATTAGTTCAAGTGAACCGCACCGCAAAAGTCGTCAAGGGCGGAAAGCGTTTCGGTTTCAATGCTATTGTCGTCGTTGGCGACGGCGAAGGGCATGTTGGATACGGACTTGGCAAAGCTAACGAAGTGCAAGATGCAATCGCCAAAGGCGTAGAAGACGCAAAGAAGAATGTTTTCAAAGTGCCTATCATTAAGGGCACGATTCCGCACGAAGTGTATACTAAATTCGGCGCAGCAAAAATCCTGATGAAACCCGCCTCGCAAGGAACAGGACTCATCGCAGGTGGAGCAGTAAGAGCCGTGCTTGAAAGCGCTGGCGTCAGAGACGTGCTCACTAAATCGCTTGGCTCATCGAACCCACACAATGTGGTTAAAGCAACCGTTAAAGGACTTTTGAGCCTCTCAGACGCAATGGACGTGGCAGCACGACGCGGAAAATCACTCAAAGAAGTCTTTGAAGGATAATAATTGACGACAACGACCTAATTCATAAGCATCATCAGCACAAACGCTATGTCAGAGACGAAGAAACAACTCAAAGTCACGCAAATTAGGAGCATGATTCGTTGCACGAAAAAGCAAAAGGCAACGATGAAATCGCTCAAACTATCTCATCCGAACAAATCAGTTGTGCGCACAGATAATCCCGCCTTGCGCGGTCAACTCAAGTCGGTTGCGCATCTCGTCAAAGTCGAAGAACTCAATTAGGAGAAAGGACTTTTAGGAAAATGAACCTACACACACTTACGCCTGCAAAAGGGTCAAGGAAAGCAAAGAAGCGCGTCGGACGCGGTCCTGGGTCAGGTCATGGCACGACGGCTGGACGCGGAACCAAAGGGCATAAAGCGCGCAGCGGTTACACAACCAAAAACTTTGAAGGCGGACAAATGCCACTCTACCGCCAACTTCCTAAGTTTGGCTTCACGCCACCAAATCGAAAAACGGTGGTTGGAATCAATGTTTCACAATTGGAAGCATGGGTAAAAAGCGGTAAAATTGGCTCTGACATGACACTCGATGCGTTCAATAAGTTGGGTGTGATTGGAAAAACGGAATACCTCAAAATTTTAGGCGAAGGCGAATTAACTACAACAATCAATGTAACTGCACACGCATTCAGCGAAACCGCCAAAGAGAAAATTGAAAAAGCAGGCGGAAGTGTAACGATTGCCTATCGCACCATCGCAGAAGCTAACACCATGAAGGCGCTCGACCCAGTAACCGCCGTAACCACACCGAAGAAACCTGTCGATGAACATAAGAAAGCCGTCAAAGCGCAAAAGAAAGCCTTAGCAGAAACAGTCAAAAAACAATCCTGACCTACGATGAAACTTGTTGAGAGCATTAGAAATATCAGCAAAATTCCAGAGTTGAAAGACCGAATCCTTTACACATTAGGACTTTTGATTGTGTATCGAATCGGCTCTCACATAACCATTCCTGGTGTCGATGCCTCTGCAGTTGCGGCGGCAGGCGCAGGTCCAACAAATGACTTATTTGGACTGTTTGACCTTTTCGTTGGAGGGGCGTTCAAACGCGCATCGGTCTTCGCACTCGGAATTATGCCTTACATCTCGGCATCTATTATTATCCAACTGCTTGGTGCCGTAACGCCTGTAATTCAACGTTTGCAGAAGGAAGGTGAAGAAGGACGTAAAAAAATTACCCAATATACGCGCTACGGAACAGTATTACTCGCCGCAATGCAAGCATGGGGCGTGAGTGTCAGCCTTTCCAGCCCCTCATCGTTTGGTCAAGCGATTGTGCCTGAGCCTGGATTTCTTTTCACCCTCTCGACCATTATCACACTGACAGCAGCGACAATTTTTACGATGTGGCTCGGCGAACGCATCACAGAGCGCGGCATAGGAAATGGTATTTCGCTGATTATCATGATTGGCATTTTGGCACGATTTCCACAATCCCTAGTTGCAGAATGGCAGTTGGTGGCAACAGGAAGTAAAAACTTGATTGTTGAAATGATTGTGCTCGCGATTATGGTGCTAATTGTCGCAGGTGTGGTGCTGATGACCGTCGGCACGCGACGAATTCCAGTTCAATACGCAAAACGCGTGGTCGGACGGAAAGTCTATGGAGGGACAACGCAATATATTCCGATGCGCGTGATTACGGCAGGCGTCATGCCCATCATTTTCGCACAGTCGATTATGTTCATTCCAAGCACGCTCATCTCATTTTTCCCTGAAAGCGAAGGCATGCAAAGGGTAGCGTCATGGATTTCGTACGACTCATGGGGCTATGCGATTCTGTTCGCAATTCTAATCGTCTTCTTTACTTACTTCTACACAGCGATTGCCTTTAATCCAAAGGATGTAGCGGAGACTATGCAAAAGCAAGGCGGATTTATTCCGGGCGTCCGACCCGGAAAAAGCACAGAAGAATTTATTGATAACATTCTGACGCGCATTACACTGCCTGGCGCAATCGCATTGGCAATTATTGCGGTTTTACCAACATTCTTAGTGAAATATGGAAACGTATCCCCTGGTTTCGCACAGTTTTTTGGCGGAACAAGTCTGCTCATCATTGTCGGTGTTGCGCTGGATACGCTTCAACAAATTGAAAGCCATCTCTTGATGCGACACTACGACGGTTTCATGAAAACAGGGCGAGTGAGGGGACGAGGCACTGTAAGCGTGTAAAAGACGAGAGAGACAGACATGGTAACAGCGCGAAGCGAGAAAGAAATTGAATTGATGCGTGAGAGCGGTAGAATCGTTGCACAAGCTCTTGATATAATTCAACTTGAAATTCGCCCTGGCATAACAACAAAAGAGTTAGACAAGATTGCCGAAGACTATATCCGTAGCCAAGGCGCTGAACCAAGTTTCTTAGGCTATGTGCCCCGTGGCTCGCGCGGAACGAAACCGTATCCTGCGTCAATCTGTGCCTCAATTAACGAAGAAGTCGTTCACGGAATCCCAAGTCCGAAGCGTGTCATAAAAGAAGGGGATATTGTTTCAATCGATGTTGGCGCATTCAAGAACGGCTATCACGGAGATTCTGCCCGAACCTTCATTATTGGAGAAGTGAAACCTGAAGTTCGCCACCTGGTCAAGGTTACAGAAATGTGCTTGATGCTTGCAATCAAAGAAGCTGTTGTAGGCAAGCGATTACATGATATTTCAGCCGCAATTCAAACATATGCGGAAAGTTTTGGGTTCGGCGTTATCGAAAACATGGTTGGACACGGAATCGGAACAAAAATGCACGAAGAGCCACCTGTGCCAAACATTGGTAAAGCAGGAACAGGAGTCTTCCTACGAGAAGGAATGGTGCTTGCAATTGAGCCGATGATTAACTTGGGCCGCTCACGAAAGGCGAAAATTCTGAGCGATACTTGGACCGCAGTAACGGCAGACGGAAAACCTGCTGCACACTTCGAGCATACTGTTGTTGTGCGTAAAGGCAAAGCCGAAATTTTAACCCTCTCGCGTCTTTCAAAAAACACGCTTACTACAGAGGAAGGCGCGACAATTCAATTAGCAAGTTAAACATAAACCCTTGTCTTAATTTGGCAAAAGAAGAAGCAATTGAGCTCGACGGCGTAATTCTTGAAGCGTTGCCAAATGCAAGCTTCAAGGTCAAATTGGAGAACAATCTTGAAATCTTGGCGCACGTATCGGGAAAGATGAGAATGAACTTTATCAAAATTCTTCCGGGCGACCGCGTGAGAGTTCAAGTGTCACCCTATGACTTGACCAAAGGACGAATTACGTACCGATTCAAGTAGCGTTGAAGGCGTTGAATTTGATGGACCTATGATAGAGAACTCTCAAAAAAGAGATGAGAAATTTTTTTCTCAAATTGTCAGTGAGTCTTTGGAAAAAAGAAAAAAAGCGCGTAAATTTGACGCTCTTTTTTGCAAGGGAAACAAAACCTAAAAATCCATGAAAGTCGTGTCATCATTGAAAAAACGTTGCGAGTCGTGCAAAATCATTCGCCGAAAAGGAAAAGTGCTTGTGATATGCAAGAAGAATCCAAATCACAAACAACGTCAAGGATAATAGTAGGAGAGAAAGAATGAGAGTTGCAGGTGTCGATCTTCCTAGAAACAAACGCGTCGTTATTGGTTTGACGTACATCTATGGTATTGGCAATACCACGGCTAAAAAAATTTTAGCGAAGGCAGGCATTGACGAGAATCGCAAAATCGCAGAACTGACGGACGAAGAAGCGAGTTTGATTCGCAATATCATCACAAATGAGTATAAGGTTGAAGGGGAAGCCCGAAGCGAACAGCAACTCGCTATCAAACGATTGACGGATATTGGGTGCTACCGTGGGCTGCGTCATCGCAGAGGATTACCAGTCAGAGGACAGCGTACGCGCACAAACGCGCGCACTCGTAAAGGCAAGCGCAAGACCGTAGCAGGCAAAAAGAAAGCGGTAGCAAAGAAATAATTCCCAAAATTTAATCTGCAAATGGCAACGACGAATACATCAACCACGGCGGCAAAAAAGAAAAAGAAAATCAACGTGTCGCCTGAAGGATTGGCGCATATCAAAGCGACCTTCAACAACGTGCTTGTAACCATTACAGATATGTCAGGCAACACGATTGCATGGTCTACAGCAGGTAAAAATGGTTTCAAAGGTTCAAAGAAAAATACGCCATACGCCGCACAAGTGACGGCAGAGGCAGCAGCACGCGAAGCAGTCGAACTGGGAATGAGAAAAGTCGATGTGTTAATCAAAGGTCCAGGTTCAGGACGCGATGCAGCCGTTCGGTCTTTGCAAGTAGCAGGATTGGAAGTGCGTTCAATTCGTGATGTTACTCCGCTTCCACACAACGGTTGTCGCCCACCCAAGCGCAGAAGAGTCTAACAAATCACAAACCTGACTGAAAAAGTTGAAATGGCAAGATATTTAGGTCCAACCGCAAGAGTTTCTCGCCGCTTAGGCGTCGCGATTGTCCCAAAAGACGAAAAGTATTTAGATAGACGTCCAAACCCGCCAGGGCAACACGGTGCCTCACGCAAAGGAAAATTATCAGAATACGCGATTCAGCTCCGTGAGAAACAAAAAATGAAATACATTTACGGCGTTTTAGAGCGTCAATTCCGACTATATTATGAGAAAGCAACGCGCCAGCGTGGTGTTACAGGGGATAACCTTGTCAAAATGCTTGAAAGTCGGCTCGATAATGTCGTGTATCGCGCAGGATTTGCACCCTCTCGCCCTGCCGCACGGCAAATTGTCTCTCACGCACACGTGCTTGTAAACGGAAAAAAAGTGAACATTCCGTCATACCAATTAAAGCCAGGCGATGTGATTCAATTCCGTGAAAAATCCAAAAATTTAGATGTGGTCAGAAATTCGCTAAACAAAAAGCCCGATTCGCAAATCCCGACATGGATTCAAGTCGATAAGGCGAACTTGAAAGCGACATTTCTGAACGCACCCGAACGATCCGAGATTCAAGAACCGTTCAACGAGCAGTTGGTCGTTGAATTATACTCAAAGTAAAAACCACCGTGATGGTGAAGTTTTAGCGTTGCTGTTCAACACTTGCACAATTTTTCAAGAGGAAGCGTTATGATTCAACAAATGCAAATGCCAGAGCGATTGGAACTCGAGGATAGTTCGTATTCCAATAGCTATGGTAAGTTTATTGCACAACCGCTTGAACGTGGCTATGGCATAACAATTGGAAACGCCATGCGCCGAGTCCTTCTGTCTTCTTTACCAGGAACGGCAATTACAGGTATCAAAATTGAAGGCGTTTTGCATGAGTTTTCAACCTTAGAAGGCGTCAAAGAAGACGTGCCTGACATTGTCCTGAACTTAAAGCAAGTACGGTTCCGCTCCATCAGTAAGCGCTCAGCAGTTGTTTCGCTCGTGTTGAAAGGACCGAAGAACTTCGTGGCAGGAGATATTGTCAGCAGCGAAGGCGACTTCGAGGTGCTCAATCCGGATTTGCATATTGCCACACTGAATAAAAACGCAACCGTCAAAATTGACATCCACGTCGGCAGAGGACGTGGTTATGTGCCCGCAGAGGAAAATAAGCCCGATAATATGCCAATCGGATTTATCCCGATGGATTCAATTTACACGCCAATTCGCAATGTCAAGTACAGCGTTGAAAACACGCGCGTTGGTCAAAAAATCGATTATGAAAAATTAATTTTGGAAGTTGAGACCGATGGCTCTATTGCGCCTGATGAAGCGGTGAGTATGGCAGGCAAAATTATCACAGACCACATCAAGCTCTTTGCAACTTTCACACCGACCTCAGAAGAAGAAACCCTCGTGCCTGAAACACAAGAAGATGATGCGGAGTTTGAAAGAATGCGCCAACTGCTCATGACGCGCATTGAAGATTTAGAACTTTCAGTTCGTTCTCACAACTGCTTGCGTTCTGCGGAGATTGAAACCTTAGGACAACTTGTTTCAAAACGCGAGGAAGAACTCTTAAACTTCAAGAACTTTGGCAAGAAGTCGCTCGCAGAACTTAAAGAATTGATAGAATCCAAAAACTTGCACTTTGGAATGGATGTTTCAAAGTATCGCCTGAAAGAATTACAGAATTAAGAGACACTCGAGAAAAATTTGTAGAGGGCATATATGCGAAAACAAAAGCATACCGTTAAAAAAATTGGACGCACGACCGCACACCGCCATGCGACCCTTTCCAATCTATCAACTGAACTGATACGCCATAAGCGTATTCGCACGACGGAAGCAAAGGCAAAAGCACTGCGCCCATTTGTTGAAAGGCTTATCACAAAAGCCAAGAAAGGCACTATGCATGCACAACGCGAAGTCTTCAAAGTCATTCGCGATAAAGCCGTCATTAAAGAACTCTTCAGTGAAGTCGCAAACAAAACTGCAAACCGCAATGGCGGATATACACGCATCATTAAACTGCCGCCGCGACTTGGAGACGCGGCAAAAATGGCTTATATCGAGCTCGTTGACTTTGGCGCAGAACCTGATGTGAAAAAGTCGCAAAAACAAGACCGTGCGCGTCGAGTGCGCGGCTCAAAAGAAGCGCAAGCAAAAATGGCTAATGAACAAAAGAGCGCAGCAGCAACGGCTTAACACATAGCATAATCAAAACGCGAAAGGCTTGTCCAAAAAACAAGCCTTTTTGTGTTTACTGAAACACCGCAACGCACAAACAATGTTGTGCGCCCGACGGGAGTTGAACCCATAACCTTCGGCTTCGGAGACCGACGCTCTATCCAATTGAGCTACGAGCGCAAAACGCCTGCAAAAATACATTGAACAACAAGCGAATCCAACATTACGGCTTCCACGATTCCAAACGATACGCACCCTCCCAAAACAGCCACTCCAAGCGCGAACTATACACAAACGCCTCCATCATTTTTCTGCGGGTAGACTCCGTCGCATCACTGCCGACCTCATCGGTAATTGCAAGCATTTTATCAACAACGGCACTGAATTCAGGACTCGAGTAGGTTTCAATCCATCGCTTGTAAGGATTCTTGTTGTAGGAAGGAAGCACCGACGACTTTGAGAAAATAAAATTCCCGACTTCCCGATAAATCCAAAAGCAAGGCAAAAGCGCGGCGATACCTTCTTCATAACTGCGCAATGAAGCCGTTGCAAGCATGTAGTTCGTGTAAGTGAAACAAGCCGGCGCGTAGCTAACATCGAGCGTTGTGCCGTAAAAGTCCAAGTAAAATTCATGCAAGCCACGCTCGGCGACAATCGCACCTTCGGCGAACTTGATGAAGTCTATAATTCGCGTTGCGCCATCGGAGCGTGCGGCAATCAAAGAAAGAGCCTTTGCAAAATCCATCAAATAGAGCGCGTCTTGCTTGATGTAAAACTCGAACTGCTCTCGCGAGAGCGCGCCGCTGATGAGCTCTTGATTGAAGGGATGCGAAAGGATTGAATTGCAAATCGGAGCAATGTTCTGCCAAAAGGTTTCTGTGAGTTTCATGGTTAGATGTTTCGGGTTTGAAAAGACAACAAGATACAGCAGCCGCAAGAAATTTTTCAGTAAATAAATGTTGGATGAAACCCGCAAAATTCCGTATCTTCTTGCAGTGTAAAGTTTTAGAGAGTTGAGAAAGGAGTAAAAAATGAACATGACCGAACCGCTTCCCAATTCTTTTCGCTGGAGTTTCCAATACTTTCAGCAACATCCCTTTCAAACGCTCTTCGTTATCACGGTTCTTGCAATTCGGTATTTCTTTGCTGTCTTCTTCATCTACGGCTTTTGGCATAAGCTTGTCAAAGGGTGGATGTGGACTGATGTGATGAAAGTTCACTTCCAACAACGCCTCTCTGAAATTCCGCCTGATTCGTTTCAAGCTGCTTACCTTGAGCACTTTGCGATTCCTTTCTATGTTCCGATTGCGTTTGTTGTAACCGTTGGCGAATTGATTATTGGCGTGGCATTGATGCTTGGCGTTACAACGCGATTTAATGCGGGCTTCGGGTTGTTTATGCTCCTCAACTTTGCGGCAGGTGCATTCTACAACATCTGGATTGTGATTCTTTCTGCAATGGCGATTTTAATCGTGTTCTTTCCGACAGGTCATTGGTTGGGATTTGATAAGCAACTACACGAAAAATATCCCGACTCGTTCTGGTTCAAATAACACTAACACATTCAAGAAGGAGTAATAGTTATGACGGAAGTAATGGCGAATGTTGCCGTTCCGAATGACGTGCGGAACAAGGGATTTAAGACATGGCTCAACGAAGTGGTTGAGTTGTGCAAGCCCGATGCGGTGCGTTTCTGCGACGGCTCACAAGAAGAGTATGATGAGCTGTGCGAATTGATGGTTCAGAGCGGCACATTCAAGCGGCTCAATCCTAAAAAGAGACCGAACTCGTATTTGGCATGGTCCGACCCGAGCGATGTAGCACGTGTAGAAGATAGAACCTTCATTTGTTCGCGACGCAAGCAAGACGCAGGACCGACCAACAACTGGGTCGATCCGAAAGAAATGAAGCAAACGCTAACGAAACTTTACGACGGAAGCATGCGTGGCAGAACGCTGTATGTCGTGCCGTTCAGCATGGGTCCGATTGGCTCGCCGATATCGAAGATAGGCATTGAACTAACTGACTCGCCTTATGTGGTCGTGAATATGAAAATCATGACGCGAATGGGGCGCAAAGTGTGGGAGGTGTTGGGAGAAGATGGCGAGTATGTCAAATGCTTACACAGTTTAGGGGCGCCGCTGCTTGAAGGACAAAAAGATGTGCCTTGGCCATGCAATCCGAAAGAAAAATATATCGTGCACTTCCCCGAAGAACGGCTGATTTGGTCTTACGGCTCTGGTTACGGCGGCAATGCCCTGCTGGGCAAAAAGTGTTTCGCACTTCGCATTGCATCGGTGATGGGACGCGACGAGGGCTGGCTCGCCGAACACATGCTCATCATGGGCGCGGAATCGCCCGAAGGCGAAAAAACTTTTGTGGCGGCGGCGTTTCCAAGCGCGTGCGGCAAAACGAATTTCGCTATGCTCGTTCCGCCAAAAGAATTAAGCGGCTGGAAGATTACGACGATTGGCGATGACATTGCTTGGATTAAACCCGACGAAAACGGCGAACTGCGCGCTATCAATCCCGAAGCGGGTTTCTTCGGCGTTGCGCCCGGCACTTCTTACAGCACCAACCCGAACATGATGGAAGCCATTAAAGCCAATACGATTTTTACCAACGTGGCTCTCACGCCTGATGGCGACGTGTGGTGGGAAGGTATGGACGGCGAACCGCCCGCAGAATGCTTAGACTGGCAAGGACAAAAGTGGACACCACAAATCGCCAAAGAAACTGGTCGAACAGCAGCGCATCCCAACGCTCGATTTACAGTTGCCGCAACGCAATGCCCTGTGATTGACAAAGACTGGGAAAATCCCGAAGGCGTGCCGATTTCGGCGTTCATTTTCGGAGGACGACGCGCAAGCAACGTGCCGCTGGTCTATCAAGCCGTGAACTGGAACTTCGGCGTCTACCTTGCCGCCACGATTGGCTCGGAAATGACTGCCGCCGCCTTTGGCAAAATTGGGCAAGTGCGACGCGACCCCTTCGCCATGCTTCCCTTCTGCGGATACCACATGGGCGATTACTTCAACCATTGGCTTCAAATCGGACGCAGTGTGCCTGTGCCACCGCGCATTTTCGGCGTCAACTGGTTCAGAAAAGATGAAAACGGAAAATTCATCTGGCCCGGCTTCGGCGAAAATATGCGTGTCTTAAAATGGATTATCGACCGTGTCAGAGGAAAAGCGTCTGCAATTGAATCACCGCTCGGTTGGATGCCGCGCTATGAAGATATTGACCTGAGAGGACTGAATTTGTCGAAGGCACAATTCAACAAACTCATGGAAGTTGACCGCGAAGCATGGAAACAAGAAATTCTCTCGCATGAAGAACTCTTCGAGAAACTCTATGACCGATTGCCAAAAGAGTTCATCTTAATGCGTGAGTTAATTCTTTCAAGCCTTTGGCGTTCGCCAGAAAAGTGGGAACTCATTCACGAGCGATACGTCGAAGAAGCCAACTAACAGACTACTCAGAGACGACAACTGAACGCCGATAAACGCTCTTGTCTATCGGCGTTCGGCTTGACAGAGTAAAATACGACGAAGAAAAATGTTTGGCAAAAGCCAAAATGCTGCTTATCTTTGCGTCCTTTCACGCAAGGTGCGGTAGCCAAGTGGTAAGGCCAGGGTCTGCAAAACCCTCATTCGTCGGTTCGATTCCGACCCGCACCTCAACGCTTCAAATCCACGCATAAAAACTTTCCGCACTGAATGCTGGCGTTCTCTCGCACAACGCTCATCGTTCTTAACATTGTTGTGGTTTTCGTGCTGTTTGGGTATGTGCTTGTGCCCTCATTTGCCTCGCTGAAAGAAAGCCTCTTTACGCAAGGCGCAATGACATTTGGTTATTACGAGCGAATTTTTTCGATGCCGCGCTACCTTGCCGCAATGCTCAACACGCTTTGGGTATCGGCTCTAACAGTAGTGGTAGCAGGCGCAGTTGGAACGGCATTAGCATTTCTGTTTTGGCAATACACCTTTCCATTTAAGCAAGCCATTTCACAAATCCTCTTGTTGCCGATTGGGCTGCCACCGCTTATTGGCGTGTTTGCCTTTCAGTTGCTTTATAGCGAATCGGGCATATTGCCACGAGCGATTCAGGCGGCGTTGGGGCTGTCAGAAGTGCCATTCGCGTTTGAAGGCACTTGGGCGGTGCTCTTCGTGCATGGGTATTCATTTTTCGTGCATTTTTATCTCTTTGTTTATGCGTCACTTTCAAAAGTAGATTATGCCTTGGTGGAAGCAGCACGAACCTTCGGCGCAAGTCGGGCGAAAGTATTTGTGAAAATTCTTCTGCCTCTCATTCGTCCTGCATTGCTCTCGGCAAGTTTGATTGTATTTGTTTTAAGCACGGCATCATTCACGGCACCGCTTTTATTTGCAAACAAGACGCCTTTTCTCACAGTTGAGATTTACAATCAAAAAATCGCAGGCGAATTTGGGATTGCCAGCGGATTGACGGTGCTGTTGGTTTTGATGTCGTCGTCGCTCCTCTTTGTGTTTGAAAAGTTAAACGATGTTCGCACGGTGCTTGCGTTGCGCGGCTCACTGCGGAGCGTGCCGATGAAGCCGCTTTCGCTTGGCGTGGCGACAGGGCTTGTGGGCATGGTGCTGTTCGTTGTATTGCCGATTGCGATATTAGTGCTGATGTCGTTTTCTGAAACACCTGCGTCGTCGCGAAGTATTTTACCGACGGACTTCGGGATTGGAAATTATGTGCGCGTGTTTAAGGACGCGAATTTTTACGAGCCGTTTGTGAATAGTTTCTCGATGGCGACACTTGCAAGTGTGATGAACCTGCTCTTTGGCGTGGTAGCGGGCGTGCTGATTGCGTCGCGAAAGATGGCGTTCAAATCGGCGGTGAGCGT
>CALKXI010000009.1 GCA_938003965.1 uncultured Chlorobiales bacterium
AAGAAAAAAAAGCGCAAACAAAATCCAATCAACGACCTTGATTTAGACAACTGGAAATCGCTTACGGACATTTGGACCGATAGCCTGTGGCTGATTCCGTCGCGCGATAAGAGCGGCGCACACACGGCGGAATATCACGGAAATTTTGTGCCGCAAATTCCGCGACAAATGATTCAGCGATACACCAAAAAGGGTGATGTCGTGTTAGATGCGTTTCTTGGTAGCGGCACAACCTTGATTGAATCACAACGGCTGGGGCGGCACGGCATTGGCATTGAACTCTTGCCCGAAGTGGCGCAAAAAGCCAAAACGCGAATCGAGTCAGAACCGAATCTGTATAGCGTTCAAAATCATATCATCGTCGGCGATTCGGCGAGCGTGGAAGTCAAACGCGATATTCAAGAAGCGTTGAGCCACATTGGACGCGAGGCAGTTGATTTAGTGATTCTGCACCCGCCGTATCACGACATCATTAAGTTTTCCGACAACTCCAACGATTTATCAAACAAGAAAACCGTTGAAGACTTTTGCGACAGTTTTGGCAAAGTCATTGAAAACACAGCGGAAAAACTGCAAGCGGGGCGTTTTTTGATTATCGTGATTGGCGATAAATACACGGATTCAGAATGGATTCCATTAGGTTTTTTGACGATGCAGGAAGCGATGAAAAGGGGATTTTCGTTGAAGTCGATTGTCGTCAAAGACATGCAGGGAAATCGCGCGAAGCAGAATCAAGAGCAGTTATGGCGGTATCGTGCGCTCGTCGGAGGGTTCTACATTTTCAAGCATGAATATCTCTTCGTGTTGAAGAAGCAAGATTGAGCCATCGGTTGAATCTGTGTTCTCTTGAACAGAAAAACAAAAAGAGCCTCGCTGTTGAGGCTCTTTTCATTGATGGTGCAAGGCAAGTTACTTTTTGGCTTCCTTGGCTTCTTTGCCTTTGGCGATGACTTCGGGTTCGGCGGTTGCCTTTGCTTCGGCGGCAGTTGCGGCGGAGAGTTCAGCCTTCGGCAGGAAGATCGAGACGATGGGAACGGTATCGTCGCCGAGAATTTGAATGTTGCTGTTAGCGAAAAGTTGTCGCGCGTCTGAAATGTGAAGCGATTGACCGATATCGAGACCCGTGATATCAAATTCCAAGTGTTCGGGAATGTCGGCGGGCAAGCACTTGATAGCAAGTTTGTGCATCAAAACTTGAACTTTTCCGCCTTTGATGGCCCCTTGCGGCGTGCCTTTGAACAGGGTCGGAACTTCAAGCTCGATTTTCTCATCGGCTTTTAAGCCTTGAAAATCTACGTGAGAGACGCTGTCGGTAACGGGGTCAAACTGTGTGTCTTTCATAACGGCTTGGCGTTCGGTGCCGTCAGAAAGTTTGAGATTAACGATGTGCGATTCCGTCGTGTAGATGAGCTTGCGAAGTTGAATTTCTTTGACAGCGAGCGTAACAGGCGTTTCGCCTTTGTGATAGAGAACGGCGGGAACAAGCCCTTTTTTGCGCAGTGCTTTAAGTTTGCCCTTTGTGCTGGGCGTGCGAAGTTCGGCTTCAAGTGTAATGGTTTGCATTGATGCTGTAAGTTGAGTTGAAAATTTGGTGTTTACCTTGTAAGACTACTTGTGTGAAACTCTGGGCTCATCGAAAAGCGAACTAACGGAACTGTCGTCGTAAATGCGCTTGATGGCTTCGGCGAAGAGTTGCGCGACGGAAACAATCTCAAGTTTTGAAGATTGAGCATGGTTGGTTACGACCGTATCCGTTGCGATAACTTTTTCAATCACCGAATCTTCAATGCGTTTAATGGCGTCGCCTGAAAGAATGGGGTGCGTGCAAGCGGCATAAACTTTCACCGCGCCGTTTTTGCGCATCGCGTCTGCGGCTTTAACAATTGTGCCAGCAGTGTCAATCATATCGTCGACAAGCAAAACGTTTTTGCCTGAAACATCGCCAATAACATTCATAATTTCAGATTCATTAGGTTTTGGACGGCGTTTATCGGCAATGACTAAATCGGTTTCTAACTGCTTAGCGTAACTGCGTGCTAATTTTACGCCGCCGACATCAGGCGAGGCGACGACCAAATTTTCTATCTTCAGCTGTTTGAAACGTTGAATCAACACGATTGAAGAGTAGAGATGGTCGACAGGAATATCAAAGAACCCTTGAATTTGCGGCGCGTGTAAGTCCATTGTCAAGATGCGGTCAGCGCCGGCGGTCGTGAGCAAGTTTGCCACCAACTTTGCCGTGATTGAAACGCGCGGCTGGTCTTTACGGTCTTGCCGAGCATATCCAAAATAAGGAATCACAGCCGTAATCCGACTGGCGGAGGCACGCTTGGCAGCGTCAATCATAATCAACAGTTCCATCAAGTTTTCTGCAGGCGGATTCGTGGATTGAATCAAAAATAAATCACTACCGCGAATCGACTCGTTGAACGAAACGGAAAGTTCGCCGTCGGAAAAATTCTTCAAGTCGGCACGGCAAATCGGAAGCGATAAGTGCCATGCAATCTTCTCTGCCAAAGCCCGATTACTGCGACCGGCAAAAATTTTGATGATTTTTAGCATTGAAGTTCGTGCCGATGTTGGCGTATATTTCCGTTGAAACCGCTCAAAAAAAGAGTCGCAAATATACAAAAATCGTTTTCACGAAACCAACCATGCGCGTCGCTGAAATTAAGTCTTACCTCGCTCAATTTTTTACCTCCGTTGAAGTTATTGGAAACGCTGACCTTGAAATTCATCGTGTCGCTAAAATTGAGCATGCATCAGCAGGAGATATCGCTTTCATTGCGAATCCGAAATACGAAAAATACCTTTCCGACACAAACGCTTCCGCCGTGATTGTCTCCAACAAAATTGCCTACGGCGCACCAAAAGAAAATCAATCATTCATCGTGATGGACGACGCCTACACGGGCTTTGTGTTCGTGCTTGAAAAGTTAATGCCCAAGTTTGGCGGTTTGGAAGTTGGCGTTCACCCAACGGCGGTTGTGCAATCGAAAGTGCCTGAAAGTGCGAGCATTGGCGCGAACGTTTTCATCGGAAAAAATTGCAACATCGGCGAGCGCGTTCAGATTTATCCAAATGCTGTAATCATGGACGAGTGCACGATTGGTGATGAGTGTGTCATTTATCCGAACACAACGATTTACAACGGCACGAAAATTGGAAATCGCGTCATCATCCACGCGGGCTGTGTGATTGGTGCCGATGGGTTCGGCTTTGCGCCACAAAAAGATGGCTCCTACAAAAAAATTCCACAAATCGGAATCGTGGTGATTGAAGACGATGTAGAAATCGGTGCGAATACTTGCATTGACCGTGCCACGCTCGGCGAAACACGCATTGGGCAAGGCGTTAAACTCGATAACCTCGTTCAAATCGCGCACAATGTTGTGGTTGGAGAGCATACCGTTATTGCCGCGCAAGCAGGCGTTTCAGGAAGCACGAAAATCGGCGCCAATTGCATGATTGCAGGGCAGGCGGGATTTGTCGGACATATCGAGATTGGAAACAAAATTACGATTGGCGCGCAAGCAGGTGTTACAAAATCGTTCTTAAAAGAAGGCGAATTTGTCAGAGGAACGCCTGCACGACCCTTGCGCGAACAACTGCGCCAAGAAGCCTATCAAGCCAAACTTAAAGACCTCTTCGAGCAAGTCAAACAACTTGAAAAAGATTTGAACGATTTGAAACGCGGAAGTCAGACGACCTCGTAGAGAGACGCACGCCGCAAGAATGGAAAAAATCTTTTCCGCAAATGACGCAGGTGAATTATATTCACCTTAACATTTCAAAATGAACAGCAGTATTTGTAGTAACCATCAAGCAAAAATAACTATGAACGGAGTAACCAATCTTGCGGCGACCGACCGTCGCCCCGAAACACCTTTGGAATTACACGCCGAGAACCACCACTCGCCCTATCAGGCACACCACTTTACCGACATGGCGCAGCAGTTCGATGCTGCCAAAATGGGCATGTGGCTTTTTCTTTTGACCGAAATTCTCTTATTCGGCGGCCTATTCTGTGCATATGCAATTTACAGCACGGAGCATGCGGTGATGTTTCAGAGTGCGCACAAAATGCTTGACTGGAAATTAGGCGCGCTTAATACCGTTGTGTTGATTACAAGTTCGCTGACAGTTGCGCTCGCGATTCGCAGTATTCAACTCAATCAGCGCAAAGCGGCAATTTGGCTCTTAGTGGCAACGATTGCTTGCGCAGCAATCTTTCTCATCGTCAAGTATTTTGAGTATTCGCACAAAATCCATTTAGGATTGCTCCCGGGAAATTTCTACCATTACGATGGAAGCGAAGGCGTTATCATTGGAAACAATCCGCATATTTATTTCGGCATTTACTTCGCGATGACGGGGCTTCACGGTTTGCACGTCGTCATCGGAATGATTGTGCTCAGTTGGGTCTTGCTTCGCTTAATCAAGGGCGAGTTTAACAGCGAATACTACACGCCCGTCGAACTCGGCGGCTTGTATTGGCACCTCGTCGACCTGATTTGGATTTACCTCTTCCCGCTTCTTTACTTGATAGGGTAGTGTTGATTGGATAATTTCTGATTGGAAAAATTTTCAAAACTCAAAACGAATTAGAAGTATGCAACCGACACACGCACACGCCGCCTCACATCAATCGCAACAAAGCCACTCGCATCATCACATTGTGCCGTTTAAGGTCAATATGGCGGTTGGAATAACGCTCCTTGTTTTAACAGCGGTTACCGTTTGGATTGCACAATTTGATTTCGGAGCGATGAACATGATTGTCGCCATGACAGTTGCGACGGTGAAAGCCGGATTGGTCGTCGCTTATTTCATGCACTTGCGCTACGACAACCGATTTTTCTTCACAATGCTTCTCGTTTGCTTAATTGCGCTGACGGTCTTTATTGTCTTTACGATGATTGACCAGAAGAGCAGAACTTCTATTTACGACTACGAAATGCAGGAAATTCGTAAGAACGCCAAGATGTATGAAAAGAAAGGATTGACTGCTCCGAAAGACGCATCGCCCGCCAAACACTGAATTGTCAACTTGTAGAAAAGGAACACGGGTTAGACAGATTGAATTATCGGGACAAAGTTATCGGTCTAATCTGTGTTCCTAACCTTTCTCCAAGCCCCCGAATTCAAATCACAATAATTCAAATCACAATGTGAATGTGCTTTTCCTCAAAGCGTTTGAGCAAAGTTTGCTCGGTGAGGGTTTGTTTTTCTTCGCCTTGAATATCGCATGCAACTTCGCCCAAGTTCATCATAATCACACGATTGCCGAAGCGGGTAGCGTAAGACATCGAGTGCGTAACCATCAAGGCGGCAAGGTGATATTTGGAAATGATTTCTTGGGTAATGGCTAAGACGAGTTCGGCGGAAATCGGGTCTAAGGCGGCGGTGTGTTCATCGAGCAAGAGAATTTCGGGCTTTTTGAGAGCTGCCATGAGAAGCGTTAGGGCTTGACGCTGTCCGCCCGAAAGAAGTCCAATCGGTGTATCCATACGGTTTTCAAGTCCCATGCGCAGTTCAGCGACACGCTCGCGCAGAAGTTTTTTTTGAGCGGCGGTCAGGGCTATTTTGAGCGATTTTCTTTCGCCGCGCAGGTAAGCAAGTTGAAGGTTTTCGGCGACGGTCATGGTTGGCGCTGTGCCGCTGAACGGATTTTGGAAAACGCGCCCGATGTACTTGGCGCGCTTGAAGTCAGGAAGTCTCGTAACATCTTCGTTATTGATTTTAATGCGCCCTTCGTCCAGCATCAGCGTCCCTGCAATCGCGTTGAGCAAGGTGGATTTGCCACTTCCGTTTGTGCCGATAACCGTAACAAAGTCGCCTTTTTCAATCGTGAGATTGACATTTTTGAGGGCATAAACTTCATTCGGTGTGCCTTTGGCGAAAGTTTTTGAGGCGTTTTCAATTTTAATCATTGGTTTAATTCATTTGAAGCGTAAGTGATGCAGTTTAAGTCCCTCGGAAATTAAAAATTGTTCGGCTTCTTCGTGAGAAGAAAAGGTTTGGTAATGAAATTCAGAACTGCAATAAACGCATGTGCCTGAAAAGTGAAGCTCATAGCCAAGTTGAGCGGCAAGCTGTAGAAGCGATGTATTTATCCTTGAAAAGAAAATAAACTGAGTCGACCTCGTTGTCGTGTCCGTGAAGCGTCTGCAACTCCGAGCCGGTTTGCATATCCCAAATCTTGATGGTTTTATCCCAACTTGACGAGACGAGCATTTTCCCATCGGAACTAAATTGAAGATGGGTAACGGCATGCTTGTGCCGATTCAAAAAAGGATTGAAGGTTCTTACCTGTTTTGTTTGAGGCGAAAGAGCTGTTGACGCAAATCGCGACGCGAAAGCCCATACATTTGAATGTAGGCTAAATTAAACATTAAAATCGCAGGGCGAATGGCAGGCGCATTCAGCGTGCGCTTGATGGCGTTCCTGAACGTAAATAAACGCTCGGTTAAATCGCAATAACTCTCGATAAAATCTTCAACAGGGATTTGCTTCGGCTTGCAGAGAAGTTCCTGCCCCCAACTGTATCGGAACGCATAAATATCATCTTTCGGAAACATCAACCGCCCTTCCGACGCCAAGCGTTCAAAGAGTGCCGTGCCCGGAATCGGGCGCAAGATGTTAATGCCGGGCACATCGACGCCCGTTTCTTCGATGAAATCATAAAGCAAGCGTGGCGTTTCGAGCGTGTCGCCATCAAGTCCGTAAATGAAACTGCCATAAACGCAAATGCCCGCCGCACGAATCGCCTTGATGTTTCGAACCAATGCCGATTCTTTGTTTTGAAACTTGCGGTGCGAGTGATTCGTCGCATCGTTCACGCCTTCAATGCCCAAGAGCAATCCTTTACAACCCGATTTGGCGAAGGCTTCGAGCACTTCGGGTTGTTGTCCGAGCAAGGTGGTGGCTTGTCCAACCCACTGAATTTTATAGGGAATGAGTTTGGTGAAGAGTTCGGTTGCGTAGGCGCGGTCGGCGTTAAGGGTATCGTCGACGAAGAAAAACACGCGCTTATCGTCTTTCAAAAAACGCTCGACTTCTTCGACCACATGCGCAATCGGGCGATGCCGAGAGCGATTGCCGTTCATCACATACACATTGCAAAAGTCGCACCGGTACGGACAGCCGCGCGACGTCTGAATTAAATTCGTCGTAAAGTAACGCTTGATGTTCAGCGCGCGCTTGCTAATTGGACGATAAACGCTAAGGTCGGGAAGCGTGTCGCTTTGATAACGCGCTTTGAGCGAACCACGCTTCAAATCTTCGAGCAGTTCTTTCCACAAGTCTTCGGCTTCGCCAAGGACGAGGCTATCGGCTTCGCTAACGCATGAATCGGGAAAGAGCGTAACATGCGGACCGCCAAGCACCACCTTCACGCCACGCTCGCGAAACTTGCGCGCCACTTCAAATGCCGTTTTCGCAAGCCCGGTATGCACCGTAATTCCGACCAAATCCCAATCGCCGTCGAGCGGCAAGTCATCGAAGCGCATATCGCAAATGTGTTGCTCAACGCCTTCAACCTCAATCGAGCTCAACACCATCAACGCCGTTGGCGGCACGGCAAACTGCGCACGCTTGATGATGTTTTGCAAAACGGAATCTTTGAATTTCGTCAAAAGACTAACAGGGGTATCGCTAAAAACGGAGCGCGGACCGTCGACGCCGCTGGCTGAACGGGTAAATACCAAAAGGACTTTCATTTTTCAATGCAGTTACTTACAACAAAACTCACAACAAACTGCAAAGAAGATACGAGTTCATCATCAAACTTCACGCACTTCAACGCCTAAACGCAATGCGTTCAAATTTTCGCGCCAAATAAGAGAGCCGAAAACCCTATCCCACACCGAAAACATCGACCCAAAGTTCATGTTCGATTCCGCAGGATTCGCAGAGTGATGGAGCCGATGAACATTCGGCGAAGGAACAAGGTAAGAGAGCATGCGGTCGAGCCATATTGGCAGTGCCACGTTGCTGTGGTGCATCAAAATAATCGGGAACGATAGCAAGTTGTAGAGCAGAATCTCAAACGAGCCCATGCCAAGCAAGGCAAGCACCGGCAGGCGAAAAATTTCCGAAAGCATAATTTCAAGCGGGTGAAAGCGAAAGCCTGTGGTGACGTCCATCTCCGCATCTGCGTGATGAAACCGATGAAATCGCCACAAGAGCGGCACGGCATGGTTCAATCGATGCCAAATGTATGCCCAAAGGTCGAAGCAAACCACAAGCACTGCCGAAGCCAAAAAAGGATTTTCAATCAAGCCTTTCAAGCCTTGCCAATGCGGACGAATGTAACTTAAAACTACAAGCGCGCCTGCCGTCATGGCGGAACTGATGAGCGCGTTCAGCGTTGCCACTGAAACATTCACAAGCGCGTGTTGGTAGCGAGAATGGCGATTCTGAAAAAAGGGCAGGACGCTTTCCAACACCCACAGCACGCCGCACGAGATAACTGCCGAGATGAATACAAATTGGCTTAGGTCGCTTTCTGTCATGGCTAATAAATCTTTCTTGCAAAACGATATGAACGAAAAACAAAATGCGCACTATATTTCAAAAATGAAACTCAATCATGAGCGCGCAACTAAAACCTTACGCCACAGTGGAACAATACCTTGCCATTGAACGTGTCGCACTGCAAAAGAGCGAATACTTCAACGGCGAAATGTTCTTGATGGCAGGCGCAAGCGAAGCGCATAATACAATTTCGGCGAATGTGGTCGCAACGCTGTGGAATCATTTTCGCAAACGCGGTTGTCGTGTGTATGGAAGCGATATGCGCATTTACACGCAAACGACAGGGCTGTTTTCTTACGCCGATGCCGTTGTGGTCTGTGGCAAACCGGAATTTTACGACCACGAGCAAGATATTTTGACGAATCCAATGCTGATTGTGGAAGTGCTTTCGCCTGCGACGGAGCACTATGACAGGGGAAAGAAGTTTGAGTTATACAAGGGACTGATGTCGTTTCAGGATTATGTGTTGGTAGCGCAAGAGAAAGCGAGTGTGGAGCATTGGCAGAAGGTAGGAGCAGGCGAGTGGCAAAGGCAAGAAGTTGTCGGAGTAGAAGGCGTGCTAAGCATAGCGCGATACGAGTTAAGCATTCCGCTTGCGGAAATTTACCTCAATGTGGCGTTTCGTGAGTCAAACAACCCTTAATCAATAACCAATCAATAACTCTTAACCGATTACCAAGTTTGAATATCAACTTAAACGACTTGA
>CALKXI010000010.1 GCA_938003965.1 uncultured Chlorobiales bacterium
TTACCATGATTATGCGACTTTCGGCTCGGTTTCTTGGGGTAATTCAACAGGCAAACCGGCTAAGGTTTCCTTGATGAGAAAGTCAACGACGGCTTTAATGTCGCCTGTTTTGTGATAGACTTCCAACTGTTTGCGTGCGCTTGTGCCGTGTTCCAAGATTTTGTAGATGGTATTGATTTCATGGCGAGAGCCTAATTCCTCGACGGCATTATCGACGAAGCGGAGCATTTCGAGAATCAAATCGGGAGTGTTCACTTTTTGCTTTTTGCTGAAATCGATGAGTTGCCCTGTTAAGCCATAGCGCGCCGCTAAAAATTTATTCTCTTCAATCAACGCACGGCTGTAGCCTTTGAACTGCATGTTGCGTCGATAAAGGTCGTAGAGTGTTTTTGCCGTGGCTTGAATGAGTGCGGCAACGGCAATCGATTCGTCAACGCGTGTTGGAATATCGCAGATGCGAATTTCAATCGTATCGAAGAACGGATGCGGACGAATATCCCACCAGATTTTCTTTCCGTTGTCAATACAGCCTGTTTTGATGAGCAGTTTGACATAGTCTTCGAAGTCGGAAGCAGAGTGAAACAGGTCGGGAATGCCTGTGCGCGGAAAGCTTTTGAAGACTTGGGTGCGCCACGAGAAAAGCCCCGTTGGTCTACCGAGCCAGAAAGGGGAACTGGTTGTAAGTGCGAGAATATGCGGCAGAAGGTAGCGCATTTGATTCATGACTTCAATTTGCGCTTCTTTATCAGCGATGCCGATGTGGACATGTAGTCCGAAAATAAGGTTCGCGCGGGCAATGTCTTGCAAGTCATTGACTAAGCCGTGATAGCGGTCGTGGTCGGTAATATCCTGCACTTTCCAATCCGAGAATGGATGTGTTGAGGCGGCGACGATTCGGAAACCCTTGCGAATGGCAAGTTTGGCAAGGTCGGTGCGCAACCCAACTAAATCTTCGCGGGCTTCTTGGATATTTGCACAAACGCCTGTTCCGACTTCAACAACGGATTGGTGCATTTCAGGCTTGACGCGCTCTTTAAGCAGTTTTGAGCCGTCTTCGGATAAGATTTGTTGAATTTGGCTTTTGAGCTCGCGCGTATGAGGGTCAACAATTTGATACTCCTCTTCAATGCCGATGCTGAATCGCTCTTTTTGCATTGAGTTGCTCCGTTCAGGTTGAGTTGAAAATTCAGATGGTGTTAGGACTTAGCGGAAGATACAAAAGCGACCTGCGCTTGCAAAATAGTGTTCAATACACTACACGGTTTCGCCCGCTGTTTTTGGCTTCGTAGAGTTTCTCGTCGGCTTCGGCGAGCAGTTTTTCATAGTGGCTCACACGCACATTATCCGACACGCCGAAACTCATCGTTACAGAAAGTTCCTTATGAATTTCCGACCAAGGATAATGCTCCACAGCGGCGCGCAGTTTTTCACACAGCAAAACGGCTTTTTCTTTCGGCGTTTCAGGAAGCACCAATACAAACTCTTCGCCGCCGAAACGCGCAACCGTATCAACCGAGCGCGAATAGGCTTTGAAAATTCGCCCTAATGTTTTTAAGACTTCATCACCGACTTGGTGCGAAAATGTATCGTTGATTTTCTTGAAATAGTCAATGTCGCACATCACCACCGAGAGCGGATTGCCGTAGCGTTTGGCACGCTTGAACTCTTGTTCCAACTGCATATTCAAGTAGCGACGGTTGTATAAGCCTGTCAAGGCGTCTTCGCGCGTTTGCTTTTCTAAAACTTCTGTTTGCGCACGCAGTTCAGCGAGTAATTTCGTTTTGACTTTATTGGCGTCGGCAAGTTCTTCAAGGGCACGTTCTTTTTCTTTGAGCGATGTGGTTAGTTCCTGTTCAATCTGCTTGTAGCGAGTAATATTTCGCATTAAGCCCATCGCGGCATAAATTTTTTGAGATTCATTGCGCACCGGCACTAATTCAATCGCATAAATTTTATCCCCAGCATTGACTTCAATTTCGGCGGTCTTCCCTGAAAAGACCCGTTTGAGCAAACGCTCAATGCCGTCAAATATTTTTTTGTCAACTTCATGCACCAATTTGCCCGTCCACATTTCAGGCAAAATACCATCTTTACGCATTTCACTGCCTTCGGCAATCAAAAATCGTCCGTCTCGGTCGAGCAAAAACATGTTGCTATCAGGAATGTGCCGCGCCAGCGTGAGGTAGAGTTGTCGATTGTAGGTGTTTTCAGCTTCGATACGTTTTTGCTCGGTTATGTCGCGCAAGGTCATTAAAACGCCAACAACCTCACTGTTTGCATTGAAGAGCGGACAGACGCGCACGAACATCCATTTGTCTTTTTGATGTTTCAAATCAAGATGAACATCGGCTGAGTGATGCTCACCATTTAGGGCATCTTTGAAAAGTTTTTTGAGAACAGCACCTGCTTTCGGAGGCAGTGCGTCAAACAACAGTGTTCCGACTGGTAGACTCTTTTTGAGCGTTGATTTTGCCCATTCTAAAAAGCCATCGTTGCGCTCTATGATTTTGAACTTCTTGTCGACAGCACAAATCGCTAACCCCATCAAGTTCCAAAAACTGTTCAAATACAGATGCGTTTCTGTAGTGTCGCCCGATTGGGGAGAGATGGATTTTCCGACCGACGCTTTCGCTCTTGTCTTGGGTCTCAGGTTGCTTCTCGCTTGCTGTTTCATCTGGGTCTTTTCATAATTAACAAGCCCGCAATCAGTCTAAACGCTCAAAAGCTGTTTATGAAATGCGGTGTTAGGTATGGCTGTTTGTGCTACAGTTTCATAAAAATAAAGATTTAGCGTGCGAATGAAAAACGCGCAATGCAACTTACACCAGCATAGCGTTACTCTTGTGCGCTTTGGGCTTTGGCAATTGGTTCAGCGAGCCGAGCAGGCGGAATGCGAATCTCGCTCAACGCTTTGGCAATCGCACTTTCTGCATCGTTGCCTAATCCTTTTGCCGTGAACGAAGTCGAGCTCAGCACGCCGCCTCCGCGCCGCTGAAATTGAAGTGTAAGCGTTACATCTTTCACAATCACCTCGCCGCTCATGCCTTGAACAGATGCGGCTTCGCGAGCAGAAACTGTGGCTTTGACAATCAAGGGTGCGCCAACTTTGAGCGTTGCGCCGTTCTTGGAAAGCGCGTCAGAAAGTTTTTGCTCAATCGTGCGTCGAGCGCGGTCGTCCTCAATTTCGCTTAAATCCAATTCGCATGCGAAGTTCAATGCCTTGAGCGTAAAGTCGAATGAAACCGATGCGTTCTGGCGAACTTCGTTGCGCATTCGTGGCGAAAGTTGTTTGAGCTCGAGCGAAGCGATGATTTTTCCTTTTCCACCTTGCACGCCATCGGCTTGTGCGATTGGGCTAAACGACGCCACGCCCTCGTTGTTTGTGGTTACTTTTCCTAACTCGGTTTCGCCTGCGGTAAAGACGATTGAAAGCCCGCGCAAAGGCATGCCGCTTTTGGTTGTGGCTTTAACCACCAACGGCTTCTCAAAGGCTCTGCCTAAACTGCCCGTTTGATTGTTTCCTGAAACCATCGTTAAGCGCACATCAGCAAGCGTGCTTCGCATGGCGGCTTCGACTGCCGACGGCTGAACAGCTTTTGAAAACTCGAACACTTCGCCCGAAATGCGATTGAAAAATTCGCGCTTCGGTTCGGCTTCGTCGAGCGTGTTGATGACTTCGAGATACGCATTGATGGCTGTCGCAACATCTTTTCCTGCAAATGATTCCGCCGTAGCCAGCCGCTCTGCAAGCGACGTTTGATAGGCTTGAAGTTCACGGCGGAGCGGACGCAGAAAATCATCTTTGCTCAATACCGCAAGCGCGAAGACGCGAATGCCTTGTTTGTGCGTTTCGACAATGCGCGCGCCCGTGAGTTCGACATTCTCAATAAGGTTATCAATTTTTTCGTCGAGGCTTTGCGTGAAAATGGCGTTTGCGCCTTCGGTTTCTTCGCGCTTGGTGAAGGTCGTCTTGGCTCTGACAGTCGTTTTGAACTGTGCGGCAATTTGCTTGATGGCGGCTTCTTTGGCTTTCTCTTCAGCGTTGCTGCCGACAGCACTCGAGACGCCAATCCAAAACTGTTCAGGCGGAAATCGTCGGTCTTGATTGCGTTCTACCCATTCAGGCGTTTGGGCGGTGATGCCTTTGGAGGCGCACGCTGAAAGCGTTGCAAGGAAAATGAGAACGAAAATGCGGTTCATCTTGAAGCGTGTTGAGATGTTTGATAAGTTTCAATCAACTTGCCTTCAGGCTCTGGTTCAAATAAGTTTCCGACATAGAGGCTATACGGGTGAAAAGAAAGTTCACCATTGTTCCAAAAAAGTTCGCCGTCACAAAGAAAGCCGGCAAACATCTCCTCGCAAAGATACTTGCGGATTTGCTCGTTGCGAGATTGTGAGAGAAAAGGCTCAAAATCAATGAGCGAGGTTTTTCCATCTTGAAAAAATCCTCAGTGTGAATGAACCGATGCGCTCTACTTTTTCAATTTTCATGATTTCAATTTTTGCGTGATTTGAACAGTGCGAATTGAAGTGCCTTTTACGAAAAAATCATTCCACTTCTCGACAATTTCTCTCACGCAGAACATATAGGCATTTTCAATCGGTATGATTTCAATCATGCTTTCTCTTTCCTCACAGCGACCATGAATATCGACAGGTTCATGGTCGTTTGCATAAAAGAAGACACGTATTCCAAGATACTCGTAGAGCGTCGGCAAGACTAATCTCCCGTATTATCAATCGCGAGCAAGAGCAACTTACGATTGACGCTCACACGTTTGAGTTTAGCGAAGTTTTTGCGAATGGTCGGATTCGCATTGACGGCTTTTTCCAACGCACGGAAAAGTTTCGTTGGCGTGTCGTAATCTTTTTGCCAAATCACATAGTCGAGCGTTCGGTCGGTTACAGCGACTTGGCGTGTCGATGAAGCAAATTTTTTCAGCACGTCTTCTATTGCGTCGGAAATATCGAAGAGGTCTTTGTAATCGCCGACGATTCGGAAAATGAGTTTGTATTGTTGTCCGCGTTCAAGGTCTTGTTTCCAATAGGCGTCGATTCGGGAAAGGGTTTTATCAATCGCCGAGTTCATGGCTTCTTCAATGAGGGCGGCAGTTGAGGTCGAGGGGCGTTCAGGGCTAAAGCCGGTTTCTGTGCCGAGCAGGCGTCCGGTGGTGGTTTCAAAAGCGCGACAGCCAACGCTGGCTTTGCTCCCGAATGTGCCTTTTTCAATCTGCACATTGTAAGTGATGTAAATATCAGCACCGATGGTGAGCGCAAGTTGATAGGCGATGTCCGTTTCCATGCTTTTCAAATTGGCTTGGGCTTCGGCAAGTTCGGCAATGACTTGCCGCTGTTCGGGCACTTCGACCGTGTATTTGCGTGCGGTGAGATAGGATTCAATCACTTCCGCACCTTTTTTGAGTTCGCTGTCGGTTTGCAAGGCTTCAATCGGGCTTTGTCCGCGTGGCACTTCAGGCAACACCATAATGACAGGATTGCCAACGGCTTCCGCAAGGTCAGCACGCGAGGCGATAATGCCGCGCTTGGCAAGGTCTTGAAAGAGTTTTTCTTTGTTGACGCGAACAAACTTTTCAACTTTTACACCATCACGCATCCGCACGCGCGAAAGGATTTCATTCCCAAAAAAAGTGATGTAGTTGTTGATGTTGGAGAGATTAAAAAACTCGTTCTCAATTTTACTGAAGTTCGCTTTCTCTTCGTCAGTTTGAAGGAGCGGGTCTGTGCCGCTGTAGAGCACGAAATAAACAGCGGCTTTGCGCGCGTCATTTTCTGCATCTTCCACTTCTTTGCCAACCCCTTTGGCTTTCAGCGAAACTTCTGCCGACGAGAAAGTTTCTACAAAAACCGCTTCACGCGATTGGGGCAACTGTGCGAGCATCGAAGAGCAACTTGCTGAAATAAATAGCGTTAGGAAAAACAAGAATAAGAGTCGCATAGGTGTGTTTGTTGAGTTCGCAAAGGCTTTCGTAATGCTGTGTGCAAAAGTTACGACGCTCTGACGCCTCATTTTGTTAGGATTGAGCACCGAAAAGATACGCATTTTGATTTGACTAACATTTGACAATCCTTTGACCCCGCCTTGACAACTGCCCTCTGACTTTCTCCGATAATTGCACCTGTAAGTCATCAATATCAGTTCAAAGAAAATTTCAAACAACTAAAACTTACAGGAGGAACAACCCATGAAAACCGCAACGCTTTCGCTCAGCACCGAACACACATCAGGCTGGTATGTCGCTACGCCCTATGCGTTTCAGCAACGCGACGAGATGGGCAAGCGCATGCTCGTTGGCGTCATCATTGCGATTGCGCTTTACGTGCTCGTATTAGGAGCGTATTTCATCAGCACGCACAATTCAGAGCCGTTGCCGATTGCACCCTCTCGCAAATCTATCGTCATCAATCCGATTGAGATTGTGCCGCCAAGTCCGCCCGATGTGCGTCAAGCGTCAAAGCCGATTGAAACTGTAAGCACCAGAGATGTCGCGGCAGGAATTTTATCTGACCTTGCCAGCGACAAAGCCCTCACAAAGCAAGCCGTGAGAGACGCTGTTCAAATGGCAACTGCGCTCGCTATTGAAAGCGGACTTAGCCAAGCCTTAACTGCGATTGATAAAGCCTTCGGCGATGGATTGCCAACCCCAACCGCAGGCTCGAAAAATACAGGCATGCTTGACGGACTTGAAGGCAAGATGGGCGGATTGGTCGGTTTGAACACAAACCTTGGGAACAGCGAATTCGGAAACGACCTGCGCACGCTCATCGAGCGCGTTGCCGAAAAGGGCGGATTAGGCGACGCCCAAAAAGCAAATCTCGGCGGAAACCAATCGCGTAGCACAGGGTTAAGCCGACAAAGCCTGCGCGTTGCTGTGCGCAAACAAAACTTAATCACCAAAGAAAACCTGCGCCCTGCCGACGACATCGCGCGCGTTTTGGAACGCTATCAGCCCGCGCTGCAAGACCTCTACACACAGTTCAGTGTCATCGGCAACGCCAAAGCCACGATTCAATTTGTCATCGCGCCCGATGGCATTGTAACAGATGCCCATGCGGTAAGCAAATCGTTTAACAACCCAAGTTTCGAGCGCGGCATGCTCACCACCATTCGGCGCATGCGCTTCTCAACCATTCAAGCCAAAGCCAATCAAACCGTAACCGTGCCGTTCAACTTTTCCGATGAACGCAATTAACGACTCACATCAGCCAATAACAGCACGCGGCGAAGATGAAGCGTCTTAGCGCAACGATTTCTTGGAGATGATTCGCAAAGCGCAATCACTCGCAAATCCAGTCATGGCACGAACTCCGCTGCGCGGCTAACAAACTTCAAACACGAGCGCGATTCTATTTTTGCACCACCGGCACCGCACGCGCTCGGTCTGCGTCGCTCTGAACTTGCAAGAGGGAAGGGCGGCGCGGTTTTATTTCAGTTGAAAAGATTTCGGTTGAAATGAATTTACGCTGTTTATCGTTTAATTAGGCGCTATTGTCATTTACATCTCAACCGTTCTAAACTCAAACTGACTTCGCACATGAAAACGCTTTCACTTGCTCTGCTTTCTCTTTTGTTCTCAACGGCACCTGCTGCTACTTCAATTTATGATTTCAAAATGAAAACCATTGACGGCGCGGAAAAATCGCTCGCCGACTACAAAGGCAAAGTATTGCTTATCGTTAATGTTGCCTCAGAGTGCGGCTACACGCGCCAATACAGCGACTTGCAAAAACTCTACGACACGTATCACGCCAAAGGCTTTGAAGTTTTGGGATTCCCTTGCAACGACTTCGGTGGTCAAGAGCCAGGCTCGGATAAAGACATCAAGCAATTTTGCATCTCGCAATTCGGCGTCAAGTTCGATATGTTCTCCAAAATCTCTATGTCTCACCCACTTTATCAATACCTCACGCAAAACGCCAAACCTCCAGGCAAAGTTGACTGGAACTTTGAAAAGTTCTTGATTGACCGCAACGGCAACATTGTCGGACGCTTCAAGAGCAATGTTAAACCGATGAGCGAAACGCTCACGCGTGCTGTAGAAGACGCTTTGGCAATGAAGTAAGCGTTTTTTTCATGCATTTGAACTTGCTAGGCCGTTCATCGAGCGCTTTCCCCGTTGGTGAAGGTTTTTTATTTGGGGATTTGAACAAGGTTGAAAGCGGACGAGGGGGCTTTGTGCATCTGCCAGGGCTCGAACCTGGGACCTACTGATTAAGAGTCAGCTGCTCTACCAACTGAGCTACAGATGCATGCGCAAGGATTTACTTGCGTTCAGGCGCAGATTGTGGCAAGACTGGCGAGACAGGTGCGCTTTGCACAGGCACATTTTTTTGGATGACGCTTTTACCTGATTCGGTTGCGGTGTTTGAGCCTGTCGTAAATTCAGCGATAATACACAACAGCATAAACAGTGTGGCAAGGTAGGTTGTGGCTTTGCTCAAAAAATCTGCGGTGCGGCGCACGCCTAAAACTTGCGCAGCACCTGCTGAGCCAAATGCGCCAGCAAGCCCTCCACCTTTACTACTTTGCAATAGCACTACAATTATCAACAATATGGCAACAATGCAGGTTAGCGTAACAATAAGAGTATGAAGCATTTGAACCAGTGTTAACTGTTATGAGGCATAAATTTAGCGAAGTCTTCTTAAATTCCAAAGCCAAACTTCTTGAACGAGACATGACGGAAACGCTTGCTAAATCGCTCATTCTGTTCGGTGTGTTGCTGACGCTTGTCGGGGCGGTGCTTTATTTCGCTAGATGTTCCGACCTGAACTTTTTTCAGTGGTTTGGCAACCTGCCGCTTGATTTCAAAGTCGAGCGCGAAAACTTCAAGTTTTATTTTCCGCTTGGCACTTCAATTGTGCTCTCAATTGTGCTTAGCCTTCTTTTTTACTTCTTTCGCAAACTTTCCGAATGACGCCAACATTACGCACTGCAACTATCACTCGTCGAACTAACGAGACGGATATTCAAGTCGTGGTTAATCTTGATGGAGACGGCAGCTACGAGATTGAAACGGGCATTGGCTTTCTTAATCACATGCTCGAGTTGCTGTCCAAACATTCGCAGATTGACATTCGCCTTTCGTGTAAGGGCGATTTGCATATCGACGACCACCACACGGTTGAAGATGTTGCGATTGCGCTTGGGACTGCGCTTCGCAATGCGCTCGGCGATAAGCGCGGGATTGCGCGCTATGGCTACGCTTACATTCCGATGGACGAAACGCTTGCACGCGCCGTTGTAGATTTAAGCGGACGCAGTTACCTTGTTTTCAACGCCAAATTTGCACGCGCCCAAATTAGCGACATGGCAACTGAAATGGTCGAGCATTTTTTTTTCTCGCTTGCCGAACATCTCAAAGCCAACCTTCATCTTGAAATTCTTTACGGAAAAAATACGCACCATAAAATTGAGGGATTGTTCAAGGCGTTTGCGGTTGCGCTGCGTCAAGCCATCAGCATCATATCGACCTCAATTGCTTCGACGAAAGGCGTAATTTAGCGAAGTTCGTCGCACAATTTGAGCGTGATTAGAACGCTCGTGCCATCTTTGGGGAGCACCGATTTTTTCAGGTCGAACTGAGACAAGCCATTTTGATAGTCGCGCATGGTGTAGGCAGCATTACTAATTCTGCCGCCCGGGCAACTTTGCAAGCATACAATACAGCCTGATTTCCACACGTTCATCAAGTCACGGTGTCCGCCGAGCCTGAACTCGAAGCCTTTGCCAAATTTGTCGTGAAAAATATCCGCAGCTTGAAGTGGACAGTGATGTTCCCACGAGATTAGCACTTCAATCAAAGTGCCTTCGACGTGTTTATCAGGTTCAGGGTTTGTTTTGTCGGCGCGTTTTTCCCAACTCTGAACGCTGAGGTTATTGCCTGCTTTTGCGCCGAGAGCCTCGAGTGTGTCGAGAATGTCTAAATCGCTTACATCACTTTTTACAAGTGCGTTGTGCGCGGCTCTGCCGTGTTTGTAGACGATAAAGTGATGGTTTTTGGTCCAACTTGTGAAAGCGTTGAACCGGCTGGGAAACATTTTTCCTGAAAAGAGCACCGTTTTTTGAGCATTGTTAATTTGCAGCATGGCTTTATTGAACAGTTTACGACAAGGTCGTGCGGATGGGCAGCGTGAAGGTTAGCGTTGCGCCTTCGCCATGCACGCTTTCTGCCCAAATGTTTCCGTCGTGCAGCTCAACAATTTGCTTGGCGATAGAAAGTCCCAAACCTGTTCCCCGACTGCCGTGTTTAGACTGTGCTTGCCGATAGGCGTCGAAAATGCTTTCAAGTTCGCTTGAAGGAATGCCTTCTCCAAAATCTTTCACAGCGCATTGTACGAAGGGTTTTCCGCTTTGATAGATTTTTTTTGTTGATATGACAATATGAGATTTGCGCTTTGCAAATTTAATCGCATTGCTTATCAAGTTTGAAATGACGCGCGCAATTCTTGTGAAGTCGAAATAAAATTTTTCAATCGGCTCAAAATTTTTGACGACTTGCAGTTCTTTCTCGCTCATTCCGAGTTGATTTTGCTCAATCACCAATTCTATGCAGAGCGTCAAATCGTTCAGATGCATGTCCAACTCGACGGCTCTCGATTCGTATTTAGAGAACTCTAAAATTTCTTGAATGAGGTTCGTGATGTTAATTGAAGAGCGATAAATCTGCGTCATGATGTCTTGAAAACGTTGGGGGTCCATTTGCGATGGCACAGCATCTTTCATCATTTCGCTGTAGCCATAAATAGCAGCAAGTGGCACTTTCATGTCGTGGACGACCATGGCGTAAAAATTCTTTTTGATGTTCTCCAACTGTTGTCTCTTTTTCTCGATTTCATAGCGCGGTCGTAGGTCGACCAGCACAGCAAATGCACCTTCGAGTTCGAGTTCTCCTGCTTTTCCGACAATCAGTTGTGGCACAAACGAGACTTGAAATGGAACTTCTTCACCACTGCTTGCCACAATCGTGAGTTCAGTATCGGATTGTATTTTCCGCTTGTAGACTTGCTCATAAGCCTGTTTAATCCTTTCGATCTCCTTGATAGCCACAAAGTGCTCGAGCCCTTTACCTTTCATCGCTTCTATTGCGTAGCCCAACACGCTTTTCAGAGCCGTGTTGACAAACTGAATTTTGCCTTCAGCGTCAAAAATGATACAGCCATAGGTAACATTTTCGACGAGGTTGCGATAGCGCGCTTCAGAGCGGCGCAAGTTTTCATTGGCAATGTCTTTATCTCGTGCGTTTAGGTAACTACGCACTGACAACTCAAGTTGCTTGACGAGTACCGACACCAGTTTCATTCGCTCGCTGAACGAAAGCCTGCCCATCTCTAAATTCGACAACAGCACTTGACCGATTGCAATGAGTCCTACTCGCTGTTGATATTCGTCAAAAAGCGGGATGATAATTGCCACTTGCTCGTCGCCTGAAATGTATTTTTTCAGCGCGCTCTTTCCGAAATTTTCTTGAAGCGCTTTCCCTGCCTGCTTGGCACGATACACTTTTTTGACATCGCTAGCTTGATAAACATAGAACCATTCTACTTTGAAATTATCCTCAAAGACGGCCTCGAGTAGGTTGGTTGGCACGGGCCTGCCTTTTTGAAAACGTTGCACAAACTTTTTTCCTTTGTTCGAGTCCAACCATTGAGAATGAACTTGATACGACGAAACGGAGATTGTTTTGCCGTCTTCATAGAAAACGACGCTCGCAAATTGGAAGCCAAATTTTTCAGTCAAGGCTTCTGCGACGGCGTTTGCTCTTTTTTCAAGACCGACCGATGTTTCAAACTGTATTGCGCTCTCGAAGAGTGCTTCATTCAAATCCTTCATCAGTTGGATTTGTTGCGTTCTTGCCTCGTTGCGCTCTTTGAGCGTTTCAATTGCTAATTCATAACCCAGTTCGCGTGCGAAAAATGAAGCCATAGCGCAAGTCTGGCTATACCGTGTTATCAGACTTGCCGCTTCGCTTGTAGGCACAAATGGTTCGTGCACAACATATCCAAATATCTCACCTCGATAGCGAATCGGGGTAAGCAGAAAGGTCTCCGTAGCATTTGCAAACTTTTGCAAATTTTCTTTGAGTATATCAGGCGATAAAAATTCTCTCGGAATGCTTCCGCCCGTTAGAATCCCTTCCATCACGCGCTCGACTTGACTGCGAGTAAAACATAAATTGCCGCTAAGCTCGAAGCCTATGCACGAAAGAATCATTTCAAGGGCAAAGCGATTGGGTAAGCATGTGATGACTTTTGCTTTTGAGAAATCTTGTTTAGGAATTTCTGAAACCGATTGCCCATAGCACTCAAAACCGAGCACATAATCGCCTTGCTTGTTGAAGAAAAAAGCCTTGACTTGCTTGCTGTCAGTTTTCTGGCAGATGGCTTTTAGGGTTGTCTGAATTTTCTCTTGCCGCGTTGCATAGCCGCTGAGCGATTTTGAGAAGTTCAAACTCTCTTGCAGTTTCACGGTTGCTGCTTGCTCTGCAAATTCTCGCCACTTTTTGAGTCCCGCAAGCGACACTGTTCTGGGCACCGTGGGTTGAAGGTCGTTCTCGACTGCTCTTATCAACGCCTCGACTGTCGTCACATACCCTTCAACCATCATCGGAATTGTATCGCTACAATACGCAATAAATCCAAATACTTCTCCCTCGTGGTTCAGAAAGGGCGTAAAGAATGTCACGCTCAATTCGCTTTCTCTGTGTCCTAACAACTTAAACACATTACACAGCGTGGGGAAAGCAAGCGGCGATTCTTCGTCCTCAATAACAACATCGAGCATGACAAAAGAGTCGGCGATTTTCTCGCCGAATTGCTTCATCTTTTCCCAATACTTGTTCGGGAGTCTGCCAGCAGAAATCAGCAACGATGCAGATTTAGCATCTTCTACGCGTGACTCTAATGCACTGGCTGCGCTTACTTCGCTTATGTCTTCACCGCTCAAGACAATCGCGACGGCTGCGTCAAAGAATTTAGGCTTTGCGACGCTCTGACAGAGCAGTTCTAATTTTTTTCGCGCATTTTTTTCGGCTTTAATTGCGCGAATGCTCACAGTCAGCTGCGATGCAAATTCGTTGAGGTTTCGCGCAACCTCTGCATCTTGAATTGCTTTGCGCTTTGTTTCATCGCTCTCGAGAAGCGTTGCGATTTGTTTTGTAACAAACCCGAGCGTTTGACAGAGCCACTGCGTTTGTACTTCATTATCGCATACTTTTTCCGTGCCGCCTCCCAAATAAAGCACCAGATTCACCTTTGCGTGTTGCGATTGCGAGACGATGTAAGCACCGAAATCATCTTTAAGCGTTAGCATTTCAAACAAGTGATACGCCACCATTCTTGCCGAAACCTTCTCACTACTTTCTCTTTGTTTAATCTCAATCGGCTCATGAACTTCAATCCCTTGTGTTCTGACTTGCTCAAACAGCCAGTGATTGTCAACTAAAACGACATCTTGTAAGGCTTGCTGTTTGAGCGTTTTCACATGCGTGTAAAACTTCTTCTTTTCGTCGGCAAGAGCCGCTAAGTGCTGTTCAAACGCCAAGTAGTCTTTTTCACTTTGAGAGACAATCGACGAGGCAATCAGTTGATAGTCTTGATCGAGAACAAGACAGAACATTGTTCGCCTAAAGAGCATGCGTGCCAGCTCGTTGCAAAACAGGTTGGCTTTTCCCGAAAGCGTTTCCGTGTTTTGAAGATGAAGTGCAAGCGAGAGAATTCGAATAATCAATCCTTCAAATGTCTCGTCGGATTGCGTGGGAATTGGGCCAGCAGGCTTATATTTTCTTGCCTCTAAATTAGAACGTGCGGGTAAATTCGACATCGGTTCAAGCGTCTTGGCATTTTTTCTTCATTGTAACCCCCGTTTTGGTTCGTGGTTTGGGCAACCGCAAGCGAACACCAGACGGAAATCAACTTAACGAAATATAACCGACAAGCAGAATTAAGCCAATCGTAATGACAAGTGCATAGTTTTGCGCTACGCCCGTTTGCCAACGCTTGAGCGCACTGCCAAGCCCGACGATAGAACTTCCAACACCATTGACGAGACCGTCAAGCACACGGTTATCAATCGGCGCCAGCCAGCGCGTTGCAATGTATTGAAAAGACTTTGTGATTAGGGCATCATAGAGTTCATCAATGTAGTATTTGTGATAGAGCATCTTTGCAACGCCTTTAGGTTCGCCTTCCACTTTCGTTTTGCTGTAGATGTTGAAGGCGACCGCAAGCCCCAAAATTGCCACAACGCTTGAGACGCCAAGCAAAATCCACTCGGTTGAATGTTCAAGATGATGGGCTTGCACGCTTGCCACGCTACTCGATAAAAACGATTGAATCCAATTTTGTTCTTGAATCACGGCGGGCAATCCTATCGCGCCACCAATCAGCGAGAGCACACCGAGAATCCAAAGTGGCGCGGTCATCAGCGCGGGCGATTCGTGCGGGTGCTTGTCTGTGTTGTATCGCGCTTCACCTAAAAAGGTTAGTGTGTAAAGGCGCATCGTATAAAATGCCGTGATGAACGCCGTTACAAGCCCGACACCCCAGAGCAGATAATTTCCGCTCTCGAATGTTTTGGCGAGCACATCGTCTTTGCTGAAAAAGCCTGCCGTCAAAGGAAATCCCGCCAAGGCAAGCGAGGCAACAAGGAAAGTTGCATTTGTTTGTGGCATCACTTTGGCAAGCCCGCCCATCTTGCGAATGTCTTGTTCTTCGTGCAAGGCGTGAATGACCGAGCCGCTTCCGAGAAAGAGACAGGCTTTGAAGAAGGCGTGCGTCGTTACATGAAAAATCGCCGAGCCAAACGCCCCGACGCCAAGCGCAAGAAACATATAGCCGAGTTGCGAGACGGTCGAGTAGGCTAAGACTTTTTTAATATCGTTCTGTGCAAGTCCAATCGTGGCGGCAATGAACGCGGTTGTAATTCCAACAACGGCAATCAAGTTCATCGTATCGGGCGACATCACGAAGAGCGGCGAGAGGCGTGCCGTCAAGTAAATGCCACTTGTTACCATGGTTGCCGCGTGAATGAGTGCCGAAACAGGCGTCGGTCCTGCCATTGCATCAGGAAGCCAAGTGTAGAGCGGAATCTGCGCCGATTTACCTGTGCAACCAATGAAAATCAATAAGGTAATCCAAAAGATGTGAGTTGAATCGAAGGCTTCTTTTTGAGAGAGAATCGCATTGTAATCGAGCGCGGAAATTTTTTGGAAGATAAGAAACATCGCGACAAGCATGGCAAAATCACCGATGCGGTTCATGATAAAGGCTTTGTTTGCCGCGTCGGTTGTGGTCTCGATTCCGACGCCGTCGAACTTGCGGTCATACCAAAATCCAATCAAGAGGTAAGAGCAAAGCCCAACGCCTTCCCAACCGAGAAACATCAAAACCATGTTATCGGCAAGAATCAGGTTGAGCATCGCAAAGATGAAGAGGTTGAGATAGGCGAAAAATCGCGCGAAGCCTTCATCGCCGTGCATGTAGCCAATCGAGTAGAGGTGAATCAAACTGCCGACGCCCGTAACAATCATCGCCATCAAGAGCGAGAGCGAATCAAGTTGATAGGAAATTTTGATGGACATCGCGCCCGCCGCAAACCATTCGTAAAGCGTTGCCGTTTGCGCTTCGCCACTAAACGAAGCAAAGAGCGTCGCGAAAATTCCGAAGGGAATCGCAATCATCAGGGTTGAAAGAAACCCGACAATTTTTTCTTTTCCCGATTCGTGATGACCGATGAACTTCGTCAGGCTGAACAGCGAAGAAAGAAGAAATCCTACCAGCGGGAGGAAAACAGAGATGAAAATTACATTCATTTTACGACACAGTTAACCTTTAAGCAAGTTAATTTCGTCAATGTTGACGGTTTGACGGTTGCGAAAGAGCGAAATGACAATCGCAAGACCAACAGCGGCTTCGGCGGCGGCAACCGTCATAACGAAAAAGACCATCATTTGCCCTTGAATGTCGGAAAGAAAATGAGAAAACGCGACGAAGGAAAGGTTGACGGCGTTGAGCATGAGTTCAATGCACATGAAAATCACAATCGCGTTGCGGCGCACCAATACGCCAATTACGCCAACCGTGAACATAAACGCCGAAAGCCAGAGGTAGTGGTTAAGTTCGATATGCATACTGCTTGTTTTTTTTGAAGATTCGCAAAGATAGCAAATTTGACCGTGCGGTTTCTCAAAAAATGTTTCTCGGAAAATTTTGTATCTACTTGTATCTAATGCGGTGTTATTAACGAAAAATAAGCGACCGCATTTAACCTTGTTAATCACAAACCAATTCGCAAAGTTATGAACCGTGTTTTTCTTTCAGTTCTCTTGCCCTTGCTACTTCTTTTAGGCTGTTCCCTGAGCGCATTTGCGCAATCTGCTGAAGAGCGCGACCGTGCCCGCGCCGAACAAATGCTCGCTCAAATAGAAGGCAAAGTCGCCCTCGATGCGAATCAGAAAGAGCAGATTCGAGAAATTCTCGTTAAACATCAATCAGAGTTTCGCATAGAGCGCGAGGAAGCAAAGGGCGATAAACTGTTGCTCTTCCGCCTTGCCAACGAGCGCATGAAAAAAATCGACGACGAAATTTCTGCCACGTTGCGTCCTGACCAAAAAAGCGGATACGAAGCGGCGAAAGAAGATTTGCGTCAAACAATGCGCGAGCGCAAGCCCTGAAAATGTTAAAAATTTAGATGCTTCTCCGTCGCACTTTTAATAAATCGTCAAATTTTGAACGTAACCTTACAAAATTGAAGTTTAGTCTTTACCTTTGACACACTTCTCATTGTCATAGGTTTGTTCTTTTGTCTTCAGCCTTAAAACTTGTGTGTCGGCTTTCAAGTTTTAAGGCTTTTTTATTTTCAAGATTTTTTCAGGCTTAACCTCAAGGCTAATTTCTTATCTTTGTTCTGCCTCTGACCTCAACCGTTCAAACATTATCTTCAAATGCTGTTGCGACTTCTTGTTACTTTTCTTGTTGGATTTTTAACATTAGGCTTTACAGTAGAGAATCTTTACGCGCAAAAGAAAAAGCCCTCGCACCTTATCAGCAAAAAACTCTCGAAGCGCGACCAACGCCTGCTCAAAGAATTACATACCGAATTGGATAAACTGCTATCTGACGAGGCGCATAACAACACGTTTTGGGGTGTTCATATCGAGTCGCTGAATCCGAAGTTCGGCGTTATTTATGCCTTGAACAGCGAGAAAAATTTTGTGCCTGCCTCAAATCAAAAGTTGCTCACAACGGCGGCGGCACTTCACTACTTGGGCGAATCGTTTCGGTTTCGAACATCAGCGCATACTTGGGGAAAAATTGTTCCCGCTGAGAACGGCGCAATGCGGCTCGATGGCGATTTAATTGTGTTGAGCGATGGCAATCCTTATCATGCGGAGCGGTTCATTGACTCGACGGGCGTTTTTTTTTTCTATCAACTCGCCGATAGCCTTTTGGCTCGAAATATCACGCTTATTAACGGTGATTTGGTTGCCGATGACCGCTACATTCAAGCCTCGATTTACTCGCAAGCCGTTAGCGGCGGCGATGGTGATTATGCGTCTGACTGGGCGTGGGACGACCTTTTTTATGCCATGGCAGCACCTGCTTCTGCACTTGCTTTCAATGAAAATTATGTAACCGTCACGGTCTACCCTGCCGATAGCGCAGGCAAAGCTCCGAGCGTCAGCCTTTCACCCGACATTAACTTCTTCAACATCGAGAACAACGCGACCACAGGATTTGCACAAACCAAGCGCACAATCGAGGTCGTCCGTCGTTTCGGCACAAATACGATTTTTATTTCAGGTTCAATTCCAATCGATTCGCGTGGCTTTCGCGAAAGAATTGCCGTCGAGCAACCCGCGCTTTATTTTCTCACCGCACTCAAAAAAGCCCTTGAAGAAAAAGGCATTCGGATTTCAGGAAAATTGCGCCGAAAAAACACGAACGACTTTTATTTGACCGACACGCTCCAACAAGTTGCCTCACAACTCTCGCCACCGCTCTTCTCGATTCTCGCTGAAACGAACAAAGCCAGCAACAACTTTTTTGCCGAACAGTTGCTTCGACGAATCGGCTATGCCTATCGCAAAGAAGGCACGATTGACGCAGGATTAGACGCCGTGAAAGTTTATCTCAATTCACTTGGCATTACCGAGAAACATTACTACATCATTGATGGGTGCGGCTTATCGCGCAAAAATCGCATCTCGCCCTCGGCGATTGTCAAACTTCTGAAAAAAAATTATGCCGCTAATTCATTTGAGACCTATTACCAATCGCTTGCCGTTGCGGGCAAAGATGGAACGCTTCAAAATCGGCTTCGTGAAGGCAAAGCCCGCGAGATGACTTTTGCAAAGACGGGATTCGTGGGCGGTGTGCGCACGCTTTCAGGATATTTTTATGGGGAAGACGAAGAATGGATTGTCTTCTCTATTATGGCGATGAACTTCACACAGTCGCGCCTTGATATTGAAAAAGTGCAAGACCAAATCATCGAACTTTTGGCAGAATGGGCGTCAGAACGGGCAAGCGCGCCATAACTTGATGTTGTGATAATTATCACAGCCTTTGGCACGCTATTGTGTTATGTTTGTTGCGTGTATTCTTGAGAGATGTTCTTTGCTGTTCTTTCATTCGCAAGTATGAAGATAGTTCTTCAAGTATAAGCCTGTCGCAAGACGGGCTTTCTTATTTTTCAAGTCTTTTCTGGGTTCAGGTTTCGCTCCACATCTAATTTTGTGCTTCAAACGCTCCTGTTGCAAATTGGCTTCTGCAATCGAAATTTTGGTTGCTCTATTTCGTTAGTTCATTTGGCATGTCCTTAAACTTTTGGTAGCGGTTTTGGGAAGAGAGTTAATCGGTATGGCAAGCGAAGCAGAGCCTTACTTCACGAAATCAGTTGTATATTTAGGTTTAAATCCATTCCGTTCCTTTGTATGTCAAAACCAACCACCGTGATTACAGGCGGCGCAGGCTTTTTAGGTTCACATCTTTGCGACCGTTTTCTTGCCGAAGGGCATCGCGTTATTGCTATCGACAACTTAATTACAGGCTCGGCGGATAACATCGCACATCTTTTTGGCCATCCGAATTTCAAATTCATTCAGCACGATGTAACGGAATTTATTTATGTGGAGGGCGAGGTGCATAATGTGCTTCATTTTGCTTCGCCTGCTTCGCCGATTGATTACCTCAAACTTCCGATTCAAACGCTGAAAGTTGGCTCGCTTGGCACGCACAAGGCGTTGGGGTTTGCACGCGCAAAGAAAGCTCGATTCATGATTGCCTCAACCTCTGAAGTTTACGGCGACCCGCTCGAGCACCCGCAAAAAGAAACCTATTGGGGAAATGTCAATCCGATTGGACTGCGCGGCTGTTACGACGAAGCCAAGCGTTTCGCCGAAGCCATCACGATGGCATATCATCGCTATCACGGATTAGACACGCGCATTCTGCGCATCTTCAACACCTACGGCGAGCGCATGCGACTTGACGACGGACGCGCTCTACCCTCGTTTGTCGGCTCTGCGCTTCGTGGCGAAGACATGACCGTTTTCGGCGACGGCTCACAAACGCGCTCGTTTTGTTATGTCTCCGATTTGGTTGAAGGCATTTGGCGACTCTTGCACGCCAACACGCATGAGCCGGTCAACATTGGCAACCCAAGTGAGATTACGATTTTGGATTTCGCCAAAGAAGTGCAAAAAATCATGAAGGAACTCACCGGCAAAGAAGTGGGAATTACCTACAAGCCTCTGCCCGCTGACGACCCCAAACAACGTCGGCCCGACATCACACGCGCAAGAGAATTGCTCGGCTGGGAGCCCAAAGTCGACCGCGCCGAAGGCTTAAGGCGCACGATTGAATTTTTCATCAAGAAAACTGCATTACATACGAATGCATTCGACTCAGCTCGCTCTTGAATTTCGCGTCTCGAAAGAGCTTAAAGCCAAACTCTTGGAATACAGCATCGTAAAAACCTACCGCGAGGGCGATGTGATTTTAAGCGAGAACGCACAAATTCGCTCAATCCCAATGGTTAATCGCGGCTCGATTCGCGTCATGCGCACGGAAAAAGATGGTCGCGAAATTTTGCTCTACTACATCAAAGCAGGCGAATCGTGTGTGATGTCGTTCTTAGGCGGCTTGCATAATGAAACGAGCAAACTCAAAGCCGAAGTCGAAGAAGATGCCGAAATTTTGTTCCTGCCGATTGACAAAGTCCCTCTGCTCATGCGCGACTATCCCGAATGGCTCGATTACATCTTCAAACTTTATCACAAGCGATTTGAGGAACTCTTGGAAGTCATCAATGCGGTGGCGTTCAAGAAGGTCGATGAACGTTTGCTTTTGCTCTTGAACAAAAAAGCCGAACTTGCTCAAAGTAAAACGCTTTTCGTTACGCACGAACAACTTGCAAACGAGTTGGGGACGGCGCGCGTCGTCGTTTCTCGGCTTCTCAAACAGTTGGAAACAAACGGCGAGGTCAAGTTAGAACGCAATAAAATCACGCTGTTGCGATAACTTTTTGCAATCACTATTTGCGCTTCCACTTCCACATTTCTTTGTAGGGATTGATTGGCTTTGGCAAATCGTCTTTTCCGAGTTGTAGCACCATCAAGTGCAAATGCGTTGGCGAGCGGCGTTTGAAGGCGTGAAATCCTGTTCGTCCGACCTCGCCGATTGGCGTGCCGCTGACAAGGCAGTCGCCGAGATTGACAAAAACGCTTCGCAAATGCGCATAGTAAAAGAGCCGTTTTGAAACGGTGTCGTAAATCCAGACGTATTTTCCGCCGCGCAGTCGGCTTGTGTCGCTCCATTCGGTTTTTACCTCAATCACCACGCCGCTCGAAATGCTTAGCACGCGCACGGGCTCGTTGGTGCGGTCGTCGAGTTCATCTTGGTTGTTATCTAAAATGAAAATATCGTGAGCGGGGTGCGGGTTGTGTCGCGTTTTGGCGAAAAAGTCGAAGCCGTAGACACGGTAACCGCGTCCGTTTTCGCCGACGGCTTGGGGCGTGTAGCCTTCAAGGGGAAATCGCCATTCCTTTTGCGTTGAAATGCCCCGATGATTCTGCTCAAAGTAGGCGTGTATCTCGGCGATGATGCTCTTGAACGCCGACATGGCAGAATCTTTCGTGATGGATTCGGCGCGAATTTGTTGCTGAAGCCTGACAAATTCCTCGCACGGCTTACAGTCCGATACGGCGTTTGAATCCAACAAGAAAATTAACAGTGCACAGAGCATTGCTGGTTCAAGAAGCAATCAACCTTTGAACGATGGTTTCGGGTTTAATGCCGTCGGCTTCCGCACTGAAATTGGTGAGAATCCGGTGTCGCAACACAGGAAGCGCGACGCTTTGCACGTCGGCGATTTCAGGTGTCAGGCGTCCTTGCAATAGGCAGCGCACTTTGGATGCCAAAATCAGATACTGCGAGGCTCTTGGTCCTGCCCCCCAACTGACAAACTGCTTGACGTCAGGATGTTGTGTGCGGGTTGGTCGCGTTTTATCGATGAGGCGAACGGCATACTCCACGACATTATCGGCAACTGGCACTTGGCGCACGAGTTTTTGATAGGCTAAAATTTTTTCGGCGTTCATGACCTTTTTCAGTTCGGGCTTGTAGGCGGAAGTGGTGGATTTCACAATGGAGATTTCTTCTTCAATGGTCGGATAATCGATCCACAGGTTGAACATGAAGCGGTCGAGTTGCGCTTCGGGCAAGGGATAAGTGCCTTCTTGCTCGACGGGGTTTTGCGTGGCTAAAACGAAGAAGGGTTCGGGAAGTTGATAGCGTTTACCGCCTGATGTTACTTGATGCTCTTGCATGGCTTCAAGCAAGGCGGCTTGGGTTTTCGGCGGCGTGCGGTTGATTTCATCGGCAAGCACGATGTTGGCAAAAATTGCGCCTTGAATAAACTTAAAAAACTTGCGCTTCGTCTCATGGTCTTCTTCGAGAATTTCTGTGCCTGTGATGTCGGAAGGCATCAGGTCGGGTGTGAATTGAATTCGATTGAATTGCAAATCCAAGACCTTTGCCAAAGTCGAGACAAGCAATGTTTTTGCAAGACCGGGCACGCCAACCATCAAGCAGTGTCCGCGCGCCAGCACAGTCATCATCAGTTGCTCGATAATTTCGTCTTGTCCGATAATGACTTTGTGCATTTCGGTTTTAAGCGACTTGAAATCTTCGGCAAGTTGTTCGGCAAGTTGTAATTCAGTTGAAGCAACGGCTGACATAGAAAGTTAAGTGATGAGATTTCCTTCTGCATCTTCAACGGAAAGCGCGCCAAAGCGTTCGACTTGATGGATCACTTGGTTTGGGTCGCCTGCAATTACAAATACAAACGATTCCGTGTGAAGATATTTTGTTAATGCATCAAGAATTTGCTGACGCTCCAGTGCATTGATGGCGTCAATGTAAGTGTTGTAATAAGATTTTGGTAACCCATAAAGTTCTACATTAGCAAGGCGAGCTGCAACTGAGGCAGGCACTTCGTTTTGAATCACGAAATTTCCTGTGATGTATCGCTTTGCCGCCGTCAATTCTTTTTCGCTGATGCCTTCTTGCAACAAGCGATTGACCTCAAAGAGAATTTGCTCAATAGCTTTTCCAGTTACTTCGCTTCGAACTTGGGTTGAGATGTTAAAATCGCCTGCGAGTCGAAGCGCGTCGAAGCCGCTACGGATTGCGTAAGTGAAGCCTTGCTTCTCGCGCAAGTTCATGTTGAGCCGCGAGCCAAAATAACCTCCCAAAATCATATTGCCCACATAGAGCGGAATGAACGCCTCATCGTTACGCGCAATCGAGAGATGCCCGATGTTCAAAACCGACTGCACCGCGCCGTCTTTTTTCACGAGTCGAACTTCATTTTGTGCACGCCTCTGCGGCAGTTCATAAAGCGGCTCTTCTACTGCGTGCGACGCCCACGCGCCCAAGTATGTTTCCAACAAGGCAATTATCGTATCCGCCTCAACATCACCTGCGACTGTAACAAAGGCACGATTAGCAAGAAAATGTTTGTGATAAAACTCAAGCAGCTGCGCCCTTGTGAGTGCTTTCAGCGATTCAACCGTACCAAGCGACGGATTGCCGTAAGGGTGCGGCGCATAGATCAACCGATTGAAGGCTTCGGACGAGAGCCGCGTCGCATCGGCTTTTGAAAATTGCAACCGACTTAAACTCTGCTGACGCACAAACTCAATCTCACTTTCCAAAAATGCGGGATTCAACACCACATCGGAGAGAATCTCCAAACCTTTTTCCAAATGCTTACGCATCACCGTAAGCGAAACGCTTCCAAAATCAATCGAACTTGACGCGGTGAGTTCTGCACCCAGAAACTCAATTTCATCAGCGATTTCCTTTGCCGTGCGCTTATGCGTTCCTTGTTGAAGCAGCGCAAATACAAATGACGACGCTTTGAGCGCCTTCCCATCTAACACTGAACCTGCACGAATGTAAAGGCGAACATTTACTAATGGCACGTCATGCTGTTCATAAATCATCACCTTCAAGCCGTTTGAAAGCGTGTGCTCAACGGTATCGGGAAACGAGGCATGAACAGGTTCAGGATTGATGGGCGCAATGCGACGGTCGAGTGTGCTCATAATTTGTTGAAGTGAAAAAGGGACTGTTTGCAGTCCCTTTGAAGATAATCAAAACACGGGCGTTTCTTCATATATGCCGAACTGTTGTCGCAAGACATCGCAAATTTCGCCAAGCGTAACGTAATGATGCGCGGCTTCAATAAGCGGTGGCATGAGGTTTGCGCCGTCGCGTGCTGCTTTTGCAAGCCTTTCAAGTGAGGCTCTGACTTCTTCATTATTGCGCGAGGCTTTGACTTCTCTCAAGCGCTTGATTTGACGCTCTTCGGCTTCTTTGGTGATTTGCAGAATTGGAATATCGATTTTTTCATCTTTCTCAATGAAGTCATTGACGCCAACGATAATGCGCTCTTTGCGGTCGAGTTCTTGCTGATATTTATATGCAGCGTTGGCGATTTCTTTTTGCATGTAGCCTTGTTCAATGGCTTCAATGACGCCGCCGAGTTTCTCGATGGTTTCAAAATACTTTTCGGCTTCTTGCTCCATTTTTTCGGTGAGGGCTTCGACATAGTAACTGCCGCCGAGCGGGTCGACGGTGTTCGTTACGCCGGTTTCGTAAGCAATGATTTGCTGTGTGCGAAGCGCAATGCGCACGGCTTTATCCGATGGAAGCGCGAGGGCTTCATCCATTGAGTTGGTGTGGAGCGATTGCGTGCCGCCTAGCACCGCCGCAAGAGCTTGAAGTGCGACACGCACAATGTTGTTTTCAGGCTGTTGGACGGTGAGCGTGCATCCTGCGGTTTGCGTGTGGAATCGCAGTTGCCATGAGCGTTCGTTTTTGGCGCCGTATTTGTAGCGCAGCCGCTTCGCCCAAATTTTTCGTGCCGCTCTGAACTTAGCAATCTCTTCGAAGAAATCGTTATGCGAATTGAAGAAGAAGGAAATGCGCGGCGCAATTTCATCGACATCCATTCCTGCAGCAATAGCGTGCTCGAGATAGCAAAATCCATCGGCAAGCGTGAAGGCAAGTTCTTGCACTGCTGTTGAGCCGGCTTCTCTGATGTGATAGCCTGAAACGGAAATCGGATTGAACTTCGGCATTTCTTTGGCGCAATAGGCGAACATATCGGTAACAATGCGCATTGACGGCTTCGGCGGAAAGATGTATTCTTTTTGCGCGATGTATTCTTTGAGAATATCGTTTTGAATCGTGCCGCGCACGTTTTTCAGATTGCACCCCTGCTTTTGCGCCACAGCAATAAAATAAGCCAGTGCCACCATCGCCGTTGAGTTGATGGTCATTGAAGTGGAGACCTGCTCCAAATTGATGCCGTCAAAAATCACTTCCATGTCGGCAAGCGAAGAGACCGAAACGCCACATACACCGACCTCACCTGCTGCAAGCGGCGCGTCGCAATCCCAGCCCATCAAGGCAGGCAAATCAAATGCGACCGAAAGTCCAGTTTGTCCGCGCTCCAAGAGAAACTTATAGCGTTGGTTTGTTTCTTCAGGCGTTGCGAAGCCTGAAAACAGTCGCATTGTCCAAAGTTTGCCTCGATAAAGATTGTTGTGAATCGAGCGCGTGTAAGGAAATTCTCCGCTGTTTCCAATTTCGGTGTTGTAGTCGATGTGTGCGGTGTCGAGCGGCGTGTAGAGCGGTTTAATCTTTTCCCAACTCAAATTTTCATACTTCGCAGGCAGTTCTTTGGTCGTACGATTTTTCTCGAGCCATTTTTGAAAGTTGGCTTCGAGTTTTTCGAAGTCTGTTGCAAGATGTGTGTCGATTGCCATAGTCAAAATTGGATTAGTGTTGATTGAGCGGCAGGAAGTTAGTTACTAGCTTCGTTACCTCACAAGTTAGAAGAAAAGATTGTTTGGGGTATGTGGGATTGCTTGTTGCAAGGTCGCAAGGGTTCAATACAACCTCACGACCTTGCAACGCATTTTGCGTTTATTTGGGTTGAGCGTTAGTATTGCGCTAATGCTTTCGCTGCTTCGTAGACTTTCTGCTCATTTGGCAGAATGTATTCCTCCAAAATTTTCGAGAATCCGACGGGCGTGAAAATAGAGCCTACACGGCGAATCGGCGCGTCCAAATACTCGAAGCAATGTTCGGCAATCAATGCTGCAAGTTCTCCGCCGAATCCACCTGTAACTTTGTCTTCGTGAACAACTAACGCTTTGCTTGTTTTTTTGACCGAGTTAAAGATGGTTTCGGTATCGAGCGGCGCAAGCGAGCGAATATCGACGACTTCAACTGAAACACCTTCTTTCGCTAAGCGCTCTGCAGCAAGAAGCGCATGGTGTGTTGTGGTACCGTAGGTAATGATGCTTAAATCTGTTCCTTCGCGGCGAATACGGGCTTTGCCGAAGGGAATCAAGATGTCTTCTTTCAAGCGTTTGGTTTTCGCCCAAGGGTTGTTGTAGAGGAATTTCGGTTCAAGAATTACAGTTACGCCGCGCGAGCGAAACGCTGACCGAAGTAACCCTTGCATATCGTCAGCAAACGATGGAATCACGATGCGCAGACCGGGCAGCGTTGTAAATGCACCTTCGACGTTTTGCGAGTGATATAAGCCGCCGCCGATATAACCACCTGAGGCAATGCGCATGACGATGTTGGGCACAAATTGCCCTTTCGTGCGCCAATACTCGTGCGAGCACTCGACGACTTGCTCCATTGCAGGCCAGATGTAGTCAGCAAATTCTGCGCCTTCAATCAAGACCCAAATGTCCTCACGGTAGCGCGAAAAACCGTTTGCTGTTCCGACAATGAAATCTTCGGCAATCGGCGCATTGAACACACGCTCATTTCCAAATTCTTTGAGCATACCTTTATCAGCGTTGAAGATGCCACCTTTTTCTTTTGAGGCCACATCTTGCCCCCAGAGAAATGTGTTCGGGTTGCGTCGAAACTCTTCAATTTGTGTGAAGTTGATGGCTTGTAAGAAACTGATGGTTTCATCGGTGTAGAGTTCGCTGCTACCTTGTGGGAGAGAAAGGTCGACGACAGTGCCGCTGGTTGGTCGATAGTCTGGAAGCACAAACTCTTTTGCGGATTCTGGTTTTGGCATTGGGGCTTTCTCGCCTTTTTCACAGGCTTCGGCGATGACTTGGTCGGCTTCGCGTTCAATGTCAGCAAGTTCCGATTCGGTGAACAGTCCGTGCTCGAGCAAATATCGTTTGAATTTCGGCAGTGGGTCGCGCTTTTTGATTTCTTCAAGTTCTTCGTGCGTGCGATAAAGCAAGTGATTGTCGGAGTTGGAGTGTGAGCCAATGCGCTCGCAGTCGGCTTCGACCATCACAGGCAAGCGTTTTGTTTTGACATGCTCAACGGCTTTTTGCATCGTAAACCATGAGTCAAACACATCGGTGCCGTCGCAGAACATCACTTCAAGGTTCGGAAATGAACGAAACACTTCGGCAGGGTGAAGCGTGCCGAATTGCTCGCTCACATGCACTGAAATGCCGTAGCGGTTGTTTTGAATTACAAAAATTGCTGGCAGTTTTTCGCGTGAAGCACCATTGATCGCTTCGTAAAAGTAGCCTTCGGCGCAGGCCGATTCTCCTCCAGAGTAGAAGACGATTTCGTCGCCACCGTATTTTTTAATGGCTCGCGCAACACCGACGACATGCTGTGCATGATTGCCAGTTAAAGATGATACGTTTTGAATTCGAATTGAAGGCTTTGCAAAGTGATTGGACATGTGCCGACCGCCACCTGCAACATCGGCATCGCGTGAAAGTCCGTTCAAGATAATTTCTTCGGGTGTTAATCCTGCCGCCAGCGTCGTCAGCATATCGCGGTAATACGGAAAGAGAAAATCTTTTCCGGCACGAAACGATAGCCCAAGCGCCAGTTGAATTCCGTCATGCCCTTGATATGGCGCATGATACGACCATCCCATTCCCTTTTTGAGATAGCTTGCTGCCTTGATGTCTAATTGTCGCCCCGTGTAAAGAAGCCGATACCACTTCTGCAGCATTTCTTTCGGAATGTTTTGATGCTTGCTGACGCTTTGAGCAGGTGCTTTTTCTTTGGTGAGTTCGGCGGTGTTCATAGTGTTTTACTGCGGTTAGGTTGAGAAGACTTTTTGACGATGCGCGTTTTTTGGCTTAAATGGAGGGGGCAATTTTTTTGCACTTTTTACTGCCATGTCGCTTTTTGCCAATTCATTTTCAGAATGTTCTGTAAAAATACGATAAAATCATTCGGCGACCAACCCTGAAAACGGAATTTCCCTTCGTTTGCATTAACTTTGACGCCTATATCAATCAAGACCTTTTCGTCAATGAACGAACCACTGACTCAAAACGAGATAGCAAGCAATCCGTCAAAAAAGCAAGCACGTATTGGGTGGCACGAATACTTTATGAGTGTAGCCCATTTGATTGCTCGTCGTTCCACATGCGAGCGCGCCCATATTGGCGCCGTCATTGTACGCGAAAACAACATTCTCGCCACAGGCTACAACGGCTCGCCATCAGGCTTGCCACACTGCGACGGTCCGAACTGCCTCATCTACAAATCGATTCACCCCGACGGCACGGTCGAGGAGAACTGCATGCGCACAATTCATGCCGAAATCAACGCAATTGCGCAAGCCGCCAAAAATGGCACGGCAATTAAAGGCGCGGACATTTACATCACCGCAAGCCCTTGTCTCAACTGCCTCAAAGTGCTTATCAACGTTGGTATTAAAACGATTTACTACGACAAACCTTACAAAATAGAAAACATCTCGGAACTGGTCTCGCTTTCAGGCGTAAAACTTGTTCAAGTTCATGTCGAACCTGTATAACTTGCTACTTTCATATCCTTAAACCCAAAACAAAGACAACAACCTTGAGAACGAACCTTGCGCTCTGGGACACACGATACAGCCTAAAGACAAGCGCACTGACTAAATCTGCAATTGAAAAAGTTCAAGATTCCTCGCCTAATCAAGCCTTATACCTTGCGATACTTCACTTCCTGTATGCCTCTGGCGTAGCGGCAGATGAAGGTATGGATGCTGATGCAAAAGCCACCTTGATTAAATTCGGCGCATCGGATGTAGTTACCGCCAACCCCTTGAGACTTCGCCAAGAAGTGGAAGCTTTGCTCGATGAGTTAAGCGCGCAGGGCGAAAATCCAGACCCAACTTGGCTCACGAAAAGTTTTCGCTTGACGTCGCTCTTGATGCAGTTGCCATTCAATACAACTACTACGGAACTCATCTTAGATGCCGCCACGCTTATCAGCCGTGCCGTCCGCCTTCCTGCAGACTGCTCCTATACTTTGCTTTTTTACATCTACGAGCAAATGAAACATCCTCTTTATCGACGTGCCTTTCTTGCCGTCGAGCCCGATTTCTGGGAAAATTATTTAGCCATCATGCTTAAAACGATGGGAAGATTTTTGCGCGATGCTGTTATGGAATACATCATTTATTATGAACTGCCGCCAGGAGGCTCAAATGAAGAGCATCTGACGTTATGCCAGAAACTGTGTAGCGTCGCTGTGGAGTGTTGCTACTTGGTGCATAAAGCATCAGGATTGGTTGAAACCGAACTCGACAAAAAAATTTATCAATTCTGTACCGATGCAATTTTGAACAAAGACCCAAAGCCGCTTATCACTTACTCTTACCGCTTGCTTGATTTGTCAAGCGAAGATTTCTTCATCACTTTGCCGAAAGAAACTATCAACAAGTATATTGTATCTGCGATGGAGAAGTTAAGTGTTTAAAGTTTCCGTCGTATCATCCGCAATGTGAGCTTGACCTTATGTCCAAGACATCAAAAACCAAGCACGCCACCCTTGACGATGCCGCAGACGAATTGTTTCTCGCCAAATGCTTAACGCTCGCCAAGCGCGGTGCAGGAAAGGTCAGCCCCAACCCGATGGTCGGCTGTGTGATTGTGTGCAATGGCAAAGTGATTGGCAAAGGGTGGCACAAGCAATACGGTGAAGCACATGCCGAAGTGAATGCTATTCGCTCTGTCAAAGATGAATCGCTTCTCAGGCACTCGACGCTCTATGTCAATCTTGAGCCGTGTTCGCACTTCGGCAAAACCCCGCCTTGCGCCGATTTGATTATAGAGAAAAAAATTCCGCGCGTGGTCATCGGCTGCGTTGACCCGAACCCCAAGGTTGCTGGCAAAGGCATTAAGAAACTCAAAGACGCTGGAATCGATGTGCGCGTTGGCGTCTTGCGCGAGGAATCAGAACAACTTAACGAAGCCTTCTTGAAATCGCATCGATACCACTTACCTTTCGTTGCGCTTAAACTTGCGCAATCGCTTGACGGACGAATTGCCACCAAAACCAAAGATTCTAAATGGATTACCAGCGAAGTTGCTCGTGCCTACGCCCACCACTTGCGCAATCATTACGACGCTGTCATGGTTGGTTCTCGCACCGCACTTGCCGATAACCCTTCCCTAACGGTCAGACTTGTTGAAGGCAAAAATCCAAAGCGCATTTTGCTCGACCGCCAATTGCGCGTGCCGCTTCAAGCCAACATATTCAGCAAAGACGCACCGACGCTTGTCTTCACTTCGCGCATCAACAAGCGGCATCCGAAGGTTAAAGCGTTGGGAAAAATTGGGGTCAAAGTTTTTTTTGTCGGAGAGAAAAACGAATCGCTCAACTTGCTTGACGTGATGCACATCTTGCACGAAGAACTCATTCTTTCTGTCATGGTTGAAGGCGGCGCGCAACTCTTCGCCTCACTTATCAAGGCAGGCTTGTGCGATAAACTTCATGCGTTTATTGCGCCAAATCTTATCGGCGGCGACGGCTTAGCCAGCATCGGCAATCTTGGCTTGAAGAAAATCACTGACCGCATTGACCTTAAAAATCCCTCTATCAAAGTGCTCTCTGATTGTTTAATCGTTGAAGGCTACTTTTAGCCCAACGCAGTTAATTCAAGTGATAAGATTTGTAATTAGAAAGCAATCGCTTCGGCTGAATGAGCGTATAGACTTTTCGGTTGCGTGCTGGAATAGGCTGTGTCGCTCTTGCATAATCCGAAGCGTTCCATACCTTGCCGCTCGTGCGAAAGATGAGGTAAAGCCAAAAAGGAATTGAAGCAACAGCCAAAATGGGCAGAAATACACATGCTAAAATCCCTAATGGAATAGAAAGCGCAGCGGCAATTACGGCTGCCAACATATAGTAACCCAAACGGCGTAACTTGACTTGCATAGCAAAAAGTGTAGTTTTGTATTGAGTTGAACTCAAAAAGACGATGACGAACTACAAATACGAACCGCTCAAAATGACAACTGCTGACGCTGAAAGAGGGAACTTCTGAACGATAAACACCAAATCGACCATAATAAATTTCATACATCACTCGTTTTTTCAATCCATGACCACGCCCAATTATCTCGTTGCACAAAGTGTTCTGCGAAAAGCAGCCAGTCTCGACCTTCAAAAAGTCGCCAACGAAGTAAAGTCGTATCTTGACTATGGCGCGGCGCGCGTTGGCATTCGGGAGTCGCATCAACAGGCAGTCTGTATTCCGAATTTTGGGTTTGCTAAATACATTGACCATACCCTCTTGAAGCCTGATGCCTCGCGCTCAGACATCATCATGCTTTGCGACGAAGCCAAAGCGCACGGCTTTGCGTCGGTCTGTGTGAATCCGCACTATGTTAAACTGTGCGCGACGATGCTTCGCAATACCGCAGTGAAAGTTTGCACTGTGGTTGGTTTTCCGCTCGGCGCAAGCACTACGCGCGTGAAGGTTTATGAAACCCAAGTCGCCTGTGAAGACGGCGCAACGGAAATTGACATGGTCATCAACATTGGTGAACTCAAATCTAAAAATTACGATTTGGTCGAAGCCGATATTGCAGGGGTTGTCAATGCCGCTGATTCCGCTGATGCGATTGTGAAGGTAATTTTGGAAACGTGTTTGCTCACCGATGAGGAAAAAGTCATTGCTTCGGTGCTTTCCAAAAATGCAGGGGCGCATTTTGTTAAAACGTCAACGGGCTTTTCAAAAGGGGGCGCCACGCTCGAAGATGTCGCTTTGATGCGCAAAGCTGTCGGCGAAACACTCGGTGTGAAAGCCAGTGGCGGCGTGCGCGATTACGCCACTGCCAAAAAAATGATTGAATACGGCGCAACGCGAATCGGTGCTAGCGCCAGCGTCAAAATCGTCAGAGAAGCCGAGTGTTTGTAAGCCCTGTTTCTTTGTAAATCCCGTTTCTGCACAAACGTTTGAGGGAAGGCTCATTGGCTTGATGTTGAATCGTCGTTTTCGTAACTTTGGTGCTTCAATCATTAAAAGCAAACATGCGACAACAACTCTATTTTGCGTTTCTCGTAAGTCTGTTTGCATTTGCCTCAAGCGAAGTTTGCGCCCAAAAAATTGGGTTTATCGACTCGCAAGCCATTTTAGACCAACTGCCCGAAGCCAAAGACGCTAAACGTCGCTTGGAAGTGCTCACGTTGGAATGGCAAAATGAAATCAAAAAACGGCGTGACGCCCTTGACAAAATGGTGCGCGACTTTCAAGTCAAAGAGGTGCTTTATACAGACGAAATCAAACAGCAGAAACGCAAAGAAATGATGGACGCCGATAAAGCCATTTTTGAGTATCAAAATCAAAAGTTTGGCGTCGACGGCGAGTATTTCAGAAAGCAGAGCGAACTGATGCGTCCGATTCAAGACAAGCTCTACTCTGCCCTGCGCGCCGTTGCTATTGATAACGACTACGATTACGTCTTTGACCGTGCCAGCGACACGATGTTGCTTTACGCAAACGAAACGCACAACCTGACGCAGAAAGTCTTAGATAGATTGCTTGCATCGCTTCCTGAACGAGACCGCACTGGTGGTGCGCCCTCTGCACCTAACGCTGACGGTGCAGGGAAATAAACCGTTCCAAAATTTCTTTTCAACATTTAATTGGAGGAAAAACAAAGAATGTCAGTCATTCAACCAAAATTGTCTCCGCTTTCAAAAGGCAAAAGTTTTCTTGTCGGTTTTGGGCTTGCTGTCGGCTTTATGCTCGGCGTAGGCGCAAGCGGCGCCGGCGATGCCAAAGTCGGCTATGTCGATACTGATAACGTTATTGCACAACTCCCCGACTCGAAAGGCGTTCAAGAAAAAATGAAGAAACTCCAAGAAGGCGCCGAAGCCGAAATGCAAAAAATGGCGAAAGACTTGCAAGCCGCTTTTGAAGAATATGATCGCAAGAAGACTACTATGACCGAAGACGCTAAAAAGAAAAAAGAAGAAGAACTCTTGAGCAAGCGACAACAACTCGAAGAGTTCCGCTATCAAAAGCAAAACGAATTGCAAAAGAAAACAGGCGAACTTTTGAAACCGATTGAAGACAAAGTGATGAAAGCCGTTGAAAAAGTTGCCAAGCAATATGGCTACAGCATTGTCTTGAACAAAGGCGGCGTCGCCAACCCTGTGCTCTACGGAGATAAAACGCACGACCTTACTTTCAAAGTACTTGACGCGCTTAAATAAACGCTCGTTTCGTTTTTGAAAGTCCATCTTTGCACTGTACATTGATAGCCTTTTTTGAAAAGTTTTCATTCAACAACTAACCTTTTAACGGTAACGCCAAACGATTTTAAGATGAAACCGAATATTCATCCGCAAAATTATCGCCCTGTCGTCTTCCAAGATTTAACTGATGGCTCGCGCTTCATTACACGCTCCTGCGTTGAGACGAAGGAAACCATCAAGTGGACCGATGGCAACGAGTATCCGCTCTTCAAAGTTGAAATCAGCAATTCGTCGCACCCATACTACACTGGCAAGCAAGTGCTCGTCGATACAGCAGGTCGCGTGGAGCGCTTCAACAAGCGATTCACAAAAAACACAACGAAATCCGACGCCAAGTAAATCATTGTGAAAATTTCATGCTCAAACAGGCACACCCCCTCTTTGAGCATTTTTTTTGTCCAAACCAAAACACATTTCTACACATGGTTAAAGAAACTCTGCATGCCGCCGAACAGCGCATGAAAAAATCGTTAGAAGTTATCCAAAGTGAATTAGCCTCTGTTCGCACGGGCAAAGCCACAACCGCACTTCTCGATGGCATTAAAGTGGAGTCTTACGGACAACTCGTTCCGCTCAAGCAAGTCGGCAATGTGAGCGTGAAAGATTCCAAAACACTCGTGGTGCAACTGTGGGATAAAAATGTCGTCGCCAACGCCGAGAAAGCCATTCGCGAATCAGGCATGGGCTTGAACCCTGCAACGGAAGGGCAAACCATCCGCATTCCGATTCCCCCCTTAACCGAAGAACGCCGACGCGAATACGTTAAACTCGTCAAGAGATTCGCCGAAGACGCCAAAATCTCTTTGCGCAATATCCGCCGCGACGCTATTCAAGCCATTGAGAAAGCCGAAAAAGAAAAAGCCATCACCGAAGACGATAAAAATCGCGGTAAAAAAGACGCCGATTCGCTCACCCAACGCTATGAAAAAATGATTGATGAAGCCGTTGCCAAAAAAGAAAAAGAAATCATGGAAATTTGACGTTTATTTTACTTTTGATACTTTGGGACATCAACATGTGCAGTTTACCTGTTTCTTCATCAAACGCTAAACATTATTAGAAATGGAAGATAAATCCAAAATTCTTCGCACCGCACCTGTCGACATGGCGGTCGTTCGAACTAATTTTCTCACATGGAAAATGAAAGTCCGCTCTGCCGCAAACGGACTGAGCAAATGGGACGAAGTCTATCCCGATGAACC
>CALKXI010000011.1 GCA_938003965.1 uncultured Chlorobiales bacterium
CGTCAGGAATCTTTCGCTTTCGGTGAAACGCGGAGAGATTTACGGCATACTTGGACCGAACGGTGCAGGAAAGACCTCGACCATTCGCATGATTTGCGGCATAACACTTCCCGATAGCGGCACGATTGAATTTCTCGGCGAGCCCATGCGCATGGAACTGCAATCCAAAATTGGATATTTGCCCGAAGAGCGTGGCTTGTATAAAAAAATGAAAGTTGGCGAGTTGCTCGTCTATTTTGCCGAACTCAAAGGTGTATCGAGAGCGGAAGCAAAAGAAAAATCGGCGATGTGGCTCAAACGATTTGAAATCGACTCGTGGTCGGAAAAAAAAGTGGAAGAACTCTCCAAAGGCATGCAACAAAAAGTGCAGTTTATTTCCGTTGTGCTACACGAACCCGAACTGCTCATTTTGGACGAGCCATTTTCAGGATTAGACCCGATAAATTCGGAACTCGTGATGGATATTATTCTCGAGCTGAAAAAAGCAGGAAAAACCATTCTCTTCTCGACGCACCGAATGGAGCAAGTAGAAAAAATCTGCGATTCAATTTGCTTAATCAACAACGGCGAGAAAGTGTTAGATGGCAATGTGCGCGAGGTGAAAAAATCTTACGGCAAAAATATGCTTCACATAGAGTTTGACGGAAGCGATGCGTTCATTGACGCCGCTGTTGCCATGGGCAAAGTCGAAGTGCGCGACCGGCAGCCGAAGTATGCCGAACTCAAATTGCTCGACGGCACAAGACCCAAAGAGGTGCTCGCGCTTATCGGCGACGACACCGACCTCACCCGTTTTGAACTCGCAGAACCCTCGCTCAAAGAAATTTTCATTCTGCGCGTGGGCGAAACAAATCAAAAGGGGCGAAATTGAGCGCAACCGCGTAAAGCGATTGTTGTATATTTGCGATTCAATTCAAACCTTTTGTGAAAATCGCGCACGAATGAGTCGCCGACTGCTCCATCTCATAATCCTGCTTTTAATCCTTTCTGCACCAATCTTCGCACAAGAACGCGCGTTCTGGTCAGTAAAACCACTTCAACCCAAAAAGTCGGTCTATTGGATTACGGCGTCTTACTTTGAAGCGTCAGAAGAATTTGCGAGTGCAGGATTTCGGCGCGACCTCTTCCGCGTGGCAACGACCGACGAAACCTCTTTCCCCGTTACCGATGCACGCTTCATTGACCGATTAGTTGGACTTCACTACGAATATGGCTACTCGCGCAAACTCACCCTCGTTGGCTACTTGGGTTATCGTGGCATCGTTACCACCTACACGGAAACCGATTTCCCGCAAGGTATTCCGACGTTTCTTTCAAAAAGCATCACCTCGTCAGGCTTCACCGACCTTTGGATTTGGGGACGTTATGAACTCTTGAATCCTTCTAAACTCAAATTTCCGTTTCGACTTGCAACGCAAGTGGGCGTGAAATTGCCAACGGGAGATATTCTCGCGCCTGTTGCGCTCGGCACGGGAATGTTGGATTACGATGCGCGCTTGCTCGGCGAATTGACATTTTTTCTCAACCGCATTCCAGCGTATTTGCTTTTTGATACAGGCTACCGTTTGCGCGGCGGCGATTACAAAAATCAAGCCTTGTATCGCGCCGAAGTAGGCATATCGGCGGCGGAAGAAGTTCAATTTCGCGTGGGCTTTTCGGGGATTGCGTCGCTCGGTGATTTGAACACACTCATCGGCATTGGAGAAATTCCGCGCCCTGCGGCAACACGCCCACTCAACATCTTGGGCGACGAGCGTTACGGTCAAATTTTACTTGGCTTGCAAGCCAATTTTTCTCCGACCTTCGCAGTCTTAATTGATTATCAACGACGGCTCTACGGAAACGCAACCTTCGTCGGCGATTCAATTCATCTGGCGTTTGCATTTTTGCGATAGTAAGGCAACACAGATTGAACGGGTTTGCCATAGATTTGCCGAAAAATCTCTTCAACTTTGAGCCGAATCGCTCTGCCAACCATAAAGCGCAAGAAGGGCATCGATGGCTTCTTCTTTTCGCTTCCTGCTGACAAATTCGGATGCACAGTTTTTGGCTTGAACAATCGCCTCTGGAATCATATCGTGCTTGCCTAAGCGAAGCAAGGCGTTGAGCGCGTCGTATCGGCGTTGAAATTCAAGTTCGGGGTATTGAAGCGTCGGAAGTGAGAGCAATAAAGCCACTGCGCTGCTATCCTTGCCTTGCGTGAGCAACCGCTCGGCTTTCAAAAATGTGATGAAGGCTTGCGCAGACGAATCTTTTTTTGCCTCGAGTTCGCGCGCAAGCAGTGCGTCTCGTTCTGAATTGGAAATCAACGGTGAAAAGTAAGTTGGGTCAAGACCGATGGCGAGCGACGCTAAACGCAATGCGACGGCATAGTCGTAATTGAACGAGAGCGACGCTTCTTTGACACGGTTCAAAAGATGTTGCACCGAATCCTTTGAGCCGAAGCGTGTCCAGAGCATGGCATTAGCAACGCTGAACAACATCGGTTCGGGCTTCTCGAGTCGGCGCGTGAGCGAATCGGCTTTGTAGAAAACGGCATCGAGCGCAAGTGAATCCAACAAGGTTTGTAACAAGCAAGCCGAAAAGTAGCCTTGAATGGCACGAGTATTTTTGCCTTCGGTGAGTGCAAGTACGGTTTCAAACCGCTTTTGAGCCTCTTTATATCGCTTTTCGGAAAGGGCTTTTGAGCCATATTTGAGTTCAACGGCAACGCGATGCGGGCACTCGGTTTGAAAAATCGTCTTGCGTTTGAAGCGATAAATGACGGCGGAATCGAGCGCAGGCGGCACGGTTTGTTCCGAAAGAAATTCTTTCCACTCCAACATCAATCCGTTAATTGGCTTGTTGTAGACGCGTGCGAAGTTGCTTGTGGCATAAACGGATTTGAAGGATTCAATGCCGTAAGTGTCGACAAGGTAGCGCACAAACGAACCCATCAAGGTGTAGCTGGTTGCGCCAAGTCCGGTCCAAAATCCAAATGAGCCTAAAAGCGACTCAATGTTTTTCGGAGCGAGGTCGTTTTTGAGAAGCGCGGCGGCAAGTTCGTGCGGCGTCCAATCAAAATCGGGCGTTTCAAATGCGACGGCAATTCCTTCGACAAGTCCGATGCTACTTGAAAGTCCCAGTCCTGAAATGCCGTAGCGTGCAAAAAGGATATGCACGAGTTCGTGGCGAATGGTGCTTTGAAAACTTTGCTCGGTGATGTGAATTTCATTGCGCCATGTTTTAGTGAACTCCACGTTTTCTGCGCCCGTGTATTTGCGTTTTTCTTCGGCGTTGGGATAAATGAAAATAGAAATGTTCGGCAAGGTATCGAGTGCGAGCGTGTTTTTGAGGTCGCGCAGTTCTTGCTCGAGGCGCAAAGCCGTGCGGGCGCGTGTAAGCGAATCAGCTTGTGGGCTTATGCGCCAATGCCCGTCGGCGTCAATCGGAACGAGTGCTCGCGAAAGCGTTTTGTGAGACGAAGTGAAGCCAAATTCATCGCTTCCAAGTTCAAACGGCAAAATGAGCGGTCCGAAGGAAATCATTAGCACAATTAAATCGCGCTTTGAAAATCTTTGGCGAAATGAAAAGAGCAACAGGAACGCACAAAAGAGCAAGGTCTCAATGCGGAAGAGCACGTATCGCCATTCCAACTCGATGGCGTCGTCATAAATCGCGCCTGAAAAAAAGCCAAAGATGTGATTGAAAAAGAAAATTTGCGGCGTGAAGTAAAATCGATAAAGCGTCGGCAAAAGGACGATTCCAACATATAAACTCACATACACAGCAATCGTGAATTTGAAATTCAGCGATTTCAAAAAGCGCATGAGCGCGTATGCAAACAAACTGCCAATGCCAACAGAAAGCACATAAAAGCCTAATCCTTCAAGGTAAGAGCAATTACGCACAAAGAGCATATTGACCAGCATCACGAGCGGCGGCGCAAGCAAAGTGAGAATTGCCGATGAAAATTTTTCCGCACGTGAAAGGCTTGTTGTCGATAGCAACCCAAGAAAGAACGGCAACACAATGCCAAGCACTAACGACGATTCATAACCAAGCGTGTTGAACAAAGGAACTTGTGTAAAAATCAGCGATAGCGCAAGCGAGACAATAGGCGCAAGCAACCACGCTGTCGACTTGACGATTACAAGTCTGAACTTATTTGCCATAACAAGAAAAGTTTATCCAAGTGTATTGGTTTTGTGATGACTGCAAAAGAGCAAAGCGGCGATAAGATTTGGCAATCGGTCGCGACAAAGCCAAGCCAAGCGATTTCGCTTTGTCATCAATCCGTCCCCATTCAAGCAACGCCTCCTCTGGGGATTCAAAGAGGCGGAACGGAACGACATCAATTTCATCGAGCGAAACAATCAGCATCACATCGGAAGGCGATGCAAAGTTAGCAAGTTGAAGTTGTTTTGCCGAAGAGAGATAGGAAACAGCATGCGTTTCACCGAGAAGTTTTCTTTCGCCAAGAAGGTGAATCGGGCAAGGTGCGTTTGAAATCACATAAACTTGTGAGCGTTCAGAAATGAACGGCAGAAGCGGTTTGAAAATCGCGTTTGTTAGCGCAAAGCGTGTCGCATTGCGAATCACATCGTTGGAATCAAGCGGCAGTCCGTTCAACAATTCAAAACGAAGCACTTTGAACGTCTTCACCATCTCGGCGTGCGTCAAAGAAATCGCAAGGCGATAGGTTTTAGTTGAAGTGATAACGAGCAAGTGCGATTGCGTGTCGCCGAATATGAACTGAACAAGGGCTTCATCGGATTTCAAGAGGCGTTGTGTTTCAGAGAGCGTGAGTGGTGTGGGCGAAAGCAGTTCGGCTTCGTTCGGCGCAGTGGATTTGAACTCGATAAACTTTTGATAAAACTCGCCTTGCTTTTTGGAAAGCGTTTCGGCGAGGCGTTGACTTCGCTCCGTGCGCGCGGTTTCATCAGCCAAAAACGCAAGCGAATCTTTCATCACGGAAATAGCAAAAATTTCGCCTTGCAATCGCTTCAATTCTTCAAATGTAGGCGAATGCGGTTTCAAGAGGGTAGGTTTCGGCGAGAAGCGTTGTTTGAGCATTTGAATCCGTTCAGAAATTTCAAACGCTTCGAGCAGGCGTTCTTGCGCTAAGAGCAAGGCAAGCAAGTCGTTGATGGCTTTGTCAAGTGCATCGCTGACGGCGTAGGGTAGGTCGGGATAGGAAAGCGATTCAAAGAGCTCGAGCGATTTCAAGAGCAAATCAATTCGGCGTGATGTTGAGTAGTCTGTGCATGTGCCAAGAAGCAATGTTGCGAAGGCTTCGCCGAGCGTGTGTTCCTTTTTGCGAAACGTGAGCAAGGCTTGTTCGAGTGCTTGACTTTGCGGTGTGCCGATTCGGCTTCTCTCGAGCGTAATCCACGCTGAGACCACTTCGGGATTGCCGCCTTTCCACGAGGCACGATGAAGACAGGCGAGGGCTTCTCCATAGAGCGAATCAGCAACGGGGGTAAAGGCGTCGTAGTCTGAAAAAATATGCGCGCTGCGATAGAGCAGTTGGAATTGTTCTTCAAGTGGTGGTGATTGGCGAAGTCGCTCCGTGAGCACATCGGAAAGTTTGCGCAAGAAGAACACGCTACTATCTGTGTCGTTTTGTCGGTAGCCTTCAAAGAGCATGGCTAATTTCCCGAGCGCGTCAATCGCGATAAGAGTGTTCGTCGATTGGCTAACGGCGGCAAGATGATATTGCGCGCGGTCATAGTCTTTCTCTTGCAAATAAAGCTCGGCGAGCAGAAGTTCATCATAAGGTGTGAGCGGGAATTTTTGCCGTAGATATCGTTTAAGCATGTCGCTTTCGCCAAGCAACGAAAGAAATGTGGGACGCTTCGTTTGGAGCGATTGAAGCGAATCGACAGATGAAAGCGAGTCGAGCATCGAGAGAGCCTCTCTGAAATTTCCTGTTTGTTCATAGAGCGAAAGCAGTTCGAGCCGATAGGTCGTTGTGTGAAGTGAATCTTGCGTTAGCAAGCGTTGAAACGACTCGATAGCAAGCGCGAAATCGCCTGTGGCTTTTTGTGAAGAGGCAATGCTGTAAAGCGAGTCGAGGTCGCGTTGTGCGCGCTCACTTTTTTTACACCCGAGCATTGTCAGGGCAAGAACAAAAAGCAGCAGAACTTTCACAGGCAAGTTCAAAATCGTTAAGACACTTTTGAGACGATTTCCTCTGTAACTGTGCTCAATCCTTGATTGCGTGCATATCGCTCGGCTTTCTTTTTGAGGTCGCGGCTAAATGAAATTTGAGAGATAAACGGCGCACGCTTGG
>CALKXI010000012.1 GCA_938003965.1 uncultured Chlorobiales bacterium
CGAAAGCCTTGCCACCTACACCGAAGAAGACCAATTTGACCACAAAGCCAGCATTGGCTTCATCAAAATTTATAGCCTGCCACTGAAAACCTACTATCGCATTAACGGCGCGCCGATTTCCGAGCAAGAAGCACTGGCGAAATGATGTGATTCGGTTATCGCGGAAAACTTACTTGGTTGCGGTTCGAATTTCGTAAATCATGAGAAGTGGACGCGATTCGACCTTCGAGAATCCAGCCTCGCGCATTAAGTCTAAAATGTTGCTTGCGAGAAATTGGTCAGCGTAAGGTTCAAGGAAGAGCGAAGAGCTGATGTTGCCGCCAAGTTTGGCAAGCGCATCGCCTTGTGCGCCGTCAAAGACGACAAATTTTCCGTTCGGCTTCAAGACGCGACGCGCTTCTTTCATGATGCTCAACGCGGCGTGAAGTGGTGTTTCGTGAAAGAGTAGTGAAGCAGTTACGGCATCAAACGAATTATCGTCAAAGGGCAAGGCTTCGGCATTCGTGTGAATGAAGGAAATATTTTGGAGCGATTTCGCTTTGAGTTGCGCGGCAAAAACCATGTAGGGCGAAAGGTCGACGCCCGTTACGTGTGCCGATGTAAGCCGAGCGGCAATCGCGCGCGACGCCTTATTGGAAGCAATTCCACCAAACGATAATCCAGAAATTTCGTTTACACTCGCATGTGAAACGCCTCCAAAAAATCTTGCTACTCAATCAGGCTTGCCAAGCGATATGAAGATGCTTCATCTTGCGGTGCGCGATAACGGCATTGGCATGTCGAAAGAAGTTCAAGCCAAAATTTTTGAGCCGTTTTTCACCACGAAAGAAGTCGGCAAAGGCACGGGGCTGGGGCTTTCAATGGTCTATGGCATTGTGAAAAATCATCAAGGATTTATTTCGGTTGAGAGCACGGTTGGCGAAGGCACAACATTTCACCTTTACTTTCCTTTGAGTGAAAAGCGGAGAATGCAAATCCATAGCAAAGAAAATCCTGATGTAATTGGCGCAATGAAAGGCACAATTTTGGTAATTGATGATGAACCGTTTATCCGCGAGTTTTTAAGCGAGATACTCGAAGAAAATGGCTACCTCGTTTATAGAGAAAGCAGTGGCAAAAGTGGGCTTGCATTTTTCGAAGCCCATCGAGAGGAGATTGATTTAGTCGTAACCGACAGAAATATGCCCGAATTAGATGGCGAGCGTCTATTGATGCAACTCAAATCGATTCGCCCGAGTCTGCCCGTGATTTTAATAACAGGAAATATAGAAAATGACATCACTGACAGGCTGGAGCAAAGCGGCGCGCATAAAGTTTTGAGAAAGCCGTTTGACCCCGAAGCCCTTCTTTCCGCCATCGCGTCAGCATTACAATCGAGATAACACGGTTAGAAATCGTGCGAACAAATGCGCAAGAACAAGTATATTTCTTGTTATCAATTCAAAAATTACTTTATGCGCGCACTTCGGCTTCTTGTTCTAATCATTTGTGTTGTTTGCACCACTTCCCTTCTATCTGCACAAGAGCGTCGCGTCGGCGAAGATTTCGGCGGGATTGCCTTCAAGGTTGCGCCGCCGGTCGGAGTTTTTGGCGAGACGTTCAACATTGGTTGGGGCATTTCAGCAATGAACGAATATGTGCTGTTCAAAAATTGGAGTATTTCCTTCGACATCACCTACCTGCGCTGGGGCGCAAAGCCAAACGATTTAATTGAAAGTTTCACGATGATTGCCTTCACTGCCGCGCCGAAATTTTACGTTTGGAACGACTTTTACATCTTGTTGGAAATGGGCGGATTTTACGGCACGACCGAATCTTCGCGTGGACCGCGCTTCGAGGAGCGATACCAATTCGGCGTCGTCCCTGCGATTGGTTATCACCGAGGGGCGTGGGATTTTGCCATTGAATATGCGCTCGTGCGCAATCGAAATTGGGTGAATCTGCGTGCAGGGTTCTATCTCTTCGATTTTCAGTTGAATTGATTCTTAACCTTTTCAATGAAACATCAACCTTCTCCAATCAACGTGGCAAAGGATTACGACGCCAAACGCCACGCCGTTAATCGTGCTCTTTCCAAACTCTTTCGTGCAAAGCCCGACGAACTCTACGAGCCTGCGCGATACATTCTCGAAGGCAAAGGCAAACGCTTTCGTCCAATGTTGGTGCTCTTCGGCGCGGAATCCATTTCAGGTAGTTCCAAACATGCCATGCCGCTCGCGCTCGCCGTTGAAGTGCTACACAACTTCACGCTCATTCATGACGACATTATGGACAAAGCCGACCTCCGACACGGCAGAGCAACCGTCCACAAAAAATGGGACATTGACACTGCCATTCTCACGGGCGACGTCATGCACGCCACCGCCTTTGAACTTGTGCTTCAAACAAAATCCAAAAACCTTCAACAGATTCTCTCGCTCTTCGCCGAAAGCGTGATTCGCATTTGCGACGGACAAGCCTACGACAAAGCCTTTGAATTGCGCAAAGACGTCTCGCTTGACGATTACCTGATGATGATTTCTTACAAAACAGGACGCCTGATTTCAGCCTCGCTCGAGTTAGGTGGGCTTGCCGCCGATGCTTCGCCTGAACAAGCCAAACGGCTACGCCGAATTGGCGAACTCATCGGACGAGCCTTCCAAATTCAAGACGACTTGCTCGACATCATGGCAGGAGAAAAATCGGGCAAACGGCTCGGCGGCGACCTCATCGAAGGCAAAAAAACCTTTCTCTTGCTCAAAGCCCTTGAACTCACCAAAGGCAAAGACAATGCCCTGCTTAAATCTATCATCAAGAACAAAGGCATTGACCCCTTGCGCGTGATGGAAGTCAAAGCCATCTATGAACGGTGTGGGGTTATTGAAGAAACCCAAGCCACAATCAAACGCGACTTTGAAAAAGCTAAATCGCTCGCACTCAAACTGCCGCACCAGCGCGGACGCGAGCAACTGATTGCCTTTGCCGAACTTATGATGCACCGTGAATTTTAAGACAACGCTTATGCAAAACTTATGGAGTGGCATGTTCATTGTTAGCCATTCATCGTTAGTGCTTGCTTCTCGCTTTTTCACAGAAGCCGCTGAGGTGATTGGGCTCTCGCTTAGCATTGTCGCCTTTTTCCGTCGTCGCTGTATGTCTTGTTTATCGTTGAAGTTGCTGGTCGAGCCAGCGTTTAATCCTACTTGGCAGATATTGTGGTTTTTTCAAGCACGACTTCCACTGTCAAAGCCCTTGCTCGTTAAAACCTTCAATCGCAAGTTTGTGTTTCAGCATTTAACTTAACCATATTATCCATGCACTTACATCTTCTTCCGTTTTGGTCTCGCCTTCGTTGGTATCACGGAGTTTTATTCTACATCGCCGTCAATTTGCTTTCAGGCGGGCGATTAGCCACGCGCACCTATTTGGATTCTGTCGGACGACCGCCGTTCATGCCGCCTGATTGGGCATTCGCACCGATTTGGATTGTGCTTCAAATTCTCATGGTTGTGGCAGGATTTTATTTGCTTCAACAGATGAAAGCATCTCAACGTCAGGGCAAACTGCTTTGGTGCTACATTGGACTTTGGTCGTTTTTCTCGATGTTCAGTTGGGTTTATTTCGGCTTACACAGTCCGATTTTAGGCTTTCTTACCACCTTTGGCATGTTTCTCACCAACGCGCTCAACCTTTGGTTTGGCTATCAAGAATCCGATAAACGCTATGCGATATTGCTCACGCCGTTGATGATATGGCTGACGCTGGCAACCGCCGTTTCAGGCTGGCAACTCGTCTACACGCCCGATGAATTTTTCGCCACCGCACCACTTTTGCGATAACATCTATGCCAAAACGCACCTACACGACCGACCTGCGCGACTGGGACGACGCACAAGACCTTCACCTTATCGTCAAAGATAAACGCGCCTCGAAACGCGCCACCGACGAAAAAGCACGCCGTCGCAATCGCCGTTACGAAAAACGCCTCTTGAACGCGCAACTGAAAAACGCTAAATTGAGCGACGAATCAGACCAATCATAACTCATGAAAACTATTCTCGTTACCGGCGGTGCGGGCTTTATCGGAAGTAATTTCGTGCGCTATATGCTGCACACACACTCTTATCGCATCATCAACATTGACAAACTCACTTATGCAGGCAACTTGGAAAATCTTGCCGATGTAGAATCGCACCCGAACTACACGTTCGTTAAAGGCGATATATGCGACCGCTTGCTTATCGATAAACTCTTTCAGGAAGAGCATATTGATACCGTCGTCAACTTTGCAGCAGAATCGCATGTCGATAGGAGCATTCTCGGCGCGCGCGTCTTCGTTGAAACCAATGTGCTCGGCACGCAAACCCTTTTAGATGCCGCAAAAACGCACGGCGTTGAGAAGTTCTTGCAAGTTTCAACTGACGAAGTTTATGGCACGCTCGGCGAAACGGGTTACTTCACCGAAGAAACGCCGCTCGCACCGAACTCGCCCTATTCCGCCAGCAAGGCAGGTGCTGATTTGCTCGTGCGTGCGTATCACGAAACGTTCAAGATGCCCACGCTCATTACGCGATGCTCCAACAACTACGGTCCATATCAATTTCCCGAAAAACTTATTCCGCTCATGATTGCCAACGCGCTGAACGATAAACCGCTCCCCGTTTATGGCGACGGCTTAAATGTGCGCGACTGGCTTTATGTCGAAGACCATTGCCGTGCGATTGACACCGTGCTTCACAAAGGCAAATTCGGTGAAGTCTATAACATCGGCGGACACAACGAAAAGCGCAACATCGACATCGTTAAACTCATCTTGCAGAAACTCGGCAAGCCCGAAAGCCTCATTACCTTCGTTAAAGACCGCCCCGGACACGACCGTCGCTACGCCATTGACGCCAGCAAAATCGAGCGCGAGCTCGGTTGGCGACCGCAAGAAACTTTCGAAAGTGGCATCGAGAAAACAATTCAATGGTATTTGGAACATCGCAAGTGGTGGGAGCGCATCATCAGCGGTGAGTATCAAAAGTATTACGAACTGCAATACGAAAAACGCTAACCGAGTGCGTGGTGAAGCGTGGCGATGTATTTCTCGACGAACTGCTCAACGTGTTTTCGCCGATACTGCATAATGAATCGCGGGTGCTCAATCGGCACGATGGTTTGAAAAAATTGATGCGTCTCGTTTAGCCGTGAAAAGACCTCGTAAAGTTTGCCTGTGCCAAGGCAAATCGCCGTGCTTCGTTTTGCGCCGAACTGAATTTGTGCCGAAATACAGCGCACGATAAACGGTTCGCCTGCCTTCATCAATGCCTTATCGTCGTAGAAGTTATAGTTCTTGCCGAGCCGTGTGAATCCAAGCGGAGAGAGGCTGTTGATGTAAAACTCCCCGTAAAATTTTTTCGCGCCGCCCCATGTTTCCACGACACGATAAACAAACTCTGACGAGAGTTCGCGTTTGCCTGAAATATCGTGCGCAATGCCAAGATGATGTGTGAGCGCAAAAGGGTCGGTGAAGGGAATGCCCGTCAAGCCGCCACCGAAGCGTCCAGGGTTGATGCCCCACAAAAACACGCGCGGGTGGTTATCCGCATAAAATTTTTGAAAAAACGCTTTGACGATGTCAAACGTGGTTGCGTCTTGATACGGATTCATCACTTCAATCAACTTTGGCAGGCGAGCATCGAGGCGAAGTGATTGGAAAAACGAAATGGCTTTATCGGCGAAGGTGGTCATGAGGCTTTTTGTGTTGTGGCGAAGCGGACGATGTTGCGGGCGATTTTTTGAACAATTTCGTCGGGAACGCCGTCGTAGTGTTTGGATTTAAGGCGCAGGTCAATTTGGTCGTTGATGTAGTCGACGGCAACGAGTTTATCGTCGCGCGTGAGCACGATTTCCGTTGAGAAGAAGTGCAGTTTCGCCACTTGTGCAATGCGCGTCATCATGGATTTAATTTCGTCGAAGCGCACACGCGGTTTGTCTTTTTCTGAGAAGAGGCGATAAATTCGCGTTGTATCGTCCCACCAGACAATCTCCACATCGCCAAAATTCCAATACACACGAAACCAGCACCGCCAGCCGTAAAGGTATTTCGGATAAACGTGCTCTTGCGCGAGGTAAGAATCCCAATAGCACAGACTGCGCCCATCGTGGACGTGATGATGGGAGGTTACATTTTTAATCACGCCTTCGCCGCCGCCGCCGTGTGCTGGTTTCAAGACGAAAGGCAGTGGTAATTTGAAGACTTCTTTCATCAAGGTTTCGTCAATCCATCGCATTTTTTCCATTGAAGGAAGCATGACGGTAAAGGGCACATTCACGCCGACCTTTATGAGCTCGTAGTGCATTTCGCTTTTGTTGAGCGTGCGTAGCGACTCTGCGTAAGGGTTGATGATGGCGACTTGGTTGGCGATTGCCCATTCTTGAACGGGCGCGAAACTTTCGTTGGTGTCAGTCGCACGATCGAGCAAAGTTGAAAAGCGAATCTTGCCCGATTGAAGCGCACGAATGAAGTCTTCAATATCGTACGTCGTGATGTGTTCAAAGCATAGATTTGCTTTCTCCGCCTCCTGTTGAAGATGTCGGATAAATTCTCTGTCGAACTCCCACTCCCACAGGGCGACAAGGTCTATGGTTTTCGTCATTCGTTGATGAAAAATTGAACTACAAAAATACGATTTCGCATTTGACAAGCGTATCGTTCGCACGCGCCTTACATGTAAACTCCTTTGCGCGTGGCTGTGTGAATTTAGCGAGAAGTGATTAACTTTGATTCTTATTCAGAACTGCATTCAACTTTCAACCTTCCTCTTCACATGGCAAAAGAGAAAACTGCAACTAAGGAGAAAGACACGCTTTCCACCATCAATCCTGAAAAGAAAAAACAACTTGACCTTGCGGTCGAAGCACTTGAAAAGCAGTTTGGAAAAGGGACGATAATGAAGCTGGGGGACGATGCCGCTATGCAAGTGCAAGCCGTTTCGACCGGCTCTATCACGCTCGATTTTGCCTTAGGCGTGGGCGGGCTTCCGAAGGGCAGAATTATCGAGATTTTCGGTCCTGAATCGTCGGGGAAAACGACGATTGCGCTTCATACGATTGCCGAAACGCAGAAAGAAGGTGGGGTGGCCGCATTTGTTGATGCCGAGCATGCCTTTGACCCTGTTTATGCGCGTAAAATTGGCGTTGATACGAAGTCGCTCCTGTTCTCACAACCTGAATCGGGCGAACAAGCCTTGACGATTGTCGACACATTGGTGCGTAGCAATGCGGTCGATATCGTCGTCGTTGACTCTGTTGCCGCTCTTGTGCCGCAAGCGGAGTTAGAGGGCGAGATGGGCGAAGCTACGGTCGGCTTGCAGGCGCGCCTTATGTCGCAAGCCCTTCGCAAACTTACAGGCGTGATTTCAAAATCCAGTTGCCTTGTGATTTTCATCAATCAGTTGCGCGATAAAATCGGCGTCATGTATGGCAGCCCTGAAACCACAACAGGCGGCAAAGCCTTGAAATTTTATGCCTCTGTTCGGCTCGATATTCGGCGCATTGGGCAAATCAAAGAAGGCACAGAGATTATCGGCAACCGCACCAAAGTTAAAATCGTCAAAAACAAAGTCGCGCCACCGTTCAAAGAAGTAGAGTTCGACATCATCTACGGCGAAGGCATTTCAAAACTTGGCGAACTTATCGACCTTGCCGTCGAGTTCGGCATTATCAAAAAGTCGGGCGCATGGTTCAGCTACGAAGGCGAGAAAATTGGTCAAGGTCGCGAAAATGTCAAAACAACTTTGAAAGAAAACAAGGAACTTTACGAGCAAATTTACACTCAAACTCGCGAAATGATGATGCAAAACGGAACAGATAAATTCATTGGCACACCCGAAGCCGAAGACGATGGCGCACCCGAGGAGTAATAGAAATGAATCATGCTGACTTTGCTCCATAGTGCGCGTTACGGCTTAATGCCTCAACAGGCGAAATCTCTTGGAAGAAGGCTTTTATTTCTGCGCAAAAGTGCTATATTTGCGGCTCTTTTTTTGAGCATGTGTGTCAATCATTCGCATATTTTAAGAGCGTTGAAAACATGAGGCACGAGCATAAAGGCAAACGCATTGCCCACATCAAAATTTCAAACTTAAAAAACGGCGTTCATCGCTACGAATTTGAGCGCGTTGCTAGCGATTTTGCCGACGAGTGGATTGATACCGAGCGGTTTTCTGCGCCGATTTTCATCACGGCAACGCTTACCAAAACCATGACCGAACTTGTCGTCGAGCTTTCAATCACGACGGTTATCTCACTTCAATGCGACCGCTGTCTTGCACCCATAACTAAAACGATTTCGGGCGACTACCGCATTTTGTTTCTTCAATCTGCCAACGCTGTGCCCGACGCTGAGCAAGACCTCGATGATGACGTGCGATGGCTCTCAGCACATGAAACGCATATCGACCTGACGACTGATGTCCGCGAAACCTTGCTTCTTGCCGTGCCCATGAAAAATGTCTGTGAAGCGCCGAGTTGCGTTGCAAATAATGTGTGGGTTGCACGTGAGTTTTCCCAAACGCATGGCGCCAGTTTTCGAAGCGATTGGCAACAAAAACTTGCTGAGATAAGCAAACAATTCAAAAACTAACTATCCATTCACTTTTCAACTTTTTGAGACCATGCCGAATCCGAAACGCAAAATGTCAAGATCGCGCCGCGACAAACGCCGCGCCCAGTTCAACGCCCGCACCAAAGCACCGTCCATGATTGTATGTCCGAATTGCGGCACGACGACCTTAATGCACCGCGCTTGCTACAACTGTGGCTACTATCGTGGCAGAATCGTCGCCAAAACCGCACAAAAAGCAGAAGAGTAATCCTGTCGCTCGTTTTGGTCTTTCAATCCGCTCGATGTCAAACTAATCGCTTCAATGAAAATTGTCGTTGATGCTATGGGCGGAGATTTTCCGCTTCAACATCCGATTGCTGGTGCGGTTATGTCGCTTCGTCAATCCAATCGGCGTTTTGAAATTATTTTGACGGGCAATTCTGCTCAAATTCAATCCGAACTTCAAAAGCACAATGCGTCAGGCTTGCCAATCGAGATTGTTGATGCGCCCGATGTGATTGAAATGCACGAATCGCCTGCTTCTGCGGTCAAGTCTAAACCGAACTCATCGATGATGCTTGGGCTTCGGCTCTGCAGAGAAGGCAAAGCCGATGCGTTTGTCAGCGCAGGTAGCACGGGTGCACAGATGGCAGGCTCACTCTTTACGCTGGGGCGCGTACCTGGCGTTCAACGCCCAACGATTGGGGCTTATTTTCCGTCTCTGAAAGGCGTTACGATGGTCTTTGATGTCGGCGCCAGCATTGATTGCAAGCCCGAACACTATGTTCAATTTGCCGAAATGGGTTCTATTTACCTCAAATACACCAAAGGGATTGCGTCGCCGAAAGTCGGCTTGCTGAACATCGGCGAAGAAGACACCAAGGGCACGGAAACCGTCAAAGAAGCCCATCAAGCCTTGCGCGAGGCTCATCGAAAAGGTAAAATCAATTTTATCGGCAATGTCGAAGGACGGGATATTCTCAAAGGCGATGCCGAAGTGATTGTTTGCGACGGCTTCGTGGGAAATTGCCTCTTGAAATTTGGTGAAAGCATTCCTTCGTTTCTCAAAGCGCAGGCGAAACTTTACGCCGAAGAAAGTTTGCTCCACAAATTGCTCATTGGCGTCGCACTCAATCCGCTGAAAACGATGCTCAAAGGCATGGACTATGAACGCTACGGTGGCGTGCCGCTTCTTGGGGTGAATGGCGTCTCAGTTATTTGCCATGGGAAATCCACACCGACGGCGATTATGAATGCGATTTTTCGCGCCGAAGAAATGGTCGAGCGCAAAGTCAATGACCACATTGCAGAAGTCCTAAAATCTGCGTAAATTTCAAAACGAGCTTTTTTCAACTTGCGAATGAAAGCGGCAATTACAGCTACAGCCAAATACCTTCCACCTGAACGATTTACGAACTTTGATTTCGTCAACCTTGACACCAGCGACGAGTGGATTCGCACTCGCACTGGCATTGTCGAGCGACGTTTTCTCAAAGACCCTACCAAAGCCACAGCCTACATGTGCTCGGAAGTTGCTCGCCAAATTCTGGACAAACGTGGCATCTCGGCAGAAGAAATTGACTGCATTATCGTGGGAACGATTACGCCTGACATGTTCTTTCCCTCAACGGCATGTTTGGTTCAGGATTCAATCGGCGCCAAAAACGCATGGGGCTTTGACCTCTCTGCCGCATGTTCAGGGTTTTTGTATGCGCTTGTTACAGGCGCACAGTTCATTGAATCGGGGACGCACAAAAAAGTGTTGGTGCTTGGTGGCGACAAAATGTCTGCCATTACAGATATGCAAGACCGAAACACAGCCATTCTTTTCGGCGACGGCGCAGGGGGCGTGCTCCTTGAACCCGCAAAAGAGGGATATGGTTTGCTCGACTATCGGCTTTACAGCGACGGCACAAGCGGAAAAGACCATCTCTATATGAAAGCCGGCGGTAGTCTGATGCCTGCTTCGCACGAAACTGTTGAAAAACGCTTGCACTACATCTATCAAGATGGCAGAACTGTCTTCAAATCCGCCGTTGTTGGCATGGCAGAAGTTGCCGCAGAAATCATGGCGCGCAACAATCTCACCCCCAACGATGTTGTCTACCTTGTGCCGCACCAAGCCAATTTGCGCATCATTAGTGCAACTGCTGCGCGAATGGGCATCGGTATGGAAAAAGTTGCCGTTAATATCGATAGATACGGCAATACGACCGCTGGCACTGTGCCAATCTGCTTGGCTGAACTCGATGAGGAAGGAAAATTAAACGACGGCGACAATATCGTGATTGCAACTTACGGCGCAGGCTACACTTGGGGCGGCGCGCTCGTCAAGTGGCAGAAAAGTTTTTGACAACTTATTTGATTGAATCTCAATCATTGTTGTAGAGCCTCCCACACGCCTTTTCTTGTTCTTTTGATGACAGAAGGAAACCGAGCGATGAATAGGACACTCAACGATGACCAGAAACGGCGTTAAGTAAAGTGCCCGCACGTCTTCTCGGTGAAGGCACGACTACATTTTACTTAACAGCGTTTCGCAGCAGTGAGAGCCGAAGAATTTTAATTCTTCAAACAATTAAAATTACGCACACTCATGAAAGCACTTGTTTTTCCTGGGCAAGGCTCACAGTATCGTGGCATGGCAAAAGACCTCTACGAGCAATTTGCCGAAACACGCGAACTCGCCGACGCTGCCAACTCCATTCTCGGCTACAACTTGACCGAGATTATGTTTGAAGGCGATGACGAAACGCTTAAACAAACGCGCTTTACGCAACCTGCGATTTTCCTGCACAGCGTTCTCGCCTCGAAATTCATCGATCGAACTGACATCATGATGACTGCAGGACACAGCCTTGGCGAATACACCGCCGTCTATTTTGCAGGCGCAATGAGTTTCGAAGATGCTCTCTACATTGTGCAAAAGCGCGGCGAATTGATGCAAAAAGCATCTGAAGAAATCTCAGGCACAATGGCGGCCATCATTGGCTTGCCTGATGAACGCTTAGAACTCGTTTTAGCTGCAGCCCGTCCCTATGGCATCATTCAAGCGGCAAACTACAACTCCCCGGGGCAAATTGTCATCTCAGGCGCAGTGCCAGCCGTTAAACAAGCGGTCTCGTTTGCCAAAACACATGGCGCAAAAATCGCCAAAGAACTAACCGTTTCAGGGGCGTTTCACTCTCCACTCATGAAGCCTGCAGAAGATGAACTCGCCAAAGCCTTGAACGATATTACGATTCAAAACGCGGACATTCCGATTTGCATGAATGTCAATGCAGAACCCACACGCGATGCCGAAGTCATTCGTGAAAACCTTCTTCTCCAACTCACTTGCCCTGTGCTTTGGACACAATCTGTCCAAACCATGATTCAATGTGGCATTCGTGAGTTCGTCGAAGTCGGCCCACAAAGAGTGCTTCAAGGCTTAATCAAGCGCATTGACCCAAGCGTTGTGATTTCAGGCGTGGAGAAAGCCGCAGATGTGCTAAAAATTCAAACCGAAGTTAGACTTTAATGCAAGTTTCACTCAGCGGAAAAACTGCATTGGTTACAGGCGCGTCTCGAGGCATCGGGCGCGCCATTGCCAAACGCCTTGCCGACGCAGGTGCAAACATTGCTTTTACCTACAAAGCGTCAGAAGAAAAAGCCCATGCATTGCAACAAGAACTCACCTCGCTCGGCGTGAAAGCGCTTGCGCTCAAAGCCGACGCCGTAAGTTTTTCGGAAGCGCAAACCGTTGTTGATAAAACGCTTTCAGCGTTTGGGAGCGTTCATATTCTCGTCAATAATGCAGGTATTACGCGCGATACACTTTTGATGCGCATGAGCGAAGCGCAGTGGGATGAAGTGATTGCCAATAATCTCAAAAGTGCATTCAATTACACCAAAGCGGTGACTCGCTCTATGATGCAACAGCGCGAGGGACGCATCATTAACATTACCTCAATCATTGGGCTCGTAGGAAACGCAGGTCAAGCCAACTATGCTGCTTCAAAAGCGGGTCTAATCGGCTTTACAAAAGCAATCGCAAAAGAACTGGCTTCGCGCAACATTCTCGCCAATGCGGTCGCGCCCGGCTGGATTGACACCGAAATGACTGACGCACTTGCCGATGAGCTCAAAAAGCAAATGGAAGCCTCGATTCCGCTCAAGCGCTCGGGCACTGCCGAAGAAGTCGCTAACGCTGTTTTATTCTTAGCAAGCCCACTTGCAAGTTATATCACGGGCGAATGCCTTCGAGTGGACGGTGGCATGGCAATGTAGTGCAAAATTTCTTAAAGGATTTTGCGTATATTCATAAAAAAATTTTATGCGTAAGTTTTTTTCTTAACAGCACTTACTTACAACTTCATATCTAAACAACTTTTGGAGGAAACAATGACTGTCGACGAAGTGAGAACAAAAGTCTACGACATTATCGTCAGCAAAATGGGGGTCGCCAAAGACCAAATCAAAGACGAATCCAAATTCACCGACGATTTGGGCGCAGATTCACTCGATACCGTCGAACTTGTTATGGAATTTGAAAACCAATTTCAAATCCAAATTCCTGATGAAGATGCTGAAAAAATTTCTACCGTGCGCAATGCGGTTGACTACATCTTAGAGAAGAAAAAGTAACTTTTATTTCAGCATGACATTTACAACCCAATTTTGACGTGATTTTGCGGACAAAGTTGGGTTTTACATTTTTTTGAACCCTCTCTCTGAAACAAGCATTCAGGCAACAAAGCCGTCAAAAAGTTATGCGAAAAAAAAAGCGAATTGTCATTAGCGGCATGGGGGCAGTTACGCCGATTGGCATTGGAATCGAGTCCTATTGGAACAGTCTGTCAAAAGGCGAAAGTGGCGCGGACTCAATTACGCTTTTCGATACCACAGGCCACGAAACCAGGTTTGCCTGCGAAGTCAAAAACTTTGATGCCTCACAGTTTATGGAAAAAAAGGCGGCTCTGCGCATGGACCGATTCTGCCAGTTTGGCGTGGTTGCGGGCGAAATGGCCCTTAAAGATTCAAAGATTACGAAAGAGAATACAGACTTGCGTCGTGTTGGCGTCGTATTCGGCTCAGGCATTGGCGGAATGAGCACCTACGATACGCAGTTTCGAAACCTGATTGAGAAAAGCCCCGACCGAATTAGCCCGTTTTTTATTCCAATGATGATTGCCAATATCGCAGCAGGCTTTCTCTCAATTCGCAACGGACTACAAGGGGCGAACTACTCTACGGTTTCAGCTTGCGCCACCTCGCTTCATGCCATTATCGATGCGTATATGATTTTGCAACTCGGCTATGCCGACGCGATGATTTGTGGCGGCTCTGAAGCCTCGATTACGCCAATGGGTATTGCCGGCTTCAACGCGATGAAAGCCATGTCAACGCGCAACGATTCCCCCAAAACTGCTTCACGACCTTACGACAGAGACCGTGACGGCTTCGTGATGGGCGAAGGGGCAGGCGCCTTCGTCCTCGAAACGCTTGAACATGCAGAAAAACGCGGTGCGAATATCTACGCCGAACTTGTAGGCGTGGGCATGAGCGCTGATGCCTATCACATAAGCGCCCCTCACCCCGAGGGCGACGCCGTGGTTGCCGCCATGCGAATGGCAATGGACGACGCTGGCATTTCTCCCTACGAAATTCAATACATCAATGCGCACGGCACTTCAACGCCGCTTGGCGACCTTGCCGAACTCCACGCCATCAAGAAATGCTTCGGCGACGCCATTAAATCCATCAACATCAGCGCAACGAAATCTATGACTGGACACCTGCTCGGTGCAGCAGGCATTATTGAATCAATCGCTTGTGTGCTCGCTATTCAGCACCAAACCGTGCCGCCTACCATTAACATCGAAAACCTTGACCCCGAAGTGGATGTCAATGTAACACCTAACAAAGCGGTTCAACGCGAGATCAATTACGTGCTCAACAACGGCTTTGGTTTTGGCGGACACAATGCCTCTGTTATTTTCAAGAAAATTTGAGAATGTGTGCGACGAGAACTGCCCGTCGCACGTTTTTTCCAACATATCCTGTGATAAGGATGATGATACAACTGCTATGATTGAGTTTCTCAACAACTTTTTGTTTCGCCTCCAACAGCCGCTTAAACTTTCTGAACAGCGACTTACCTCGCCACTTCTTTCACCTCTCGTTAAACAAACCCTTGAACACATCATCGCCACGCCGATTCGCAACGAAGTGCTTTTTGCAACTGCCCTCACGCACCGCTCAGCGATTGATTTTTTAGACAAAGATAACTTCGTTTCAAATGAGCGATTGGAATTCTTAGGCGACGCTGTTCTGGATTTAGTTATCGCTGAATACCTCTACAAACTCTATCCTGATTTCAACGAAGGCGCACTCACCAAACTTCGCTCCCAACTCGTTAATGCTAAAATTTTAGCCCACTATGCAAAACAGCTCGACTTAGGGAAATTGCTTATCGTGAGCGAATCCGCAGAGCAGAACGGCGTGCGGGAAAGCGAAACCACACTTGCCGATACTTTTGAAGCCTTGATTGGTGCCGTCTATCTTGACAGCGGCTACGATAAAGCGCGCGCCTTCTTGGAAACCACGATGCTCCAACATACCAACTTCGGCGCCTTGATTGACTCCGACCAAAATTTCAAAAGTGCGCTCCTCGAATACGCACAAGGTGAACGGCTCGCACTTCCATACTACTTTGTCATTTCTGAAGAAGGACCGCCACACAAGAAGGTTTTCACCGTCGGCGTCCGCATAGGCGACGAAGTGCTCGGCGAAGGCACTGGCAAAAACAAGAAATCTGCCGAACAACTTGCTGCCAAAGAAGCCTTCACCAAACTCATCGCACGCAAAAATCCTCGAGCCGAAAAAGTCCATCAACCTACTGAACCAAAGCCTGCAGAAGGCAACACCTCGTTCTAAAATTGAAAAATTGATTGCACCAGGGCGCCTTTGTTCTCAAAACTTCAACGCTCGAGCAAAAAAGGCGAGCCGAAGCCCGCCCTGTTCTCGCCACAACGCTTTAATCACGCTCACTTTACCAGCATCATCTTGCGCGTCTCTACTTTTCTATCCGCTTGCAACTTGTAGAAATAAGTTCCGCTCGCCAAGCCTGTCGCATTGAAATTGACCTGATGCACGCCTGCGCCTTTCCGTTCATTAACGAGCGTCGAGACCTTTCGCCCAAGCGCATCATAGACTTCTAATTTCACGAAACTTGCCGTTGGAAGTTGGTAAGTAATCGTCGTGGTTGGGTTAAATGGATTCGGATAGTTCTGTGCTAATTTGAACGCACTCGGCTTTGGCGTTTCTTTTGGTGTGGAGACAAGCGAATTGACCGTGCCGCTATAAACGCCGTTGCCGTGCGTTGCGACCACCACAAGCCCATCAGATTCGCGCGTGGCAATCGCATTGACAATGCCTCTGCCAATCGTGCTCGGGGCTTGGCGTTGCCACACCGTCGCCATGCCGTTCAAGGTTGAGGTTACATACAAGCCCGTGCTTGTGCCAACAAGAAACACTTTTCCGCCCGGCACATTGCGAATCGCCGCCCAACGGCATGAGGGTCCGTTTCCTGTGCCATCAGGATTTTGTTCCAAATTGCCTGCTACTGCCGTCCAACTCGCGCCGCCGTTTGTAGTGTAGTAAAGGCTAATGATGTTGTAGTTAGAAAAGACCACCATCGCATTGTCGGCATTGGCAGGGTCGACGGCGATGCAACTGACATAACCTTGCGGCATAGATGCACCTGTGATGTTGAAGAAAGATGGCGATGCGGTATTGGCATTGTCCGCACGAAAGATGTCGCCATCAGCCGTGCCGAAATAGACGCGGTTCGCCGGTGTTGTCGAGACAGACACCGCCGTAATCGTGCTACCTGTGTTGATATTGAAATTCGTCCAACCGAATGTCGCAGTATTTAGAGAAAATGATGGAATGCCGGTCAGGTTGTTATTTCGCCAAAGCGTGGTGCCACCTGCCAGATACATCACATTTGAGTTGTTCGGGTCTAAGGCAAACGGATTGATGAAAAGATAACCTGATCCACCTTGCGGGTCGACGCGCGCCCAGTTTGAAAGGTTGCCGTCAGCATTGAGCGTGAAGCGGTAAATCAATCCGTTTTGTGCGGAGATGTAATACGGATTTCCCGCCGATGCAATCGCGCAGAACGCACCATCACCACCAAAGATATTTTGCCACGCCGCCGCGCCCGAATTGGACACGCCGCGATAGGTGCCGTTATCTTGTTTGCCACCGATGATGTTGAGGTCTCCGCTCGCATCACGAATAGCAACGGTGTAGAACTGCGTCGTCAGGTAGCCGTTGTTCAGCGAGGTCCAAGAGACGGTTGAATTGTTGATGCCTGTCGTTCGGCTTACGCCGCCGTCGTGTCCGCTCAAAAGCCAATTGCTTCGGGCGGCATTGCGATAAAACACCATCGAATGTTGATCGGGGTGGTGATTGGGGTAAGTCGAGACGTCATTCGTCGTGGCGTAGCCGCCAATCCAAGTGGTGTTGCTTGAAGTTGCGAAGCCATCGGTCGAGCGATATAAATTCGTGCCGCCGATGATGACGAAATTTGCATTGTCGGGCTTGACCTTGACGATGAGATTGTAAGAGCCTTGTGAATTGAAATTTCCGACGGGTGCTCCAAATGCGGGTAAGTTTGCCGAACGATTGTTCCAACTATTTCCTGATGCATCATAACGCCAGAGACTCGCCCATTCATCATCTACCGGGTTGAATTTTCCGCTACCTGGTGTTTCGCCTAAAAAATACACGATGTTTTCATTTGAAGGCGCAATGCCGATGACGATTCGCCGATAGGTCGCGGGAAAGTTCGTTGGCGTGATGTTGGTCCAATTTACGCCGTCGGTCGAGCGGAAGATGCCTTTCGTGCTGGAACTGTTGTCGCTGACGGTTGCATATACGACGCCCGTTGATGTAACCGCCACGTCGGTGGCAATAGCTTGATTCGGATTGCCAAGCCCGCTAAGCACAATGTTCCAAGAGTTGCCTCCGTCGGTCGAGCGTATCACTGCGCCGTAGCACGCGGCATAAACTTCATCTTGTGTTGTGTTGGAGGGGTCAATCGTGATGTTGTAAATGAAATCGGTTACGCGATCAAATGTCTGTGGCGTGCCTGAAACCGTTGAGGCAAGTGGCGTCCAAGAGAGTCCGCCGTTTGTGGATTTGAAAATGCCGTCGCCCTTGAAAAATGCATCGCCGCCGCTGGCAGAGTTACCGATAAATTCCCCTGTGCCGTAATACCAGATGTTGGTTTTGCCAGGGCGCGTGTCTTGCGCAATGCACGTTACGCTTTGCAGTTGTGAGGCGTCGGTCGTGCGTGTCCAACTCGAGCCACCGTTCGTGCTCCGCCACATGCCGCCCGATACCCCGCCCGCTAAAATCGTTTGCTCGTTGGGGTCAGAAATGTCAAGTGCAAGGGCGCGCGTCCTTCCACCGACATTCCACGGTCCGCGATGCGTCCAACTGAAAGATTCCAACGACGATTCATCAACCACAGGCAAGGTTTCGGCATATTCTAATTCAAGGCGACGAATATCGCGCGGAATTTGCTTCGTTACAGGGTCAATCAGTTTTCGCACTTCATATTCGGTGCGCGCACGTGGGTTTTCTTTCGTCCCAACAACGGACTTCACAGAAGGGAGCTTGGTCGAGGCTTTGCTTGTAAGCAGATTTGTTGGAGAAAGCCATTTGACAGTTAGCAATGCAGCAGCAAGAAGGAAAAGTGCTATCCAAAGGAGATTTCGGTCGCGGTTCATACTTCAAAATGGGTTTGAGTTAACAATTACTTGACTTCATAACTCATCACAACGAGCGAGGGCGAACTGTCGCCGAGTCGCTGTTGCAACTGCACGTCGGCTTGAAAGGTATCACCTTGCTTTAAGCCCTTGTATCGGGCGTCAAGGTTCGGGAAAAGTTCTTTGGTGGTCGGCGCAAGCGTGAAGACGAAGGTCATTTCGACTTCGCTTCCTTCGGTGAGCGGGTTCGTAAAGCCAGAGCCGTATCCTAAAATTTTGTTGACTTTCACTTTGGCTTTACACGGGGCTTTGGCACAGGGGCTTTGCGTGTCAGGGGAGCGTGTGCTATCAATCGTTGAAATGGTGCCTGAAATGCGGCAATGACTTGGCGGAATTTGTTGCGGCAGTTTAGCAAAGGGACGAACCTCTTGCTTAGTCATCTCTTGCT
>CALKXI010000013.1 GCA_938003965.1 uncultured Chlorobiales bacterium
GCCTGAAAGCGTTGAGCATTTGAAAAATTTTTATCGCCGCACGCGCGTCGGCGGTGCATTTTGGAAGCCGATTTCCGACCTCCTTCCCGAAGTAAAATCCGATGGCAGTTATTTCTCGCTGTTCCTGAATTGGTTTTTGGGCGTGGTGTTGGTCTATGCGTTTTTGTTTGGCATTGGAAAATTCATTTTCGGGCAGTGGCTTTATGGCGCGTTGCTTTGTGCGATTGGCGTCGGCGCGGCGGCAGGGATTTATTACGATTTCAATCGGCGTGGTTGGACAAAACTAAATTGAATATCAAAAGTTGGAAAAGAAATGTGCGGATTTTGGAACTGTTCCCTGCATGAAATTTTCATAACTTCACTTTTCTGCGAAACCGATTGGCACATCAGCGCGCAATTTGAATACGAATTTGAACTTGAATCGTCAAAAATTTTTCATACTTCCGCTCGCGCTCTTTGCGTTTTTCTTGACCTCGTGCGCACGCGACGACGATAGTTTTGTCGGAAGAGCGTATCACAACTTCACGGCTTTTTTCAATGCGTATTACAACGCGCGCATTGAGTATCAACGCGGCATGCGTGCGATTGAAAGTTCGCTCAAATACGATAAAGACGCGCCGTTAGAAATTTTTCCCTCGATTGAAAGTGCAGCATCAGGAAAGCAATTCTTTGACCTTGTCGTCAAAAAAACTTCGATTGTGCTCACCTCTCACCCCGTCAGCGGGCTTGCCGATAATGCGCTACTGTTGATGGGAAAGGCATATTACCACTTGAAGAGTCTGGAAGCGGCAGAGCGCAAGTTCAAGGAAATTATTACGAACTATCCCGATGGCGATGTGGTCGATGAAGCCACATTTTGGTATGGCAGAACGCTGGCGCAACTCCAACAAAGCGAAGAGGCAAAATCAATTTTAGGCTCAGTGATTGAGTCGCGAAAAACGAGCGATGCCGTCAAAGCCGATGCGTACTTTGCACTTGCGGAACTGGCGATTAAAGATGAAAAGTTGGAAGAAGCGGCGGAAGAAATCGAGAAAGGACTACAGCTCGTTAAAGACGAAAACTTGAAATCGCGTGCCGCCTTCGCGCTAGCGAAAATTTACGACCGACTTGGGCGCTTCCGCGATGCCGCCCGCGCCTATCAAATCGTGATTGATTTAGACCCGCCCGTCTACGAAGTGCTCTACGCCGCACAACTCAACTACGCCATCGACCTGCGCAGGCAGGGCAACGTTCGCGAAGCCGAAAAGCGATTACAAAAAATGTTAGACGACGATAAAAACTATGTCAAGTTCGCCGAAATCCGCTACGAACTTGCCGAGTGCTTCGCCCAGCAAGACCGATTAGGCAAAGCCATTGACCTTTACATCGAGATTATTCGCCGTGCAAAAAAGACCGAAGCGTCTGCAAAAAGTTACTACCAACTTGGGCGCATCAAGCAAGAAATCACCATGGATTTTGAGACGGCGCGTGCTTTTTACGACAGTTCAAGAATTGAGTATTCACAAGGCGAAATCAAAGAGCTTGCCGAAGAAGCCTTCGCAAAGATGGATAAAATTTTAAGCCTCTATGAAGAGCGCGCTGTTATTGATAGCGTGCTCAAACTCGGCATTTTGAAACCGCTTGAAAAAGACACGACAAAGAAAATCGACTCTACCGCTGTTGCAAGCAAGAACGATGAAAGCACGCAACTGAAAAGGCGATCGCGCAAAGAATATCGGCGAAGTGTTACCCTTGCGTTAGGCGGACGCGATGTCTTTGCCGAAACTGCTGGCGGCGCAGTAGAGCAACAGCGTCGGCAAAAATTTACTCTCGCACCTGCACGCGACACCATTACCTTCGTCAAGTATCACAAAGATTTTTTAGACAGAACCGCCGCCATTGGCAACTTTTATCACCTCACCCTGCCCATGCCCGATTCAGCAATTGTGTGGTATGAACGCGCGTTCCGGTATTGTTTCAACACTATTTTTAACCTTTCGGATACCTTGAAGCAACAAGTCGAGAACGCCAAAGTGCCGCTCCTTTTCTCAATGGCTGATGTTTATCGCACCATCAATCAAGAGAAAAAAATGGATTCGCTTTATCGCGTGATTCTCGCCTCTTATCCGAACAGCCGATACGCCAACCGCATTCGTGAGTATTACGGACTGCCCATCGTTGAAGAAAGCATCAAGCCTGATAGAGCCTTATATTTACAAGCCTTTGCGCTGATTGATAGCAGTCGATACGACCTTGCACTTCGCGCCCTTGATTCGCTTTACAAGCAGTTTCCGTCGTCCGACCTTCGCCCAAAAGCACTGCTTGCGATTGCTTATTTGCTGTATGAAAAATTTTCCCGTCCTGATTCTGCCTTGTCGCAATACAAACTCTTAGCGTCGCTTTATCCTGAATCCGAAGAAGCAAAGTTTATTGAGCCGACCTTGCAAGCCGCAAAAGCCATACGCGATTCGCTCGCCGCGCTTGCCGATACAACCGCAAAACAAACGCCAAGCGGCTCTCTGAAAAACCAATCCACGCCGCCAACAAAACCACAAGAGCAACCTGACAAACAGCCTAAGAAAAATCCGTTTGAGAAAAATAAAGGTGTAAGAAAAGACGAAGAGCCACTTGCTCCGCCATCACCAAACAAGGGCGAAAAGCCAAGTGAAGATGACCCGAACAAGCCACAATCCGACGGCGAAAAATAGTCCAACAACAAAAGTAACAAACTCATGCAAATAGAAACTGATAACGAAATTTTCGACCTTGCGCTTGAAGTGATTTCAAACGAGCAACTCACGCCAAGCATCAACGTGATTGTGCTTCATGCGCCCGAAGTGGCTTCGCGTTTCAAGGCAGGGCAGTTTATGGAAATCAAAGTAAACGATTCGCTTTTTCCGCTTTTGCGCCGTCCGTTCAGCATTCATCGTGTTGTGGGCGAGCAAATTGAAATTATGAGTAAAGTCGTTGGAATCGGAACAAGAATTCTTTACCGCGTCAAAGCAGGCGAAACATTGCAAACGCTTGCGCCACTTGGAAACTCGTTCGGCTACGATAAAGACGATTTCGACTTGGGCATATTGATTTCGGGGGGAATCGGCGTTGCGCCAATGGCCATGCTCGAAGAAACCTTACGCGCAAGAGGCAAAGATGTGCTCAACATTGTCGGCGCAAGAACAGCAGAAGAACTCGTAACACGATACCTCACCAATGTGCATTTGGCGACCGACGACGGCACAGCAGGCTTCAAGGGCAATGTGGTTTCGCTCTTCTCGTCAATTTTGCCCTCGCTGAAAGGCAAGCGGCTTCGTGTGTTTGCGTGCGGACCGAACCCGATGCTGAACGCACTTTCCAAATTTTGCAATGCTCACGAAATTCCGTGCGAAGTCTCGATTGAATCAACAATGGGGTGCGGAATTGGCATTTGCTACGGCTGCCCCGTCCGCATTAAAGACGCTAATGGCAAAGTCCACAACAAACTTCTCTGTCAATACGGGAGCGTTATCGATGCGCGTGAAATTGTCTTCGAAGAATAACGTCCAACCGTGCATATCTATGATGCGCAAATCTATAAGGGCGTGGCGCTGTGCTATACTCTGTCTCTTATTGCTTTTCAATGTTGAAGCGTTTTCACAACCATCACGCATTCAATCGCTCACGATTCTTTACACTGCCAATACTAACGGCTACTTGGAAGAATGTCCGTGTTCAAAGGACGGGCTGGGTGGTCTGGCGCGTCGTAAAACCGTCTTTGAGCAACACCAAAATGGTAACACACTTATCTTGGATGCGGGCAATCTCTGCTCGCCATATCGCAAAAACGAAGCGCAAGAGAAGTTGCTCATTTCGCTGACCGAAAAACTTTCATACAGTCTGATGAATTTGGGCGAGCAAGAATTTTCTTACGGATTAAACTTTTGGAAAGAAAACGGACGCAAACTCAATTTCGTATCGGCCAACTTGCGCGATAAAAAGGGGCATCGGCTCACGCCGCCGTTTCAAATCTTTGCCTTCGAGGGCTTGCGTGTTGCCGTTACAGGCGTGCTGTCGGAAAGTGCGTTTCAAAACTTACCCGATGAACTTCGCGCTGACCTTTCGCTCGTTCCGATTGAAGAAGAACTTTCAAAAACGCTTGTCCATATCAAAAATGAACAGCCAAATCTGATTGTGCTTCTCTTACGTTCGCAAGATTACGAGGCGGAGCAATCGCTTGCCAAACGCTTTCCTGAATTTCATCTCATCATTTCGACCGATGAACGTTTAGCGCGCGAAAAACCCTTGCGGATTGGACAAACGCTCGCCGTATCTTCGGGAAGTGAGGGCGAACATGTCGGCAAACTCTCGCTTGTTGTTGACGCAAGCAAGAACCAAATTTTATCCTACAAAAATGCACTTCTTGCGCTCTCAAAAAGCGTGAAGAAGCATGCGCAAATAGATTCACTCATTCAATCATTCAAACACTCACAGAGATGACCAATTCAATCCAATCATTTCTCGACGCCGTTAAATTTGACAAAGACGGGCTTGTGCCTGCGATTGCGCAAGACGCTGAAACAGGAAAAATTTTGATGCTGGCGTATATGAACCGCGAAAGTTTGGAAATCACGCTCAAAGAGCGCAAGATGTGCTATTGGAGTCGAAGCCGAAAAGAACTTTGGCGCAAAGGCGCAACGTCGGGCAACACGCAAGATGTTAAAGAGGTCTTGATTGATTGCGATGGCGACGCGCTCGTCTTCAAAATTACGCAAAAGGGTGGCGCGTGCCACACGGGCTATGAATCATGTTTCTTCCGAAAAGTCGAAGACGATGGCTCATTTCAGATTGTCGATAAACTTGTCTTCGATGCTGAAACAGCCTATCGGAAAAATGGATAGCAACCCAGAAAGTCAATGCCAAAAAATATGAACCCAACACCATCAAAAGCCGACGCGCTCGTGCAAGAAAAATCGCAGAAGAAAATTCGTGCGATGTTCGATGAAATTGCACCGACCTACGATTTTCTCAATCACTTCCTTAGCGGCGGCACCGATATTTATTGGCGTTGGCAAACCGTGCGCAAAGTCAGAGCCAACTTGCCTTCGCATGAGGCGCCGAAAATTTTAGACGTCGCCACAGGCACAGGCGACCTTGCTGTGATGCTTGCCAAAATTCCCAACTCGGACATTATTGGCATTGACCTTTCCGACGAAATGCTCAAACGCGCTCGACTTAAAAAGCCCACCATTCGCTTCGAACTTGGCGAAGCCGAATCGCTCAACTTTCCAGATGAAACCTTCGATGCTGTTACAGCAGGCTTCGGCGCGAGAAACTTTGAAAACTTACAGCAAGGCTTGAACGAATTTTATCGCGTTTTGAAACCAAAGGGTGTAGCGGCAATTCTGGAGCCGATGATTCCGCGCAACGGCATTATCAAGAACATTTACCAATGGTATTTCAAACATATGCTACCGAAAGTGGCATCGCTGTTTACAAAGTCGGATTTTGCTTACGACTACCTACCGCGCTCGGTTGCCGTGTTTCCACAGGGCGAAGACTTTTTGGCTTACCTCAAACGCGCAGGCTTTCGCCAAGCCCGCTACGACACCATGACGTTTGAAACCGCCATTCTTTACATCGCCAAAAAATAAGTGCGCATGAAGTGGTTTGAGACGACGAAAATCTTTTTGAAGAAAATTTTCGACGACGATGATTGCGTCGGACTTGCATCGGAAATGGCGTATTCCGTAACGCTCTCGCTGTTTCCCGCATTGATTTTATTCGTCAGTTTCCTTTCGCTTATTCAATCGCCCGAAGCTATCTCGACGCTGTCGGATTTAATCGGGCAGATTCTTCCAAAAGAAATCTACAATCCGATTGATAAGACGCTCGAGAAAATCGTTGCAGAGCGTCAAGGTGGCATTTTCACGCTCAGCATTTTCATCACGCTTTTTTCTTCCGCCGGAATTTTCACGACCATCATGAAAGCAATGGAACGCATTTACGGCATAAAGGCGAACTATGGCTTTTTGAAGCGGCAGCAAATTGCGATTGAACTCGTCTTGCTTGTGAGCGTTGCGCTGACGGTGGTTTTTAGTTTGCTTCTGTTTGGCGTCGAGCTCGAGCAAGTGCTTTACTACAAATACAAAATGAAATGGCTGAAACACTTTGTGCAATATGCGCGTCTTCCGATAGCCTTTGTTGTCATTGTTGTGGCGACGCTCATCGTCTATAAGTATTCTTTGCGGATTCGGCACAAGTTGGAGCATCTCTTGCCTGGCGCTATGCTAATGGCATTTCTATGGATTTTGCTCACGATTTGGTTCGGCGATTTTGTCAAGAACGCGCAGTTTTCACGCGCCTACGATGTGCTGGCAAAACTGATTGCGATGCTGCTCTGGATGTGGACAAACTCGCTTATTTTTCTTTTGGGTGCAGAATTAAACTGGTTTCTCTACAAAGGTCGATATACTTTGACTCAAAAAGCTTCACCTGCCAAAATCGCTTCAAAGAAATCTGAACCATTGCCGAATGCGAAGTAATCTTACCGTTCTGTTTCTTTTCCTTGCTCAACCTCTATTGGCGCAATCGCGCGAAGTTGAACTCTCGCTGACAGGCAAATGGAAACTGCTTACAGGCGAACAAGCCACATCACAAGAAATGCTGCGGAGCGACTATGACGATTCAAAGTGGCAAACTGTCAATGTGCCTGAAGCGTGGGATAAGCAGAAGGGATTTGAAGGCTTTACGGGATTCGGCGTGTATCGCAAGTCGGTTGTGATTCCCCCTTCGGCAAGCGAGCGAACCTTAACGCTGGCGCTCGGAAAAATCGCTTCTGTTGATGAAACCTACTTCAACGGCGTCTTGATTGGGCGCACAGGCGAAGTAACGGCAGGCAAAGACCTCGAGCCGCGTCTTTACATCATTCCTGATTCGCTCATTCAATATGGCAAGAAAAACACGATTGCCGTGCGCGTCTTCTGTCGTACACCGAACGGAGGCATTTATGAAGGCTTCGGAAAGCACAAAACGAGAATCGGAATTTATAGCAAGGTCGCGTTAGCCAAGTTGTTGGAAAAGCCCTCGAAAATTGCACCAAAATCGGTGAGCGATGAATTGCAAAAGGTTGTGCGCGCAATGGATAATGCGCTCTTTGAAGGTAAGTTAGACATCTACACGCTCTTTCTCTCCGAAGCCTATTTCAACAACGGCACCGCGCATCGCGAACAGCTCCTGTTCTTGCAAAGCATTTTGCCGAAAGTGCAAGGCGCAAGTGCCGTGTATCGCGACTTTGTCGTCTATGAACGCGCGCCGAATCGCTACGTCGCTGACTATGAAACGCATCTCTACAAAAACGGCGAGCACTTCATCACAACTTACGACGAGCGACACTTCGCCAAAGTCAAAGGCGAATGGAAGGAAATCGGCAATCAATCGCGCTTCTTTGAAATTGCAATTCGCTCGGCGTTTATGAACGACGAGGTCAAAGTGTTGGTCTATTTGCCGCCGTCGTTTATGCGAAGGACAAGGAAAAAATACCCAAGCCTTTATGTGCTCTCGCCACACGGCGCAAGTGCCGAACTTTGGCGCGAAATCAAACTCGCCGAACAATTAGACTCACTGATTCTTTCAGGAAAGATGGAAGAAATGATTGTGGTAATCCCTGAAGAGCGCGGCTCGCAATATGTCAATTCCAAAGATGGCAAACTGCGCTATGAAGATTTTTTTCTCAGAGAGTTAATTGAATCTGTTGAAGAAGATTATCGAGCAATTGGCGACTCGAAGTTTCGCGGCATTACAGGCGTCTCGAGCGCAGGCAGTGCTGCGTTTTTTCTTGTGCTGAAATCCGAAGAGGGGCGCAAGCAGTTTTCATCTATTAGCGCAACGATGCCAATCTTCAACCGCCGATACAACGAACCCCGACTTGACGGCGGCGACCCAACTTTTTGGCAAGAGTATAACATCACTGCCATGCTTGAAAAGACGCCGAAAGATAAGCTCGCGCCGTTCACATTTCATCTTACGGTTGGCAGAGACGACTATTTTCGCCCCGCAACGGAAAGTGTCATCCAAGCCCTTAAAGCCAAGACGAATCGGTTCACCGTTGCCGAATATGACGGCGGAAACACCTTTGAATTTTGGACACAGCATTTTGTCGATGTGCTTTTGTTTCACAGCGCGCAATTTAAGGCGAATCAATCACCCTAAACCGAAATCGTTCAAAGATTGGTGCTTTCGATGGCGTTGTGTAACTTTAATCAAAACAAAAATTCCATTCACACTAAAATTGCATTTGCCTTGCGCACCACATCGTTTTCTCTTCGCGCCCTCCTCTTACTGCTTTTCGTTTTCACAATCGGTTTGACTTCAACGCCCGCACACGCAAGCGTCGGCGGTGAAACATTTCCTGCGGGACACTGGGCTTACGACATCATCGAGCAACTCGTCGTGCGCGGACACTTGCCGAAACTTTACGACGTAGCGAAGCCTTACGAACGGCTCGATGTCGCTCGTGCCATTTTAGAAACCGATAAAACGCTCATCGAAGACCGCGTAACACTCTGGCTCTTTAATAAACTCGAGCAAGAACTCACCGACGAACTCGATTGGCTACGCGATGAAGCCTTCCCCGACGGCGCGCTTCGCATCGGCTTACGTCCTGAACTCATTGGCGATAAGCGCGACGGCAACCCGCCTCAGTTTCAATTCCCCGAAGAACGTGGCAATACATTCGGTCCGCGTTTTCGCACGCGCTTCCGATTTACGCTTCACTTCGGCGAGCATTTCACGGTCTATAACAATTCCATCTTGCAATCGGAGCGTGTCTTCACGCTTGTGCCCGCAAGAAATTTTGCAGGCTCAACAGGCTTTACAGAGCAAGCATTCATTGCTTATCACAGTAAAAATTTTCGTGCAAAGTTCGGGCGCGACTACGTGCAATGGGGCTACGGGCGCAATAGTTTAATCACGAACTTTACTGCCGGACCCTTAGACCAAATCGGATTTCAGTTCGTCTCTCGAACCCTTCGCTTCACTTACTTTTTTGCGCAGTTAGATAAATACGACACGCTCACACGACAATTTCGAAAAGACGGCAACACCGAGCGGTACCTTGCCGCCACGCGCGTCGACCTCAATCTCTTCGCCAGCAAAGTTCGGCTCGGCATTTATCAAGCAACCTTGCATAGCGGCGTGCGCCGACCCGCCGATTTAAGACATATCAACCCATTTCTCTTTTCGTTTGCAGAACAGTTCGAAGAAACCAATCCGCTCATCGGTGCTGATTTCAGCATCTACGCCTTCGATATGAACTTCTACGGCAGTCTGACCGTCGACGATTGGCAAGCCGAGAAAAAAGCGCAAGAAGACCTCGAGCCGAACCTTTGGGCTGGAACGCTTGGTATTCGCGCCGCCAATGTGCTCAAAGCCTTGAACATCTACGGCACGGACATCTTCGTCGAGTTCACGCGCACACGCAACCGCACCTTTCACAATCGCTTTATCGACCAACGCCTCACGGTCAATAACTCGGGACGTGGAGTCGTTCGCTCAAATCCGCTGGCGCACCCGCTCGGCACAGATTTCCTTTCGGCAGAACTTGGAATTTCTCACTGGTTCAAAAAGTATTTCCGCCTTTCAACAAACTTTCTTGCAATTGCCAAAGGCGAAGGCAACCTCTACGGACCCTTCACCACGCCTTGGCTTGATAGAGATGCAAATGGAAACTTCATTTACAACATCCGCGATGGCTATAACGAACCAATTCCTTTCGTAACAGGTGACCGAAAAGTCGAGAACCGATATGCTTGGACGGTCGGATTTTTCTATCAGCCCAATAACTCGTTCAATACGGAACTGAACTTTACCCAAGTCTGGCGGCGCAACGCCAATAATGTCGCAGGCTTAAACACATCAGACTTGCAGATATTTTTCCGTGTCTTGTTTGAAATCCAGCCCGTGTTCAATTTCCTTTGATTCAACTTGTGAAAAAGTTTGTGATGGTCTCAATGCTTGCGCCTATCTCACTTTTAGCGCAACCTAAACCCACGATTGAACAATATGCGGACTGCCTTTCGGAGTGCCTCGTGAGGGAATTGACCGATACGACTTTGCCGATTATCTTCACGCCCGAAAAAACGATTGGCTTCAAACGCGAATTAGATTTACGCCTGCAATCGGCTCTGCTTGAAAAAGGATTGGTGCTACGAGAATCGCCGTCGGAACAGGCGCAAGAACTGCGGTATGAGATTCAATCGGCGTCGGTGAGCGTAGAAGAAAGAAGCAGTCAATTTGTGCGCACGGTGTCGCTAATGGTATTTGTGAAACGATTGTTGAACAGCGAACTGAAAAGCGCAAAATCAATAACGGCGCAAAAACGAGATACCTTGTCGCAAAGCGACCTCGAACGTTTGAACGATACGCGCTATCCTGAAACGACGATTGCGCCACGCCGAACATGGCTCGAGAAAGCCCTCGTGCCAACTTTAACCACGCTCTCGCTCGGCGTGATTGTATATCTCTTTTTCAGCGTCAGAAGCAATTAACCTTTAACTTATATCTGAATGTCTCGCGTTCTACTTGGCTTATTTCTTGTGCTGTTTGTGAGTGCATGCACCTCATCTAAAACGGACGAAAACGCTTCTATTCCCGTCATCTTTCGTGAAGCGCAAAAGATGTATGACGAAGGCGATTATCTTGGCGCACAACTTGAACTTTCCAAACTCACTTACACCAGCCGCGCCACCGAATATGAAGACGATGTGCAATTTCTTTTGGGAATGAGTTACTTCAAAAGTGAGCAATATCTTTTAGCCATTGACGCCTTTCAAACCTTGATGCGCAATGTGCCGTCGTCGCCCTACGCGCAAGAAGCCTATTTTCAAATTGCGGAGTGCTACTACAAAATGTCGCCCGAGCCGCAACTCGACCAAGACTACACGCGCCGCGCAATTATTCAGTATCAAGGCTACATCGACACCTATCCGATTCCTGACTCGGCAGGCGTTGCCGAAGAAATCGCCGAAGCGCAAGAACTCTTAAAGAGCGTTCAAGAAACCGATAAAAAAGCGCAAGTCGAAGACGTGATTCGCCGACTTCAAAACAAGTTGAAACAATTTGAAAAAGTAAAAATTGCTGAAGAGCGCATTGCAATTTGTCGGAACAAATTGGCAAAGAAACTCTTCGATGCCGCAGAGCAATATGTTCAACTGCAAGCCTATCGTGCGGCAACGATGTATTACGAAGAAGTGCTTTCCAAATTCGGCGACACCAAATATGCCGAGCCTGCTTTGCGCGGAAAAATTGATGCGCTTATCATTCGCGAAAAATGGGACGACGCTGAATACGACATCAACCGCTACGCCGATGCCTTTCCTGAACGCCGCACTATCGTTGAGCAAATGCGCAAAAAAATGAACGACGCAATTACGGCTTCCAAACAAGCACAACTTGCCGAAGAATAAGCCGAAATCGGAGCACATGAAAGTTGCATTCTTCGGCGGCTCGTTCAACCCACCTCACAACGGACACCTCGCCGTCGCCTTGTTGTTACGCGAACGCTTTAAGCCTGATAAACTCATTTTCAGCGTCTCGAAAAATCCGTTGAAGGCAGAACAAGAAACTTCTGACGAACATCGCCTCGCCATGACGCGCCTACTTGCCGATGAACTCAATGCCACAGGCAACATCGCCGAAGTCAGCGATTGGGAACTCAGGCGAAAAGAACCCTCTTACACGATTGAAACGCTCGAGCATCTCGAACAAGTTTACCCACAAGCAGAACTCTTGCTTGCGATTGGCGAAGATAACTTTCGCACCTTTTCAAAGTGGAAACGCTACGAAGAGATTTTAAGACGCGCCACGCTCGTTGTGTTTGAACGACCGAATCTCAACATGCCGTTAGATTTCACGCCGCCTAAAGAGGCGCGTATTTACCATGTTCCGCTTGCTGTTGACGAAGCCTCAACAGAACTTCGCGCGAAACTCTCAAAAGGGATTTATCCAAACGGCGAAATGCCTCAGGCAATTTTAACCTACATCAAAGAACGAAGACTGTATCAAACCCATGCTTGATTTAACCCATCGTCCGCGCCGACTGCGCACCTCAAAAGCCATTCGCGATTTAACCCAAGAAACCACCCTGCACACGAGTGATTTCGTCTTTCCGCTTTTTCTCATTGAAGGAACGAACAAGCAAGAAGAAGTCGCCTCCATGCCGAACATCTTTCGCTACTCCATCGATAACGCACTCAAAGTGTGTGAAGAGTTACAGACGCTCGGCATTAGAGCCATTGATTTGTTTGGCGTTCCCGATAAAAAAGATGAAACTGGCTCGGAAGCCTTGAACCCAAAAGGCTTGATTCAACGTGGCATTCGCGCCATTAAAAAAGAATTTCCTGACCTCTGTGTGATGACCGATATTGCCTTAGACCCCTTCACCTCGCACGGACACGATGGCTTGGTGAAAGACGGAAAAATCTTGAACGACGAAACCGTCGAAGTGCTTTGCGAAATGGCATGCTCGCATGCAGAATGCGGTGCCGATGTCGTTGCACCAAGCGATATGATGGACGGCAGAGTCGGCGCAATTCGCGAAGCATTAGACGACGAAGGATTTATCGATGTGGCGATTATGGCGTATTCAGCCAAATATGCGTCCAGTTTTTATGCACCGTTCCGTGAGGCGTTGCACTCCGCTCCGAAGTTCGGCGACAAGAAAACCTATCAAATGAATCCTGCCAATTCAGACGAAGCGATGCGCGAAATTGAACTCGATATTTCCGAAGGCGCAGATATTGTAATGGTCAAGCCTGCAATGGTGTATTTGGATATTGTGCGCCGTGCGCGCGAGCGGATTGAAACGCCGATTGCGGTCTACAACGTCTCAGGTGAATACTCAATGATAAAAGCGGCGGCACAAAACGGCTGGATTGACGGCGAGCGCGTCATGATGGAAACGCTCCTCTCGATGAAACGCGCAGGCGCAAAACTTATTTTTACATACTTTGCCATAGAAGCGGCAAAACTTCTCAAACAATCTTGACTTCACAATGCGGATACAACTTTCGCTCATCGCTATGCTTACTTTGCTCACACTTAACTGCTCATCACCAAAATTGAACTATCCAAAAACAGAAAAAGTCAATCAAGTTGACAACTACTTTGGCACAGAAGTGCGCGACGATTATCGCTGGCTCGAAGACGATACATCTGAAGCCACTGCTAAATGGGTAGAAGCGCAAAACAAAGTAACCTTTGCCTACTTGGAAAAAATCCCCTTTCGCAATGCGCTCAAAGCACGACTGACGGAGATTTACAACTATCCGAAATACTCTGCGCCGTTCCGCAAAGGCGATTACTTTTTCTTCTACAAAAATGACGGCTTGCAAAATCAAAGCGTGCTTTATATGCAAACGGGACTTGACGGCACGCCCGAAGTGCTCTTAGACCCGAACACTTTTTCCGAAGATGGCACATCGCGCTTAGGTGCATTTGCCGTTTCCAAAGATGCTAAATATGCTGCCTACGGCATTTCCAAAGGCGGCTCGGACTGGCAAACATATTACGTGATGGAACTTGCTACGAAAAAGCAACTTCCCGATACGCTAAACTGGGTGAAGGTTTCTGGGATTGCTTGGGAAGGCGATGGCTTTTATTACAGCCGCTATCCTGAACCGTCAGACAAAAAAGAACTTTCGGCGAAAAACGAATTTCACCAAGTTTATTATCACAAGGTTGGCACGCCGCAATCACAAGATGAACTTGTTTTTGAAGACAAAGCACACCCGCAACGCTTTCATTTTGCCTTCACAAGCGAAGATGAACAATTCACTTTTTTGAGCATTTCCGATAGAGGGTCAGGAAAACAAGGCAACGCACTTTACTTCAAACGACGTGGCGAAAAAAACTTTAAGCCTATCGTTAGTGAGATTACGGATTTCTCTTACAGCATTGTCGACAACATCGGCAACGATTTTCTCATCACAACAAATCACGATGCGCCGAATGAAAAAGTCATGCGATGCTCTTCCAAAAATCCTGACATGAAAAATTGGCAAACTGTGATTGCTGAAAAGCCCGAAGCCTTGCAGTATGTTACAACCGGCGGCGGAAAAATTTTTGCACTCTACATGAAAGACGTCTCGACGCGCGTCTATGTTCACGCGCTCGATGGCACCTTTGAAAATGAAGTGGAATTGCCTGCACTCGGCACTGCCAGCGGCTTCGGCGGAGAAGCCGATGATAAATTCGTTTTCTATACCTTTACCTCTTTCACATTCCCGCCGACGATTTATCGCTACGACATTGCGTCCAAAACCTCGACTGTCTTCCGCAAGCCTGAACTGAAATTCAATCCCGAAGACTACGAAACCAAACAAGTTTTTTTCACAAGCAAAGACGGCACAAAAGTGCCAATGTTTTTGGTGCATAAGAAAGGCATTGTGCAAGATGGAAATAACCCAACGCTGATGTATGGCTACGGCGGATTCAATGTGAGTTTGTTGCCGTCGTTCAATCCGCTCAACATTGCGCTCTTGGAACAAGGCGTGATTTATGTGCAAGTGAATTTGCGCGGTGGCAACGAATATGGCGAGGCGTGGCACAAAGCCGGCATGAAGTTCAATAAGCAAAATGTGTTTGATGATTTTATTGCAGCAGCAGAGTATCTCATCAAAGAAAAATACACGCGCTCGGAAAAATTGGCGATGAAGGGTGGCTCAAATGGCGGCTTGCTCGTTGGCGCGGTGATGTGTCAGCGTCCTGAACTCTTCAAAGTTGCCTTGCCTGCCGTTGGCGTGATGGATATGCTTCGCTTTCAAAAATTCACGATTGGCTGGAACTGGATTGCCGAATATGGCTCGAGCGAAGCCAGCAAAGAAGAGTTTGAATACCTCTATCGATATTCACCACTTCACAATTTGAAAGAAGGCGTTTCCTATCCTGCAACGCTGATTACGACTGCCGACCACGACGACCGCGTTGTGCCTGCACACTCGTTCAAATTTGCGGCGGCATTGCAAGAAAAGCATCGTGGCGAAAATCCTGTGCTCATTCGCATTGCAGTGAAATCGGGACACGGCGCAAGTTCAACCGAAAAAGCCATTGAAGAAACGGCTGATGTATATGCGTTTCTTTTTTACAATCTCGGTGTGATGCCAAACTTTAACAGCAAAAAGTGAACGAGCAATACCCTATTTGAAGGAACAAACATGCGCGCTTTGTTAATGGCATCAACTCGTGGAAGGTGGCCGGCAAAAGGTCGGCAATACGGCACTGAAAACGGCGTAGAAGCGTGGGTTTATGCGTTTGAGGGCGATTACATCGGTTATGATGAAGCAACACCAAAGGATATTGCAGAGTATGATTTAGTCATTGCAAATACGAACCATATCGGTGTGAATTATTTGCCGAAAATTGTTTCGTTGGCTGAAACACGCCCCGCATCGGTCAAGTGGGTGTCGCTGATAGAAGGCTCAGCTACTGACTATTTGAAACCTTTACCCCTCATTCGTAGGGCGTTAGATGCATCAGATTTTGTAAATGTGATTAATCGCTATACAGTCTCCTTTTTCCAAGCCTTGACTGTCAAACCATGTAAATACATCGGTATTCCCTACCCTGTTCAAAACATTATCAAACTGCGCGTGCCAATTGAAAAGCGACTTCGTCGAGCGTTCATTTGCCCAATGCTCTCCAAGCGATGGAACGACTACTTCGTCGCTAAAAATCTTGGCATTGAATACTATGGATATGAAAAGCGCATTACGCGCAGGTTCGGAACAATAAAAGAAAACTGGGTTGTGCACCGCTCGTTTAATCCAAACAAGTATCACGATTTCGTGAAAAAAGTTTACGCTGATGAGGCTTTAACGATATACAGAGAGGTCGGTATTGAGCAATACCTTGCCGACAATGCTTCATCGCTGTTGTGGATTAACCTTGATGACCGATTTACTTGGGGGCGATATGTCTTAGATGCCGCCGCGTTGCAAGTGCCAATTATCACCACGCGCTCAACAGGGCACGCCGAAGAATTGTTTCCTCACACCACCTTAGAAAATGAATTCCAACTCCAAGAGGCGGTTGAACTTGGGAAACGACTGTTGGACGACTCAACCTTTTACAGAACAGTTGCAGAAGTTTCGGAGGAAAAGTTGCAGCAGTTCAGTCATCATGTGATGAAAGAAAAACTGCTCTCGTATCTCGGCTAAATTTTGCGGAGATAAAAACATGCGGAGTCGCCTTGTTCTTCGCAATTCAGGGCTTCGGCACGCGCTCTGAAAGCCGCAATGTCGGCACTTGAAAAGATAGACTGTTCGGGGTTTTTCGAGTAAGAGCGCAGGTCGTTAAGCGGAATGTCTTTGAGATATTGTTCGCTTCCCCAAAATTGAAACTCGGTTGAGTCGAATTCGGTCTTGAAAATTTCAAAGCCGCACTGTTCGGCTAAAAGGTACATGCTCTTGACGGTCGGCAGAAAGAGATGACGCGGCGGGTCGAGTTGAACCCAATTAACGCCATAGTGTTTCCAAGCAAAAGTACCTGCAAGAGGCACACGAATGAGCACAACACCGTTCGGCGTGAGCAGTTTTCGAGCAATCTCTAAATAGGCGTGTGGCGTTGAGATATGCTCCAACGAGTGGTGAAACATGATAAGGTCGAAAGTGTCGGTCATATCTTTCAACTCTTTTTTCCAAATCTTCACGCCGTTGTTGTAGAAAATATCGCTTTCCAAGAAAGGGTCGACGCCTTGCACGTGTTTGAATCCTAATTGATGCAGTTCAAGCAGAAAAACGCCCGCCCCGCATCCGACATCTAAAATTTTTGAATCAAGATTGAGCGATGAATGTTTCATCCATTTCAAAATATCAGGCACCCCAGTCAGTTGATACATCAGGCGACCGATAAGCCCCTTGCCCGTGAGCACAAAGTTCATGCGTTGGGTTTTCAAAAATCGTTTCAAAGGTGGGTCAACCAAAGGCGTTGCATGATACGAGTAGTAAGTTTGGGGATAGTATTTTGAAAGGTCTTCAGGCGGTGCTACAATCTGAACGCAACCGCAATGCTCGCATTCAAAATAGGTAAAGGTATCGCGCATGCCGAACATCATTTCTTTGGCTGTGTAGTAAGTAGAAGAAGTGTGTGCGTGTCCGCAGATGATGCAAGTGGGCATTTAGCAGAGTTGGTTATGTTTGAAAGGTTGTGTTAGGAAAAATACGCGATGAAAGATTCCTTTTGTAGATTTGCCGAACAATTTTTGTAGTCATTTAAGATAAACACAAATGTCGCAACCAAAGATACAAAGTTCAAAATCATCAACGTCAAAGTCTTCGAAGCCCAGAAAGACACTCGCGCCCGAACCATCGCTCATTCCCGAAAAATATCAAGACCTCGCCGCAGTGTTGTTTCTTTTGGTTCTGACCTTGATTGTTTTCTCGCCGATTGTGTTTCAAGGCAAATCGTTTGTTGTGCCCGATAACACGGCTTCATTAGCCACTCAAACTTTCGTCCGTGATGCCAAAGCCGAAGGCATTCAACCGCAGTGGATTCCATTTGTGTTCAGTGGCATGCCGTCGCTCGGCAGTCTTTTCGTTCAAGCAGAACGGTGGTATGATGTTACTCACACGGTAGTTTGGAAAGGTATCGTAAAAGTTTTCACAGCAATAACCGCGACCCCAGAGAGCGTATCTGTCGTCTTGTTTTACTTCGTGTTTGGTGCGGGAATCTATTGGCTCTTGCGCACAAAGCAATGTTCACCGTTTCAATCGCTTGTTGGTGCAATCGGCGCAATGCTCGCAACGCTCTCGGTGGTGTGGATTACGGTCGGACATAACACGAAAATTACTGCCGCCTCGCTTTACCCTTATTTACTCGTCTTTGCAGAACGATTGCGTCAATCGGAAAATTGGAAATCCATGTTGCTCAATACGGCACTGCTCTCGTGTGTGCTCTCGCTCCTTTTTGGCTCAACGCACGTGCAAATGATTTACTACGGCGGACTTTTCGCAGGAATTTACTTGCTCGTCGAGCTCATTTACGCTTTGGTCAAAAAAGAGCCAATCGTGGCTTGGCTTCGCAGTGCAGGCGGCATGGCAGTAGCGGCACTGCTGGCAGTGATGATGTTCGCCGATACTTATCTCGCCGTCGCCGAATACTCGCCCTATTCGATTCGTGGCGCGGCAAGCGTAACCAGCATCTATCCCGAATTGGCAACTGAACAAACCTCGACGCAAAGCAAAGCCGATTCAAAAGGCGGATTGAGTTATGACTACGCAACAAGTTGGTCGTTTGGCGTCGAGGAAGTCTTGACCTTTTTCGCGCCGTCTTATTTCGGATACGGCAATGCGAGTTATTGGGGACCGCAACCTTTTACGATGTGTCCGCAATTTTTCGGCGTTGTGATTCTCATCTTTGCCATCATTGGATTGGTGCGATACTGGCGTGACCGATTTGTGCAAGCCATGTTTGCGGTCGGCACATTTGCGCTTGTGGTCTCGTTTGGGAAGTATTTCCCGCTGGTTTATGATTTTCTCTTTTACTTTGCGCCGTTCTTCAACAAGTTCCGTGCGCCATCGATGATTTTGATTTTAACTGCGCTTTCTGCGTGCATTCTTGCAGGCTACGGCGTCAAGGCACTTTACGAGATGCGCGAAACGGCAAGCGACGAACTAAAATCGCTCTTTCAAAAAATCAGTTATGCAAGCGTGGCGGTCGCGCTTGTCGGTATTTTGGGCTTTTCGGGGTGCAAGCAAGATTACATTCAACAAATTGCCAAGAGCGATAGAGGTAAGCAACTTGTGGCGCAGTATCAAAATCCGTCGGTGATTCAAGCCTACGAATCGCAGTTCAAGATTTTCGATATGGCAAAAACCGACATGATGCTCTCGCTCTTAATTATGGGCACAACGATGATGCTGGCATATTTCTTCATCAATCGCACGCTCTCAAAAACTGTGTTTCAAGGTGCGTTGCTCTTGGTCGTGATGGTCGACTATTGGCGCGCCGATGCCGACCTGCTCAAAGGCGCACAGCCCCTGCAAGCCGAAAAGAAAGTCTTCGAGAAGCCCGATTACGTCGCCTTTCTCGAGCAAGACAAAACGAAATTTAGAATCCTACCACTCTTGCGCGAGAACGATGCCAATTGGTATGCCTACTTCCGCTTGGAATCGGTCGGCGGTTATCAAGGTGCGAAAATGCGCATCTATCAAGATTTGATTGAACTCTTTGGCAACGGCAATACAGAAACGCCAACCTTTTTCACCAACGCGGTCTTGATGGATTTGCTCAATCTCAAATACATCATCGTGGATAAGCCAACAACGCTCGAAGGCTTCAAGACGGTGTTTGAAGGCAGTCGAGTTGTGATGGCACGCGAAAACCCAACGCCACGCGCATGGCTTGTAAAATCTGTTGAGAAAGCCACCGTGCCCGAAATTTTGAAACACATTGAGCGGCAAGATTTCAATCCGCGCGAAAAAGCCTTCGTAGAAGTTGATGCTCCAACTGTTGACGCACCCGATAGCCTCTCGAGCGTGGAAGTGAAAAGTGCAGGCATTCATCACCTCGAATTGATCGTGAAGACGAGCGCAAACAGTTTTCTGTTTGTAAGCGAAATTTTTTACGACAAAGGCTGGAAGTGCTTGATTGACGGCAGAGAGACAACGGTCTACAAGACCAATTACGCCTTTCGCGGCGTGCTTGTGCCGAAGGGAACACACGATGTGAAGTTTGTGTATGAATCAAGCGCGTTTAATACAGGCAAGGTGTTGGCGATTTTTGCGAATATGCTTGTTCTTATTGCTTTGATTTTGTCGGGCGTGGTGATGTGGCAGAGTCGGTCAGAAGCAGGTAATCCATCGTAAATGCAGGTTGAGATTAGCGATGTTACCGTTATTTCCTGCAAGTTTGATTTGTTTTCCCTCAATTAGCGAGTTCGCGCATCTGAGAATCAAAATGAGTTTGGCGACGGAATTTGCTTGCAGGTGCGAAGCATTATCAACGCTTTTTCAATTGGTCTCGAACTGACTGCAAGCGATGGAGCAGTTCCGAAGTTGGCGGTGGGGTTTTCTTCGGTGGCTCAATTAGGGAGGCGGTGAATTTCAAATTCGCACTGGGCTGTGCGCGGTAAATCCTGCTTTTCGTAGCTGCATCTAAAAGGGCGCGCTCCAAATCGGCTTGTGTAGCGGATTTCGGCAAGTAACGAAAGACATTGAGTTCATTGACGGCTTGGGTAATCAAACTCACATCGACGGTGTCGGTTAGCACAATAATCACTAATTGTGGATGTTCAGTAACAACCGATTTCAAAAAATCCAGTCCCTCGTAATCATCTAACCGTAGTTCGCTCACAACAATGGCGGGCAGTATCTCGGTAATCATCTTCAAAGCGTCGGCGGCGGTGAGCGTTGTGCGAATGGTAAACTGTTTAGAAAGCCGAAGTTGAAGTCGTGCAATATCGTCTGGCGTAAATCCGACGAACAACACATCGTATTTGGGAAGGGAAAGGTCTGGTTTAAGGTCATCTTTGGATGCGGTGTTGGCAGGTGTAACTGGTTTGAGCGATGCAAGCCGGTCATAGATTTGGACGCCAAGTCGGACGACATTCAAGAGTGCGTCGTTGCGGCAGGGCTTGTTGAGGTATCGAAAAATTTCGCCTGCGTTCACAGAGTTCATCACGCTTTCCAAGTCGGCGTAGCCTGTCAGCAAAATGCGAATCGTGTTCGGACTGACTTGCTTAGCACGTTTGAGCAATTGATGCCCACGCATTTGAGGCATGCGCTCGTCGCTAATCAATACCTTAATCGGATTCTTAGATAAAATCTCCAATGCCTTTTGTCCGTCTTCTGCTGTATGAACAACATAGTCGACTTCCAATAAATCGCGCATTGATGAGAGAATAAGCGGCTCATCATCGACAAGGAGAATATGGGATGCGTTCTTCATCATGTTGCGTTGTGATAGACCGTTGAAGGATTGAACTTGCGAAGTTATCGGTTTCTTGCAAATTAAACATCGTGTAAAGAAAACTTAAAACGACCTGAACGAATCGCAAATCGGTGCCGTTTAGACTTCTCGTGATAAAGGCGTATATTTGCGCCCAATTTTCAAAATCCGTAGTCCATTTCGCTGTATATCGCAACCTATTTTTAATCACAAATTATATGACCGTTCGTCGCCGCGAAGACATTCGCAACATTGCTATTATCGCTCATGTTGACCATGGAAAGACCACGCTCGTTGATGCGATTCTCAAACAAACTGGCACGTTCCGAGAAAATCAAAAAGTCGAGGAGCGAATTATGGACTCCGACCCGCAAGAAAGAGAACGCGGCATTACCATTTTCGCCAAGAACGCGGGCTACAACTACAAAAATCACAAGGTGAATATCGTCGATACGCCAGGACACGCCGATTTCGGTGGCGAAGTCGAGCGCATTTTGAAAATGGTCGACGGCGCACTCTTACTCGTCGACGCGCTCGAAGGACCGATGCCACAAACGAAATTCGTGCTTCGCCGCGCACTTGAAGCGGGTTTGAAAGTGATTGTCGTAATCAATAAAGTCGACCGCCCGAACGCACGTCCGATGCAAGTGATTGACGAAGTTTTAGACCTTTTCATTCACTTAGGCGCAAACGATGAGCAAATTGACTTCCCCTACATTTTCGCCTCAGGCAAAGAAGGTTACGCCAAAAGAACACTCGAGGAAGAAGGCAAAGATATTACGCCTTTGCTCGACATGATTTTGGAAAAGATTCCAGCCCCTGAAGCCGACACCGAAGCACCCTTCCAAATGCTTGTTAATTCGCTGGATTACAACGACTACTTGGGAAAAATCGTTGTTGGTAGAATCATGAAAGGCAAGGTCAAGCCGAACGACCCAGTGGTGGTTGTTGAGAAAACGGCACAGGGCATGTCGGTCAAAAAAGCGAAAGTTGCAAAGCTGTTTCTCTTTGAAAAACTCGGCAAGGTGGAAGCAGCCGAATCTACCGCAGGCGATATTGTCGCACTCTCTGGCATTGAAGAAGCCCGCATTGGCTCAACCCTGTGCCATCCCGATTTTCCTGTCGCGCTCGAGCCGCTTGTCATTACTGAGCCGACCGTCTCAATGTTTTTTTCCGTCAATAATTCGCCCTTTGCAGGCAAAGAAGGCAAGTTTGTTACAAGCCGTAACCTTCGCGATAGGCTCTACAAAGAAGTGATAACCAATGTGGCGATGAAAGTCGAAGACACCGACAGTGCCGATACGTTCAAGGTTTCAGGTCGTGGCGAATTGCATCTTTCCGTGCTGATTGAAACCATGCGCCGTGAAGGCTTCGAGCTCCAAGTCTCACGCCCCGAAGTGATTTTGAAGCGCGATGAAAATGGCAAACTGCTTGAACCCTACGAATCCGTTACGATTGATGTGCCACAAGAGTTCGTCGGCGTTGTGATTGAAAAAATAGGCAAGCGCAAAGGCGATATGAAAAACATCATTTCGCTCGAAGGCGGCATGACGCGCTTGGAGTTTGAAATTCCGACACGTGGACTGCTTGGCTTCCAATCTGAATTTGTGATGGACACCAAAGGCGAAGGCATTCTGACGCACATCTTCAAATCCTACGAGCCTTACAAGGGCGAAATCAATTCGCGCCAACATGGAGCACTCATTTCGGCTGAAACCGGTGAAGCCGTTGCCTACGCATTGGCACAGCTCGACGACAGAGGCGTGTTCTTTATTGAACCAGGAACGCCAGTCTATGAAGGCATGGTCGTCGGCGAATCGACGCGCGATTTCGACATGACGGTCAATGTTTGCAGAACAAAGAAACTTACCAACATGCGCGCCTCAGGCAATGATGAAGCACTGAAAATTACGCCCCCTCGCAAATTGACGCTCGAACAATCGCTTGAATTCATCAACGATGACGAACTTGTGGAAGTAACTCCGAAATCCATTCGAATTCGCAAAAAGATTTTGGACGAAACCACGCGCAACCGTGAAGCCAAACGCAAGAAATCAACTGCTGAAATCGAAGCCTAAATAAAACGCACACATAAAAGCCCTCGTTCAGAGGGCTTTTTGATTCGAGAATGTTGATGGCGTCTTGAAATCTTCTGAACTACTCAATTTTTCGCTTTTGAAACCACAATTCGCCCGCATTCAACGCAAAGCGGACACGAAAGATATTTTCTTGAATGAGGTTTTGCGCGGTTGTGCCACGCATAGCATACTCGAGATTAATATCGAAGCGTGAAAGCCCGCCCGAAATCGGAATGCCAATGCCTGCCGTGAACCCAATTTCGTCAACCGCTCTGTTTGCAAGGCGGAGCGGCGTTTGGTGATAATAAGCGCCTGCACGATATGCTAAACGTTGAAAAAAGGTTGCCAGTCGCTCACGGCTCGGTTGCTTTTCGCCACCAACACCAATTCGGAGCGAGTTTCTCGCATAAGCAACATCTTCGCCGAAGTATTCAAACGCTGACCAATTTTGCACCACCACATCAAGTCCAAGCAAATAGACGTCGTTCAAATACGAAATGCCCAATGCGAGCGTCGACGGCAATCTGACCGTGCTGGTTGGACTTTGAAGCGTATCTTCAATGCCGTTGCCTCTTAAAAAATCGCGCCGCTCGCCGCTCAATGTTGCGCCTGTCGTGAATGATGCGCCAAGCGTCAGCACATCGGTCAGTGAAAAGAAGCGTGGCTTTGTGTAAGAGCCGCCAAAAGTAAGCGTTGTGCCTGATGCGCGTTCTTCGATGCTACTCATCAGTTGCGGAGTGAGCGCCCCCCCAAAAAAGGTCTCTCGTGTGCGCGCCACCGTTCCGAACATAAGGTTCATTGAAACGCCCATGCGAACTGTTCCTCTGAACCGATTATTGTATGGCGTGAAAGCAAGCGCAAACGGCACAGTGCTTAACCCGCCGATGCCACGATAGCGATACTCGAGACTGGTTGTATCCGTTTCAGGAAGCTCGAGCCGCCCGACTTGTCGCTGATTGTAGTCCAAACGCGAGTAAGGATAAACGCCTGTGGCAAACACGGTTTTCCAAATCGGAACGGCGAAGCCTGCACCACTGAAGCCTGTGAAGGCTTGATACGTTGAGCCGAGATTGCCCGTCGCCGAAACCCCTGTGTAAGATAAATCACCGCTAATGCGCGTGGTGTTTATCGCTGAAAGCATCGCAGGATTTACGCGATTGATGTAAAGCGAACTCGGAACCGCAACGCCCACATAGCCCATGCCGCTCGCTTGAGACGAAGGAAAATAGACCAAGTCGCCAAAACCAAATACCGAATAAAGCGAACCTTGCGCGCGAAGCGATAACGAACAACAAAACAAGGTGACAAAGACGAGAAGCCCTTTTTTCACAAGCAGATAGATAGATGATTTCAACAGCAAGATACATTTAATGAACGATGCGACCGATTCTTTCCCAACGAACGGTACGCCATGTTTCAAAAGATAAATGCACATCAGGATTCCACGACCAATAAATCAGCAATGCTGAACCAATGATGTACGATTCAGGCACAAAGCCCCAATAGCGCGAGTCATGCGAGTTATCACGATTATCACCGAGCATAAAATAATAGTTCTGCTTGACTTGATAAGTATCCGTTGGCTTGCCATCTACATACACTTTCCCGCCCATGAGCGCAACAGTGTGGGATTCATACTCCAGCACGTGTTTGTAGAGATAAAATGATTGCTCATCGAGTTTGAGTATGTCGCCCTTTTTCGGAATGCGCACTTTGCCGTAGTTGTCGCGATTGAAGGTTGAAAAAAGCGGAAAGACACTGCGGTCAACTTGCCCGACCGGTTCAATGTTTATGCCTAATTTTGCCTCTTTCGGAAAGGCTTGCTCAACATCATCGACAAAGACCACCTTATTTCGGATTTCAATCGTCTGACCTGGTGCGGCTGCGCATCGTTTAATGAAGGTTGTTTCTTCATCGCGTGGAAACTTAAAAACCACCACATCGCCCGGCTCAACAGGTTTGAGTGCAGGAAGACGCACATCGCTAAAGGGAAGAGGCGCGCCATAAAGAAACTTATTGACGAGCAGACAGTCGCCTACCAGCAACGTGTTTTCCATTGAAGAAGAGGAAATGCGATAGGCTTCCACAACAAATGTGCGAAGCACAAACGCAATGATGATAGCAAACAAAATGGCTTCGAGCCAATCGCGCCACCAGCGTGCGTCAGGCTCTACTTGTGTTGTATTGTTGTTCAAAGGCTCTTGTGCGTGCTCGTTGTTCATTCAAGTTACTTCAAACATGTTCCTAATCGGCTCCATCGAACCGATGCGATTTTCCCAAAAATGTTGAACAGTGGTAAGTCAGGATTCCACGACCAATAAATGAACAGCGGCGAGCCGACAATGTTGGATTCAGGCACGTAGCCCCAAAAGCGTGAATCAAGCGAGTTATCACGATTGTCGCCCATCATAAAGTAGTAATTCTGTTTGACGATGTAGGTCGTAGTCGGTTTCCCATTCAGCAAGACTTGACCGTTGACCAAGCGCGCTTGATGCCCTTCGTATTCCAAAAGGTAGCGATAGTATTCGTAGTTCTGTGCGGTTAGCATAAGGGTGTCGCCTTTTTTGGGAATGCGAATCGGTCCGTAATTATCCTTGTTGTAGGGCGCGTATTTCGGGAAGATAGCAGGGTCGGGATAGTTCGGTGGAGCGGCTTCGCCGATGAATTGTCCTTGTTCAGGCAGAGGGGATTCGACGCCATCGATATACATCACGCGATTTTTGATTTCGAGCGTCTGACCTGCAACTGCGACACATCGCTTGACGTAGTTTTCGTCGGTGCGCGGCTGAATGAAGACAACAATATCGTTTTGCTTCACCTCGCGAAAGCCAGGCAGGCGGTAGCCAACGAGCGGCAGGCGCGGTCCGTAAGTCAGTTTACTCACGACGAGAAAATCGCCAGGCAAAATTGTGCGCTCCATTGAGCCTGTCGGCACATTGTAGTTTTGGAATAAAAACGTATTGATAAGAAAGGCGGCAACAACCGCAAAGACGGCTGCGTTCAGCCATTCGCGCAGTGCCGATGGCTTCTCACCGCCCGACGCCTTTTCGGAAGATTTCTTGGATTTTGATGATGGCGAGTTCATGTCAAAGTTGGTTTGTCGCGTTGCGCACGAAAATAGACAAAATGAGCGTCATCACGGTCGGATTTAATTTGTCCGAATCTTGAAGTTTCAGGAGCAGTTTATCTTTGCAAACTTTTCTCACTTGCAAGTGGCAAACAGGCAACATGCGCTGACGCAATTCAGTGGCGGTATCCAATCTTCCAATGGCTCTGGTGGACATATTTCATTCATCTTACAAGACACAGTCGGCTGAACAGCGATAGGTTTTGGGTGCATTAAAACTTTCGCCATTCAATCGAGCACCAGATACTTTGCACCTAAATACTGCGGTTGGGAGAATCGAAAGACATCGTATTGATATTGCTCAAACAACATCGGCGTTAGTCTTCATCAATGCTCAACACAGCGAGGAAGGCTTCTTGCGGCACTTCGACTCTACCGACTTGCTTCATGCGTTTTTTGCCCTCTTTTTGCTTTTCAAGCAGTTTGCGTTTGCGTGAAATGTCGCCGCCGTAGCATTTGGCAAGCACGTTCTTACGCATGGCGCCAATGGTTTCGCGAGCAATGACGCGGCTACCAATTGCGGCTTGAATGGCGACCTCGAACATTTGTCGTGGAATAATCTCTTTCAATTTTCCTGCAACCTTTCTGCCCCATTCATATGCTTTTGATTTATGCACAATCATGGAGAGCGCGTCGACAGGCTCGCCGTTCAAGAGCATGTCGAGCTTGACAAGGTCGGATTCGCGATAGCCGATGTGCTCATAATCGAGCGATGCGTAGCCTTTGGAAATGGATTTGAGTTTATCGTAGAAATCGAAAATGATTTCGGAGAGCGGAAACTCGAAGGTGAGTTCAGCGCGCGTGGGGTCGAGATACTTCGTGTCTTTGTATTCGCCACGTCGGTCAATGGCAAGTTTCATAATGTTGCCGATGTATTCCGTTGTGGTGATAATGGAGGCTTTGATATACGGCTCTTCGACTTTTGCGATTTTCCCTGCATCGGGCATTTTTGCAGGGTTATCGACTTTAAGCACCTCGCCATCGGTTGTGTGGACGAGATACTCCACGCTCGGCATCGTGGTGATGATGTTCATGTGGTATTCGCGTTCTAAGCGCTCTTGAACAATTTCCATGTGCAAAAGTCCCAGAAAACCGCAACGAAATCCGAAACCCAGTGCGACGGAACTTTCAGGCGTATAGACGAGGGCTGAATCATTGAGCGCGAGTTTATCGAGCGATTCGCGCATTTCTTCAAAGTCTTCCGAATTGACAGGATAAATACCGCTATACACCATCGGTTTAACTTCCTTGTATCCGGGAAGTGGCTCGGATGCGCCGTTTTCCGCCGTCGTAACGGTATCACCAACCTTTGTGTCTTTTACGTCTTTAATTGAGCAAATCAAATAGCCGACATTGCCTGTTTCTAAAATCGGTGTGGGCTGTTTTGTTATGCCAAGCGTGCCGATTTCTTCGGCGCGAAACACTTTACCGTTTGAAAAAAAGCGCACATTGTCGCCTGCTTTAAGCGTGCCATCAACGACCCTGATGTAAGCAACTGCGCCACGATAAGCATCAAAGACTGAATCGAAAATGAGCGCACGCAACGGCTTATCGACATTAGCCAGCGGCGCCGGAACACGCGCAACAACCGCTTCTAAAATATCTTCAATCCCAATGCCCGCCTTGGCAGAGGCTAAAATGATTTCTTCATCTTTTGCGCCAATAAGGTCGATGATTTGCTGTTTGACCTTCGGAATGTCGGCGGAAGGCAAATCAATTTTGTTGATAACGGGAATAATCTCTAATCCTGCATCAATTGCAAGATAAAGGTTTGCAATCGTTTGCGCCTCGACGCCTTGTGCGGCATCGACGACGAGAATTGCTCCTTCGCACGCGGCAAGCGAGCGGGAAACTTCGTAAGTGAAATCGACATGTCCAGGTGTGTCAATCAAATTCAAGATATATGTTATGCCGTTTTTCGCCGTGTAGCGCATTTGAATCGCGTGAGATTTGATGGTAATGCCGCGCTCGCGTTCTAACTCCATATCGTCCAAAAGTTGGTCCACCATTTCACGTTGCGAAACAGTTTTCGTGACTTCCAGTAGCCTATCGGCAAGCGTGGATTTACCATGGTCGATGTGTGCGATGATGCAAAAGTTTCGAATTCGCTCTTGCAGTGAAAGTTCTGGTTTGGTCGTCGGTGCAAGTGATACGCTTTGCATAATAGGAGAACTCAATCAAAGTTTGATAAAGAGATGGCGAATATACAAAATCACCTTTCAAGATATACGGTTTCAAGTATTGTCAGTCTCCAACGACAAAATCTGACCTTGTTCATTCAGCAAGTGAGGTATTCCCGAAATGGGGTTGCAGGTAACAGGGGTTACGCTTCCACCTGCGCCATCGGTTTTTCGAATTTGATTTCTAAATAGCCGTCGACCATTGCCGCTTCTTTTGGGTTCAGACCCGCAAGCGAATCGGGCAGAACGATTTCGCGCGTGCGCGTGCCTACTGAGAGCGTCAGCACAGCGCCAAGCCGCGAGAGTTCAATTTTATCTGTCGGCGCAAAGGGCAACTTCAGGCGCAGGGTCGAGCCGTCTTCATCTTGACGGATGGAGACAGGCTTTTCATCATAGAATAGTTCTGCGGGATTTCTCTCGCCGTAAAGCCGCAAGCCAAGTTCGCGCAGGCGGTCAATACCGGTAACCTCACTTTTGAAGAGCGGTACGCGCAAAATCGGCATCGGTGAAAAATCGTTTTCAATCGCCAATAAATACTTCTGTTGCGATTCATACCACTCGTCCATAAACCCTTCTTTGGCGTTGTCGGGAATCACCTTGTTGACAATTGCTGCGTCGACATGCATGCCGTAAAGGCTAAGGTAGGTTAATGCGCGTTGCGATTCGGCAATGACCATTTTCTCGGGGTTCATCACGAGCCGTGCGGAGGTGAGAGCCTTTTTGTCTAAAATCTCGCGAATGTCTTTAAGGCGGTCGAGCGAGCGGTCCCAAACGCTGACAACATTTTCAGGTGCAACAATTTTGCTCAAGCCAGGCGTTACTTTTGAGACAGGGCGAAGCACAGGCGCGAGAATAAATTTTTCAATCGTGCGTGTAATTTTCAACAGCCACGCGAGCACTTCGGGAAGCGACAGAAGCCGCAAACTCTCGCCCGTCGGCGCCATATCGACCACGACCACGTCGTAAGTGCCTTTTCCGTAAAAGTCGCGCAAGCGAAGCAGGCTGAAAAGTTCCGCCATGCCCGGAACCGAGGCAAGTTCGGCGGCAATGGTTCTATCTGCGCCAAGCTGCATCAAAAGGCTAGCAACAAAGTCGCGAATCACGCCCCAATTTTCGTTGAGTTCAACGTAGGGGTCAATTTCAACCGCATCAAGATTGGGTAAAACAGTTTGAACTTGTGCGGAAAGGGGAACACCAAGCGAATCCGAAAGGCTATGTGCAGGGTCGGTCGACATCACCACAGTGCGCAAGCCTGTATCGGCGCAGCGAATCGCCGTTGCCGCCGCTGAACTTGTTTTGCCAACGCCGCCTTTGCCCGTGAAGAAAATAATTCGAAGTCTTTTATCGTTCATTGAAATGTGCTTACAAAGCGTGGAATAGCGTTGAAAGAATGTAACACTTTTTAGTGGAGAAGTAAGCACTTACGTGCATCTCTGGGCAAATTCTATGTCCAATCAATCGAATTCTAATCACTCGAAATAACATAAGGCTCACCAGCAGAGTGCCAGCGAGCCTTCCCTCATCACCCAAAACAAAACACAAAGATAAACTGTGTTATCTTCTGCTTTAAGTAAACGCAAGTCCCGTGCCAAACTTGATTTTCGCGCTTTCATTAAAAATACCCTAACTACCTTAAAGAGATAATTACGAATCGTAATAAGTGATTACCTTGGGAAATTACTTTTGGTAATTAATTAGGCGTAGATTCCGCGTAATTTCAAGGTTTTTGCGACTTTATCGATTGCTAAAATGTAGGCTCCGATGCGCAGGGTTGTGTTGTGCTGGATAGCGGTTTCCCAAACGGCTTCAAAAGAGCTTTTCATGGCGCGCTCCAAACGGCGATTGACCCGTTCAAGCGACCAGAAATAGCCTTGTCTATCTTGCACCCATTCAAAATAAGAGACGGTTACGCCGCCCGCATTGGCTAAAATATCGGGAACGGTGCGAATGCCGCGTCCGAAAACAATCGGTTCTGCATCGGCGGTCATTGGACCGTTTGCGCCCTCGACAATCAATCGGCATTTGAGTTTGTCGGCGTTACGTGCGGTGATTTGGTCTTCTTTTGCCGCAGGCACAAGCACGTCGCATTTGAGTTCCAAAAGTTCGGCATTGGTAACGCGCTCGCCAACATTGAAGTCGTCTAAGGTTTTATGTTCTGCAACGTGCTCAATGGCTTTGGTGATATTGATGCCGTTGGGATTATACCAGCCGCCGTTCACATCGCTGATGCCGACGATGCGACACCCTTGTTCGTAGAGCAGTTTAGCGGAAATTGAACCGACATTGCCGAAGCCTTGCACCACAACATCGGCGTTGAGTGGGTTCATGCCCAAGCGTTCCATTGCGGCAAGCGTGCAAATCATGACGCCGCGCCCGGTGGCTTCTTTTCGTCCAAGCGAGCCGCCGAGAATGAGGGGCTTGCCTGTAACAACGGCGGTTTCGGTGCGCTGAACGTGCATGGAGTAAGTGTCCATAATCCACGCCATTACTTGGTCGTTGGTGTTCATATCGGGCGCGGGAATATCTTTATCGGGACCGAAAACGGACATCATGTTCGCCGTGTAGCGACGGGTAATTTTTTCAAGTTCAACGCGCGAGAGTTTGGACGGGTCGCACTTCACCGCACCTTTTGCGCCGCCGAAGGGTAAGTTCAAAATCGCACATTTCCACGTCATCCACGCGGCAAGGGCTTTGACTTCGTCAATCGTTACATCGGGCGCGTAGCGAATTCCGCCCTTGGAAGGACCGAGCGTATCGTTATGTATGACGCGGTACCCTTCAAAAACTTCAATCCGCCCATCGTCCATCTGAATCGGAATCGAGGTAATCACTTGCTTGACCGGCGTTTTGAGATATTCATAGACGCCATCTTCTAATTTGAGAATTTTTGCAGCAATGTTGAACCGCTCCATCATGGATTCAAACGGATTTTTAATGTCCTTGATGGGTGCAGGCTCTTTGTAGGTGAGTTTTTCAATCTCAATCGTCATAGTTTGTTAACTCCCTTTCGAGAATGTAAAAGTGAAGATGTGGTAAGTATAGATTTCGGAGAGAAAAGTAGCGTTGTCATAAGTTGAGCTTTGGAAAACGAAATTACGAAATCCTTCGTGATTTCAAAACGAAGGTCAAGGCGTTGTATATTTGCAAACTTAACTCAAACAGGATTCAAATTGACCACAGACACACATACACACACGCCGTTCACCAATGCAGGCTCGGAACAGACGGTTGTTCCACATGACTTCATGCAACCTGAGGAAGTGCTACAGCAAGCACCGGAGCGCAACTCCACGTCGGCCGTCAGCCAAGACGCTCACACCATCGAGATGCAAACGAAAACCTTTGATGAACCAAGCGAAGCCAACAGAACCAACACCACGGTAGATTTGAAGCAACAGTTAGAATCGGTCATTTTTGCCAGCGATGAAGCGATTTCGCCGAAACTCATTCGTATCGCATTAGACGACGAGACGCTTTCTGATGAACAAATCGCCGCACTGGTCGCTGAACTCAACTGTGAGTATGAACAAACTGGACGCACGTTTCGCATTCAACACATTGCACACGGCTATCGATTTTTAACCGAAAAGCAATTTCATCGACCGATTCAGCGATTACTGCAACCCAAACTGGCACGCCGACTCTCACAAGCCGCACTTGAAACCTTAGCAATTATTGCCTATAAACAGCCGATTACGAAAGCCGAAATCGAAGCCATTCGCGGCACCAATACCGATTATGTCATTCGCATCTTGCTCGAAAAGAATCTAATTGCAGTGACTGGGCGAAGCGAAGGGGTCGGAAAAGCCTTGCTCTACGGCACAACAAAAGAGTTCCTCGATTATTTCAATCTTGCCTCGCTTGCCGAGTTACCAAAGCCACGCGAAATCGAAGAGCTCATGCGCGAAGGCGATGCACAAGATTTTTTGAAACAAGAACTCAACGCACGACTCAAAGTCGAACTCGAACGCGATGCTGAACCAAACCAAACCAAAGCCCAACCCAAATCCGAATCGCAAGACTGACGGGGCTAAGTCGACAAAGAGCAAGCCTGAACGTGCGGCGGACAAAAAGCCAGCAGCGGGCTCTGCTCGAGAATCAAGTGCGAAAACCGACAAACCGACGCTGATGCGGCTCAATAAATTCTTGGCAAGTGCCGGCATTGCCTCGCGCCGCAAAGCCGACAAGATGATTCAAAACGGCGAAGTCGAAGTCAACGGAAAACTCGTAACCGAATTGGGATTCAAAGTCAATCCTCAACTGGATAAGGTTGTTGCTGCAGGGCGCATTGCGAAACTGCATCGCCGCAAAATTTATATTCTGCTCAATAAGCCCAAAGACGCAATCTCGACCTCGAGCGACGAACTCGACCGCCGCACCGTGATGGATTTGATTGGCATTGAAGACCGCGTCTATACCGTTGGACGTTTGGATAGAAACACGACCGGTGTCATACTACTCACCAACGACGGCGACCTTGCGCACCGCTTGATGCATCCTGCTTTCGGTGTCGAGAAAGAATACCTGGCAGAATTAGATAAAAAAATGACCCGTGCCGATTTGCAAAAACTCAAAAGCGGCATGCGCCTTTCCGACACAGGCGAAAAAGTGAGCGAGTGTGAAGCCGAAATCCTCGGCGACGCCTCAATCGTTTGGCTTAAACTTCACGAGGGCAAAAATCGACAAGTGCATCGAATGTTTTGGACGCTTGGCTACAATGTCAAAAAGCTCGAACGTATTGCTTACGCAGGGCTCACCACCAAGGGCTTACGACGCGGCACATGGCGATATCTCCTGCCCGAAGAAGTCGAGCACTTGCGAAAACTCGTAGAACTTGACGGCGAAACAAAAACATAACAGACCGATTTCTGACTTTGAACGTAACTTGTTTTTCAACAACCTTAATTTTCGTAACGCTATGAAAAAACACCTGCTTTTCGCGCTGCTTGGTGCCCTTGCGCTCGGCTGTGGAACGCCGCGCGACAAATCAAACGACAAAATGAAGCAATCTGCATTTGCATACGCCGAAGCAATTGAGGCACTTGAAAAAGCCAACCGCGCTCCCGAAAAAGCTCGTGCTGCACTGTTAGCCGAAGCCGAAAAGTATAAAGAAAGTGCGATTAAACTCGGCAAAGAAGCCGTACAGATTGACTCCACTAACGCCAATGCTTACTACAATACGGCCATCATGATGCAAGCCATGGCGCGTCCTTCCAAAAAGGAGGTCGACCTTGAACTCTTTGAAGAAGCCATCAAATTCTATGAACAAGGGCTTGCCGTCATGCCACCACCGCCATTTCCAAATGATTCGCTCAAAAACCTTTACATCAATTTCAACAACAGCCTCAGCATCTGCTACCGTGATATGTCCGACATCTATCAAAAAGATGTCGACAAGTCGATTTATTACGCGAAAAAATCAGCCGAACTGGCAGAACGCGCAAAAGACTACGTGATGGTTACAGCCGCCACAGCCAGCTTCAAATATGCAGCCTTGCTTTACAAGCATCAACGTTGGAATGAAGCCGTGCCCGCCTTCGAGAAAGCCCTCGACATTCACAAGTTTGCTTACGAGCGCAGCAGCAGCGATGAAGTCGTCGCTAATTTGCGCGACCTTGCGCTCTTTTATGCCGATGCCGTCCAAAAACAAGCCGAAGCCAACGGCGCGAAAATGAAGTCGCTTGGCAAAGACCCACAAGGCAATGAAATTAAAGTGCCCGAACTTGATGCAGCCACAGTCGACAAAGTCATCGATTTCTATAAAGAAAGTTTGAAAATCGCGCCTGATAACTGGGATATGTATGCCGCACTCTTCCAATTTGCTAGCGACTATGGCAAAGAAAAAATGGCTCTCGATATGCTGAAAGCCGCTGTCGACCAAAGAAAAGACGATGCGCGCGGCAATGAAGTTTTAGGCACGATACTACAAAGCATCGGTAAAAACGCCGAAGCTGCACCTTACATCAAAAAATTCAAAGAACTAACAGGCAGAAAGTAAAGCACGCTGAACCTCGCGAAGCGAAGGCGCTAACCCGCACCTTGCTGTGGCAAAGGTCTTCGCTTCGTGCTCAAAGCGAGCACAGAAATTGAACGGGAAATGACAAAGAAGAAACTTCTAGGATACTTCTTTACTGCGATTACAGGATTTGCAGCATTCATCATTGTGCTTGCGTTTTTGGTCATTCTCTTTGATGCCCTCAAAGGCGGCGCGAGCCGATTAAGTTGGGAGTTTCTGACAACTGCGCCCCGCAAAGGCATGACTGAAGGTGGCATTTTTCCTGCTATTTACGGCACAGTGCTTCTCGTGCTGATTATGACAATTGTCGGCATTCCGCTCGGCACAATTACCGCGATTTATCTTTCAGAATACTCGAGTGAACGCTCGAGCGCCGCGCGTTGGATTCGATTTGCGGTTTCAAACTTAGCAGGTGTGCCCTCGATTGTATTCGGATTGTTTGGATTAGGATTTTTTGTGCAGTTTTTGGGTTCAGGGATCGATGCCGTCGTCTCGCCCGATGAACCTTTGTGGGGAAAGCCCTCGCTCTTGTGGGCGGCAATGACAATGGCAGTCTTGACCTTGCCTGTCGTTATCGTCTCAGTTGATGAAGCCTTGCGCAATGTGCCACGCGAATACCGAGAAGCCTCACTTGCACTGGGTGCAACGAAGTGGCAAACGATTTGGAACGTCGTGCTACCCAATGCCACAGGCGGAATTTTAACAGGTGCAATTCTTGCCGTTAGCCGTGGTGCAGGTGAAGTCGCACCGCTTTTATTCACAGGTGCCGCCTTCTTTCTGCCCAAATTGCCAAACTCGCTCGACGACCAATTCATGCAGCTCGGCTATCACCTTTATGTTTTAGCCACGCAATCGGTCGATGTTGAAGCCACGCTTCCGATTCAATATGCTACAACGCTCGTCTTGCTTGCGCTCACATTTACGCTCAATCTGACCGCAATCATTGTGCGCTTTCAATTCCGAAGAAAACTCGTGCGCGCCTGATGACCTTGCAACGACACCCTCTCTCATGCACCGTTCTCTGTTATAACGAAGAATCAAATTTGGAGGATTGTCTCAAAAGCGTTGCGTGGTGCGATGAACTCATCGTTGTGGATTCATATTCTACTGACCGCACGCTCGACATTGCCAAGCAATTTACCCCGCACGTCTTTCAACATCGTTTTGAAGGCTTTGCGCAACAACGTCTCGTTTCGTTCTCAAAAGCCTCGCACGAGTGGATTCTCTACATCGATGCCGATGAACGACTTTCGCCCGACCTGCAAACCGAAATCCAACAACTTCTTTCACAAGAAACAATCGAAGCCGATGGCTACGAAATGCCAAGATTAAATTTCTACTTCGGCGGCGCGGTTCGGCACGGTGAAGTTTATCCCGATTATCAACTCCGTCTGTTCCGAAAAAGCCGATTCACGATGGAAAATCTCGCCGTTCACGAGAGCGTGAAAGTAACAGGCGTGGTCAAGCGATTGAAGCACGACATCATTCACCTGACAGCAACCGATTGGCAAGAATATGCGCGAAAGCAAGACCGCTACACGACGCTTGAAGCCGAAAAAAAATTCAAAACCGCAAAGCCTATCTCCCCCCTTGCGCCTACACTTCGCGCTATTTCAGGCTTCACCAAGAAATTCTTTTTGAAGAAAAGCATCTTAGATGGCATTGCGGGCGTTTGGTATGCGTATTTCCACGCACGAGACCGATATTTGCTCTACACAAAAATGCGCATGCTTCAACGTGACTCACAACAACAAACCTAACGCTATGGCGTGGATACTCTTAATTTTAGCGGGCTTGTGTGAAGTCGGATTTACAACCGCGCTCAAACTCTCAGAAGGCTTTTCAAAATGGACCTACACTGTTGTGTTTCTCTGCTTTGCGGCGGCAAGTTTTCTCTTGCTTGCCAAAGCCGCACAACACATTCCGATTGGAACTGCGTATGCCGTCTGGACGGGCATCGGTGCGCTTGGCACAGCCATTATCGGCATTGTCTTCTTCAAAGAGTCGGCTGATTTTTGGCGTATCGTGTTTCTCTTTGCCTTGATTGGCTCAATTATCGGGCTGAAATTAGTTTCAAAAGAGGCTTGAAATGTGCGGTCTAAATTTTCAAGAAAACGGAATCGCCGTATATTTGCCGCTCTCGAAATTTTAACAGCAAACTATGTTTGATAAACTCGACGCGCTCTCGGCGCGATATGCGGAGATTGAACGGCAACTTTCCGATGCCGATGTGATAAGCAATCAAGAAAAGTTTCGCGCGCTCAATAAGGAATACAGCCAACTTGCGCCGATTATCAAAAAGTATCAAGAATATAAACGCGCCAAAGATGACCTCGCGCAAAGTCGCGACCTGCTCGCCAATGAGCGCGACCCTGAGCTCAAAGCTCTCGCACAAGAAGAATTTAACGACCTTATCGCGCGCGTTCCAAAATTAGAAGAAGAACTCAAAGTCTTGCTTCTCCCAAAAGATGAAGCCGATTCGCGCAACGCTATCGTGGAAATTCGCGCAGGCACAGGCGGCGACGAAGCCTCGCTGTTCGTATTAGATTTGTTCCGAATGTATCAACGCTATGCCGAACGCAACGGATGGAAATGCTCCGTTTTGGACTACACCGACGCAGGCGGAATGGGCGGTTACAAAGAAATTATATTTGAACTCAGCGGCGAAGGCGTCTATGGCGCAATGAAATACGAAAGCGGCGTGCATCGCGTTCAACGTGTGCCCGAAACCGAAACGCAAGGTCGTATCCACACATCGGCAGCCAGCGTTGCCGTTTTGCCCGAAGCCGAAGAAGTCGACATCGAGATTCGGCGTGAAGATTTGCAAATTGATACTTACCGTAGCGGCGGCAAAGGCGGACAAAATGTCAACAAAGTTGAAACTGCCGTCCGCATCACGCACTTGCCGACAGGCATCGTCGTTGCCTGCCAAGAAGAACGCTCGCAACTGCAAAACCGAGAACGCGCCATGAAAATGCTCCGCGCCAAACTCTACGACGCCAAGCGCGAACAACTCGAAAAAGAACGCGCCGACTTGCGCCGCTCTATGGTTTCCACTGGCGACCGTAGCGCGAAAATTCGAACCTACAACTTTCCGCAGTCGCGCATCACCGACCACCGTATCAACTTCACTACCCACAACCTTGCACAAGTCTTGGACGGCGATTTGAGCGAACTCACCGAAGCCCTTAAACTTTACGACCAAACCGAACGCCTCAAAGCCCAAGCCGAACAAGTGTCATCATCATAACACAGAAAACACATGTTGCGCCCTCATTTGAGTGCTCCAACTCGTCTCAATCCGATTTCTCTTTCGTATTTTTATGCACTGTTAATTCACACAACTTTCAATCACACATGAAGAAACGTCTTTTCACGCCCGGACCGACGCCCGTTCCTGAGCCTGTCATGCTCCGAATGGCGCAACCAATAATTCACCACCGCAACCCCGAGTTCATGGAAATCCTAACGCGCGTGCATGAAAACCTCAAATATCTTTTTCAAACCAAACAGCCGGTTTTAGTGCTGACTTGCTCAGGCACGGGCGGCGTTGAAGCCACCATGGTCTCGATGTTTTCGCCGGGCGATAAAATCATTGCCGTCAATGGCGGAAAGTTCGGTGAGCGTTGGGTCGATATGGCGCGCAAATACACCGGCAACTGCATTGAACTCAAAGTCGAATGGGGAACAAGCATTCAACCGGAAGACATCGCTCTGGCACTCAAACAGCACCCCGATACAAAAGGCGTCTACTTCACGCACAGCGAAACCTCAACCGGCACGGCAACCGACGTGCGCGCGATGGCAAAAGCCATTCGCGAACATAGCGACGCGCTGATTTGCGTTGATGGCATTACCGCTGTCGGCGCACACGAACTCCGCTTCGACGAATGGGGAATCGATGCATGCGTAACAGGCTCACAAAAAGGCTTGATGATGCCGCCTGGACTTGCGCTCGTCGCCCTCTCTGAACGCGCTATCAAAGCCATTGAAACAGCGAAATTGCCAAGCTACTATCTCTCGCTCAAAAAAGCATTGAAATCTTACAAAGACAACGATACGCCCTTTACGCCCGCCGTTTCGCTCATCATCGGACTTGATGAATCGCTTCAAATGATTAAAGCCGAAGGCATTGAAAACATCTGGAAACGGCATCAACGGCTCTCGGCGGCGTGCCGAACAGGGTGCGAAGCCTTGGGCATGAGGCTCTTTTCAAATTCGCCATCGTTTGCTGTAACGCCTGTGTGGCTTCCCGAAGGTGTCGATTGGAAATCGTTCAACAAGGTTCTGAAGTTGGAAAATGGCATTACGGTGGCGGCAGGACAAGACGCCTACGCCGGAAAAATTTTCCGCATTTCGCATCTCGGCTTTTATGATGAATTAGATATGCTGACCGTGATTGGCGCATTAGAAATGACGCTCAAAAAAATCAATCACCCGTTTGAAGTCGGCAGTGGCGTTTCCGCTGTGATGAAAGCCTTTCTCGAAGAATCGGTTGCTGTTTGAGGCGTTGATTCGCATGTGAAACTAATGAGTGGTGAGTCGTGAGTAATGAATAGTGAAGAATTGGTTGCTTCTCGTTCATCATTACTCATTGCTCATCAGTTCGTTATTCCGAGCGCAAGTGAGGAATCCATATCCCATTTGGACGATTTTAATTCTTTGCGTAACTAAACAGCGCGACTTCCAACAAAGCCTTAACACAAACTGCTCTGACAATGAAGAAGTATTTCAGTTTTCTTGTCGCCCTTCTCTCTACAACGCTTGCCGCACAGCCTCAACGCGACCTTCCAACACTCGACATTTCAACCGATAGCCTGCAAAGTTATGTGAAAACACTCGCCAGCGACGCCTTCGAAGGACGCGCGCCGGGCACAACAGGCGGACACCTTGCGACCGTTTATATCCAACAAAAATTCGCCGAATACGGATTAGAACCGTTTTCATCTTTGCCCAATTACTTACAACCTTTCAGTGTAACCACCTCGCTCAAAGCCGGCGAAAGCAATTCTATTGCCTTGAAAACTCGGCAAATGTTTCATTTAGGAAGGGACTTCACGCCACTTGGCTATTCTGCCAATGGCAAAGCGGAATCGAGGCAAGTGGTTTTCGTTGGTTATGGCATTTCAACCGATAAATACGACGACTACAAAGGCGTTGATGTGAAAGGCAAAATCGTGGTGATGATGCGCTATTCGCCTGATGGCGATAATCCACACAGCGACTTTTTTGAACACGCCTCTGTTTGGAAGAAACTTACAACCGCACGCGAAAAAGGCGCAATCGGCGCGCTCATCTTCACAGGCGAGCGCAACGGCGATGATAAACTCTTGGATATTTCGCGCGATAGGCTTGCGGGCGACGCAGGCATTCCTGCTATGAATATCACACGCTCACTTGCCGCCAGCGCATTGATGACGAAGCCCCAAGTGCTCGCGCAAATTCAAGAGAAAATCGACCAAACCAAACAGCCAAACTCGTTTGCGCTCAACAGTTTCGTTTCAATGCAAACGGAAATCGTGCGCGTCAAAGCAGAAACCTACAACGTGATTGGCTACTTGCCTGCCCGCACGCCAAGCGATGAATATCTCGTCGTCGGCGCACACTACGACCACATCGGCTACGGCGGACCCGGCTCTGGCTCGCTTGCGCCCGATGAAAAGAAAATTCACTACGGTGCGGACGACAACGCCAGCGGTTCATCAGGCTTGCTCGAGCTCGCGCGCTACTTCGCCAATCGCCGACACACGCTCAAACGCAACCTTGTCTTCATGGCTTTCGGCGCGGAAGAAATGGGCTTGCTTGGCTCGGCGCACTTTGTCAATCACCCCGTTTTTCCGCTCGAGAAAACGATTGCCATGCTCAATATGGATATGATTGGACGCATGAAAGATTCTGCGCTCGCCATTAGCGGCATTGGCACAGCGAAAGAATTTGAAGAACTCTGCAAAGCCGAAAACCGTGAACAATTCAAACTCAAACTCTCGCCCGACGGCTTCGGACCGAGCGACCACAGCAGTTTCTATGCGAAAAATATCCCCGTTCTGTTTTTCTTTACAGGCAATCACCCGAACTACCATAAGCCGACCGACACTTGGGAAAAAATTAACTACGCTGATGAAGCGCGCGTGGTGCGCTACATCTCGCGCTTGATAGAAAAATTAGATGCCAATCCGCGCCCAACTTTCACGAAGGCGCAAAGCGAAACGGCGCAAGCCTCGCGCTCATCGATGGGCGGGTTTCGCGTCTCATTTGGCTCCATTCCGAATTATAGCGAAGAAGTCGACGGCGTCTTGCTCGACGGCGTGCGTGAAGGCAGTGTCGCTGAAAAAGCCGGCTTGAAAGCGGGCGACATTATTGTGAAAATGGGCAATAAAGACATTCGCAATGTTTATGATTACACCGACGCTATCAAGAACTTGAAGCCGGGCGATACGATAACCGTTGTCGTCAAACGCAGTGGTGAAACGCTGTCGCTCTCGGCAAGTTTTCCCGAAAAGAAATAACGCAACACGAATGAAACATGGATAATCTCGGACATTGGTGGTCGCTCCTTGCCGTCTTGCTGATTATCATTGAGATTCTCACGGCAGGATTTGTGCTTGGAAGTTTTGGCGTGGCGGCATTTGTTACGGCGATTGTGGCTTATATCGGCTTTCCGATTGAGTTTCAATTCATCGTTTTTATCGCCGCCTCGCTCCTCATTTTCTTCAAACTTCGTCCGCTTGCCCAAAAATACCTTGCGCCAAAAAAGAAAGTTGAGACGAATGTCAATCGCTTGATTGGAAAAAAAGCCGTCGTGATTGAAACGATTGATAACTTTCGCCAAACAGGAAGAGTGAAAATCGACGGTGATGATTGGCGCGCACGAACCGAATCCCAAGAAATTATTCCTGTCGGCAGAGAAGTTGTGATTAAAGTTGTCGACAGTGCAACGCTGATTGTCTCATCGACTTAACACTTCAAAACAAATAAAGGAGGGTATATGTCCGTACTTGGTGTGTTCTTGCTCTTGATGCTTTTGGTTGTAGTTGTGTTTGTCTTTAAGGGCGTAGTTATCGTTCAACAAGCCGAAGTTATGATTATCGAGCGGCTTGGTCGCTATCACGCGACGCTCGAGAGTGGGATTAACATCATCATTCCTATCATTGACCAGCCGCGCGCGATTGATTGGCGGTATGCGAAAACTGACACAACAGGACGCGTTGTTTATGTCACGACACAAACGACCAGAATAGACTTGCGCGAAACGGTCTATGATTTCCCCAAGCAAAATGTGATTACGAAAGACAATGTCAATATCGAAATCAACGCGCTGGTTTATTTCCAAATTACTGACCCCGTGAAGTCGGTCTATGAAATTGCCAACTTGCCTGACGCGATTCAGAAACTGACGCAGACCACGCTGCGCAATGTGGTTGGCGAAATGGATTTAGACGAAACGCTCACCTCGCGCGACACGATTAACGGACGCCTGCGCAACATCTTAGACGAAGCCACCAACAAGTGGGGCGTGAAAATCAATCGCGTGGAGATTCAAGACATTACGCCGCCCAAAGACATTCAAGAGGCGATGGAAAAGCAAATGCGCGCTGAGCGTGACCGACGCGCTGCCATTCTGAATGCTGAAGCCTCAAAGAAATCTGCCATTCTCGAAGCCGAAGGACAGAAAGAAGCGCAAATCAATGTTGCCGAAGGTGAGAAGCGTGCTGCGATTTTGCGTGCGGAAGGTCAAGCCGAATCGGCGCGAAAAATCGCCGAAGGCGAAGCCCTCGCTCGAATCCGAACCGCCGAAGCCGAAGCCGAAGCCATCAAGAAAGTAACCGAAGCCATGGCAAAAGCCGCCGAAACATCAGCCCAATACCTCATCGCCGTGCGCTACTTGGAAACCTTGAAAGAAGTGGCGTCAGGCGACACAAGTAAAACCATCTTCTTGCCCTACGAAGCCACAGGCGTACTCAGTTCGCTCGGCGCAATGAAAGAAATCTTCAAAGACGGCAAACCCTGAACGGCACATCACAACTCAATGGCGATTCCGCTCTTAAAAAAACTTGAAAAGAACATTCGCAAACGTACCATCGCTCTGCTCCGAAAAGTGATTCACCGACGGCGTGTGGTGCCTTCCGATTTTGACTTTCATCGCGCTAAACTCTTGTGCCTGCGTCAGAATCAAATTGGCGACACGCTGATTTCAACGCCGATTTTCGCCGCACTCAAATCGCACTACCCAAACCTTACGCTCGATGTGCTCTTGGATAAACGTAACGCCACCACGCTCGACACAAACCCGCACATTCGCACGCGATTCGTCTTGAATCAAAAGTTTCTTGATTTCTTCAAAGTGCTTGCCGCTGTTCGCCGCGAACAGTATGACTTTATTGTGGATTTAGTGCACACGCCCTCGAGCCTCTCAACGCTGTTTTGCCTTTTGGGCAAGTCGCGCTTCACCGTTGGCTTTGAGCGCGAAAACGATTTCATTTACGACCTCAAAGTGCCGTTCAAAACCGACAGGCGCATGCTTCGAACGCTGGCAGAAATTTTAACCGTCTTCGGCATCACTCCTGATGAAGTCGACTTGCGCCCGCAGTTTCCGCTCTTGCCGTCGTCGTGCGATTTTGCGCAAAAAGTTTTTAGTTCACTTGTTGGAGAAAAAGTTGTCGGAATAAACATTTCGGCAAGTTTGAAACTGAAATTTTGGGGCGTTGAAAATTTCGTCTTGCTTATTCGCACCTTGAAGCAAGCCTTTCCGAATGTGGCATTTCTCGTTCTTTACGCCAAAGCATACAGAGCCGAAGCGGAGCAGATTGCAAAAGAAGCCCATGCGAACTTGTGCGACGAGACGAAAACGCTCAACGACTTTGCCGCCGTGATTTCAAAACTACACTTGCTCATTACGCCCGACAGCGCGGCAGTCCATCTTGCCGATGCCTTCAATGTGCCGTGCGTGATTCTTACGCATAACCCTGAACACATCACGGCGTGGTATCCATCGTTCTCCGAAAGCCGAACGATTCATTCCAAAACAGGCGAAGTGCGCTCGATTGGCGTGGCAGAAGTCTATCAAGTAGCGCAAACCTTCGTGCGAGGGCAGTTGAGGATATAACGCACCCAAAAGCAAGTGGGGTAGATTGATTGGTTATGAATTTTCTCGCTAACTTCGCACGTCATCAATTCTTCAACGCTGTAAATCTTCACAATGAGTTTTTCAAAAAAGGAAATCCCTCGCAAGGCAACCGTGCTCGTCGGCGCGCAGTTTGGCGACGAAGGCAAAGGAAAATTGGTTGATTATCTTTCCTCAAAGTTCGACATCGTGGTTCGATATCAAGGCGGCGCAAACGCAGGACACACGATTTGCTTCGACGACAAGACGGTCGTTCTGCATCTGATTCCATCGGGCATTTTTCACGAGAATTGCGTGTGCGTAATCGGCAACGGCGTCGTCATTGACCCTGACGCCTTGATGAAAGAAATCGAAGAAGTGCGCGCACTTGGCTACAACATTGACGGACGGCTCTTCATCAGCCACAATGCGCATTTGATTATGCCGTATCACAAGTCGCTCGATTCAGCATCGGAAGAATCAATGGGCGGCATGCGCATTGGCACAACAGGGCGCGGCATCGGTCCGAGTTATGTCGATAAGTTTTCGCGCATTGGCATTCGCATCGTCGATTTGCTTCACCCCAAAACGCTCGAGGAAAAACTCCGCAAAAACCTTGAAATCAAAAACACGTTGCTCACCAAGGTTTACGCCAAAAACGAACTCAACGTTGAGGAAATCGTCAAGCATTATTGCGCCTTCGACCGCACGATTGATAGTTATGTCAAAAACACGCAGATGTATTTGAACGAACAACTTAGACAAGGCAAGAGCGTGTTGCTGGAGGGCGCACAAGGCAGTTTGCTCGATGTCGACCATGGCACCTATCCGTTTGTAACGTCGTCAAATCCGACAGCGGGCGGCGCGTGCACGGGTTCGGGCGTTCCGCCAACTTACATCGGCAATGTGATTGGCGTCGCAAAAGCCTACATGACACGCGTCGGCAACGGCGCATTTCCAACCGAATTGAACAATGAAATCGGGGAAAAATTGCGAACCATCGGACACGAATACGGCGCAACCACCGGGCGCGCACGCCGATGCGGCTGGCTCGACCTTGTCTTGCTCAAATATGCCGTCGCCATTAACGGCATTACCGAACTTGCACTCACCAAACTCGATGTGCTCGATCAGTTCGACGAAATCAAAGTTTGCACAGGCTACACGGTTGATGGAAAAGTGCTGAAAGATTTTCCGACCGACCACGAAACGCTCTGCAAAGTCGTGCCGCAGTATCGCACTTTCAAAGGCTGGAAAACCTCGAACTCGAAAGCCAAGTCGTTCAGCGAAATGCACGCAAACGCACGCGCTTACATTGAGTTCATCGAAGAATTTTTAGAGACGCCGATTACCTTCATTTCCGTCAGTCCGAAGCGAGACGAGACGGTGTTTCGGTAGGCTTTGAATTGGCAGGTGCGGAAGGTGAAGGCGGTTTCGGTGTGCGGTTAAAGCGCGTCATTGTAATTGAAACGCCGTTCTCAATAAACGAGAGCGCGGCTTGAACGCAATGCGCGATAGTCTCTTGAACGATAGGCAACTCGTCGTCAGTGAATTTTCCCAACACATAATTCGACAACTCTCCGCGATGTTTTGGTGCGCCAATGCCGAAGCGCAATCGTGCAAAGGAATTTGTTCCGAGATGCGCGATAATATCCTTCAAGCCATTTTGTCCGCCGTCTGAGCCATCAGGGCGAATGCGCACCGCACCGAGCGGCAAGTTTACATCGTCGCAAATGACCAGTAAATCGCTGATGCTGATTTTGTAAAACGCCATCGCATGCTGAACGGCTTTGCCTGAAAGGTTCATGTAAGTCGTCGGCTTTTGAAGCAGAGCCTCAACACCGTTGTGCGTGATTTTTGAAAAAAGATAGTCGCCTTTTCCTGTTCTAAACTCCGCACCGAAGTGAAGCGCGAGCGCATCGACAATCGCAAAGCCGATGTTGTGGCGTGTGCCGTCGTAGCGCGTGCCGATGTTGCCAAGTCCACAAATGAGTTTCATAATTGAGGATTAAAAGACACGCAGTTTAACATTGATGCCTTCCTTTTCGCCAAGTTTCAAGACTTCGTTGAGGTGAAGAATCACACTATCGATTTTCGCGGCGAATTGTTCGTCGTTCAACGCTTTGCCGATGAGCGACTGCTTGTCGTTTTGAAGGCGGTCGGAAAGTTTTTTGAGCGAAGCAATGAGCGTATCCGCGTTTTTGACGGTCGAGCGCACGTCGCTGATTGTTCCGTTTAACTGTGGTTGAAGGTCTTTAATGAGCGCGTCGACAGTGGAGAGCGTTTGGTCAATTTTGGCGATGAGGCTTTTCAAATCGGTTTGGCGCAAATCACGACTGACGCTACGCAGGTCTTCAGTGATGAGGCGCAAATTGCGGACGGAGACTTTTAGGTTGTCGCGCAGTTCGGGGTCGCCGATGAGCGCGTTGGCATTGTGCAAAGTCAGTTGAAGGTCGGAGATGAGATAGCGGAGCGTATCGACGGCTTCGCCTGCAAATCCAACGAGCGCGGGAATATCGGCGGTGAACGAGCCTTGAATTAAGTCGCTTGCTTGAAGGTCGCCCGCGTCGCTTGTGCCGGGGAAGAGTTCGATTTTTTTGCCCGTCATGAGTTCAAGCATGGCGAGTTTGGCGGAGGCATCGCGATAGAGTTTAATATCCGGTGAGAGCGAAACCGCGACATTCACACCATTTTGCAAAATTTGAATTGATTCGACTTTTCCTGCCTTCATGCCGCGCACCGTTACAGGGTCGCCAATTTGCAAGCCACTCACATTTGGAAAAAGGATATTGACGCTTCGCTGCCCGACCCGAACATCTTTCGCCCACCAAATTACAAGCCAAACAATGAGCGCGGCGGCGACAACCGAAAGCCCAACTTTAAGTTCTGGTTTCATTCTGAAAAAATTGAGTGAGCGGCAATATAAAATTTTTCACGGCGTATATTGGATTGTAAAACCCATAACGATGCGATTCAGTCTTGTTGTCAATACCACGCGCCCAAAGGCGATAAAAGCCGCCGAAGCCTTAATTCAATGGCTCGATGCACGCGAAGTGGCATTTCTCGTCGAGAAAGAGGCGGCGAAGATGCTCAACCAAACGCGCAAAGTCAAAATGCAAGACCTTGCCGAAAAGAGCGATTGCATCATCACGCTGGGAGGCGACGGCACGATTCTCGAAACTTCGCACTACGCACACGGCAAGCCAATTCTCGGCGTCAATCTTGGACGATTGGGCTTTCTTGCCGAGTTCAGCGTCGAGGAAATGTATTCGGCAATCGAGCGCGTCCTGAAAGGCGACTTCAAAACCGAAACGCGCACACAGCTCGAAGCCGCCGTCAGAAGAGGCAAAAAAGAAAAGCGATTTACCGCACTCAACGACGTGATTATCGAGAAAGGTGGCTACCCGCGCCTGCCCATCATTTCTCTTCGAATCGACGGACACTTGCTCAGCGACTACAAAGCCGACGGATTGATTATTTCAACCACAACAGGCTCAACGGCTTACAACATGTCGGCAGGCGGTCCGATTATCGTGCCAAAGTCGCGTGTGTTTGCTATTACGCCGATTTGCCCGCACATGCTCACGGTTCGCCCAATCGTCATTTCTGACGATAAAGAATTTGAAATCACGGTGGAAACCCACGATAAAAACTTTGTGCTCAACTGCGATGGCACGATGATTCTCAATCTCTCGCCCAAAACTCGCGTTCGCGTCTATAAATCCGAAAAGCAAGTCGTGTTAATCTCCAACGAGAAACGAAACTATTACGATGTGCTTCGTCAAAAATTCCTGTGGGGTAAAGACTACGAAAAAGAATGATGAAGAAAGAACAGCCAACTCAGTTCTGAAATGCACACCGACAAACTCATCTACCTGCTCTTGCAACTTGTGTCACAAGGCTTCTTCACGCTCATTGGCAGAGACCCAAACGACGCCTCGCGCTACGACTTCAAATCCGTTGAACTCAAAGAAACCGCCTTCCGCATTGACGGCGTCTTCACACCCAAAAACAACGACGATGAAGTCTACTTCGTAGAAGCACAATTTCAAGCAGACGAGAACTTTTACGCCCGATTCTTCGCCGAGATTTTTCTTTACCTCAAACAGTATCGTGTCGAGCAGTGGCGTGCAGTGGTGATTTATCCGTCGCGCAGTGTAGAGCCGAAACGGGTTGAGGCTTATGATGAGTTGCTTGAATCCAAACGCGTTGTGCGCGTATATTTGGACGAACTGCCTGAATCGGAAGAGATGGCGGTAGAGTTGTTCAAGTTGTTGATTGCGTCAGAGGAAGAGATGAGCGTGCGGGCGCGAAAGATAGTGCAGA
>CALKXI010000014.1 GCA_938003965.1 uncultured Chlorobiales bacterium
AGTAAGAATAGCCAAAGTCCGACGATTGCGCCTGCACTGCAACACTTGCAACCAGCATCACCAAACCTATTGAGAGAATTTTCATCATCGTTAGTTCAAGTTGGGGTTTAGGGAGAGAGGGAGAACCCGATTGATTCCCCCTCTACCTGCTTCGTTAATTGTTCCATTTGACATCGAAACGCCCTTCGGTTACTTCGCGCGTCGTGTTTGCTTCTTCATTTCGCAGTGTAAAACTGAATGTGCCTGCGGCAATTCTATTTTGTCTATCGAAAGTTGTGATTCGTACTGTTCCTGACCCTCCGTTGGTGCTTGTCGTTACCCAACTTTGTCCTGCGCCAGCATTTGTTACCACATATTGAGCACTGCCTTGTGCGCCACCTACGCCGGGTGATATGCCCAGCCGAAATGTGCCGGTATCACTCACACCAGTGATGACGAATCCCAGCGACGATACCGATGCTACCCCGCTTTCAACTCTTGTTCCTTGAACTTGTAGTGTGTTGTTTTGATAAGAGGCATTTGCCGCTGGCAAAATGGGACTTATTTGTGTTGCCGACCAGTTTTGCCCGTCAATTTTCGCGCTTAGCGTTCCTGCACCTGTCGGCGGTTGATTACCACCACCGCCACCGCCATCTGCAGGGTTTTCATCTTTTTTGCACCCCGTTACAACGAGGCTTGACGCGAGCAGCAGGATTCCGAAAAGGAGAGATAACTTTTTCATGGTTTCAAGAGATGTTAATGGTTGATGTAAAAATCTTCCTCTCGTGGGAAGCCATGTGCTCCTTTATCGAACACTGTGCCAAACGGGATTTTTGGGGAAATTGACGCAAAAATCGCATGTTTGGGCGGAGAGTTGTTGTATTTCTGCGACACGAACAAAGCCCACTGTCGCTTTTCGCATACACTCTGTTTCGATAGTTTTTTCTATGTGAGGCGCAAGTGAGAAAATCAAAAGAGGCGAGTTTTTCTCGCCTCTTTGTCTTGGTTTTTTGCGATTTGGTATGGTCAGTAACTCACGTTTTCGTAGCGCGTTTCGCCGTCCGCCGAATTGGTTTTGACGGTGATTCTCACTGTGTGTGGCACATTTGGATTTGCGCTACGGAACTCAACCAGCCAACTGTTTTGCAGCGCGACGGTAACGGGCAATGTGGTGAGGTCAAGGTCGCGAGCGTCGGAGCGAATGACTTTCAGTGTGCCGCCCGTTCCGAAAGAGAGCCGCCATGGCTTTTCTTGCGAAAGCGGGACTTCCGTTCCGAAGTTTGTGGTGTCGCCACCGCTCCAAACGGTGTGAATCGTGCCGCGTTGATTGTTCCAACTGGCTAAGAAGCCATCAGTGGAATACCATACACGCTGTCCGGGTTGTGTGGGTTCGTCGGTGAAGTTGATATAAACGCGCTGCGTGCCTTGTCGCCAAGCAAAGAGCGAATCGGCATAGCGAATGGCAACAATGGCATTTTCACCGAAGACGCCCGCATTTTGTCCTTGCGCCGCTTGTTGCAAGGCTTGGGCGTTCGGACCGCCGAACCCTCTTGTGCGGCTTGTGCCTGTTGAGCGATTGAGATAGACGCGCAAACTTTCAGGTGCGGTTAAATCTAACGCGCCCGTTACAGGACCGTCATAACCGACACAACCGACACGCAAATTTAAGCCCGACGCTTGCAGTGTATTGGCAAAGGCAATGATTTTCGCCGCAATCGAATCGGCTTCTTCAAACATGCTTCCCGAATTATCTACTGTGAAGACAATATCCACGCCGAGCGAATTTCCCGCACTAACGCGCGTGAGTTTAATGCCTTTGAGCGTGTTGTCTTCAGTTACATAAAGGTTTTGATTGCCTGCAAATTCAATCGGCTGTCCAGTGGTCGGATTGATGACGCCCAAGAGCGAAATACGAATCCGACTTTCATTTCCCGCCGTCTTGGCGAAGGTTGCCGCAGGGCGAACATTGTTAATCGTTGGCGCAGGCGCGCTTCCGCTGGGGTCGGCAGGAATATCGCTGTTTGGACCGTCGTTGTTGGTGGGATTGTCTTCCTCTTTACAGGCATAGAAGGCGACGCTTGTCAGCATCAAGAGCAGCATGAACAACTTTTTCAGTGCCGTTTTAGATTCAACTTTTTTCATTTTTCGTTTCTTGATAATGTTGGAAAAAATACTCGCGCCAGTTGCGAGTTTAGCATAACGAGAGGCAACCCGCGTGCCAAAGAAAAAGCTTGTTTTCACGCCACTATGCGCACCGTGTTTCTTTTCAGCGACATTTTCTGCAAAGAACTGTCGCAATTCTGCAACGAACCTCTGCAACGAGCTTTTATTGCATGGTGTCTTCATCTCTCTCTTGCGCAACATCTGCCGAAATTCTCCGCCGATTTTGATACCTTTGCAGGTTTTCCATCAAATCATTTTTGACGGAGAAAAGAAGTTTTTCTTTCACTATGAACACATCTGACCGTTCCCGAAGCACGTCGCTTTCGCCCGAATCACAACAGGGCGTAAAGGTGGTGGTGGTTACTTCGGTGATGCTCTCCTTCATTTCGTTTTGGCGCGCTGCCGCCATTGTGTTAAGCGACCTTGCCTCGACAGCCTATTACATCGGTGGAATTACCGAGCGCGCGATTGGCGAAGCGGCTCCGTATTTCATTTTGAGCGTGATGATTTTCGCTTACGCCGTTCGATTGGTTTATATCGAGTCGTGCTCGATGTTCACGCGCGGCGGGGTATATCGTGTGGTGCGCAATTCGCTCGGCGAAAAGTTCGCCAAAGTCGCCGTCTCGGCGTTGATGTTCGACTATGTGCTGACAGGTCCGATTAGTTCGGTTTCTGCAGGTCAATATCTTGTTGGATTGCTCAACAGCCTTTCGGCGGAGTTCCAACTCGGCATCACGCTTCCTGTTAATCTTTCCGCGCAGATTATTGCCATTTGCATTGTGCTATACTTTTGGCGCGTCAATACCAAAGGCATGAGCGAATCCTCAGAAAACGCGCTTCGCATTATGCAGATTACCGTTTTGATGGTGGTGATTATGCTGGTTTGGTGCGGGATTACGCTCTATGTGCGTGGCTTCGAGTTTCCGAAATTCATCATTGAGTTCAATGAAGAATCGCTGGGATTTTTGATGCATTTCGATATCGGATACAAACTGCTTTCCGGTGAAGTTTTGGGCACGATTGGAATTTTGATTGCACTCGGACACTCCATGCTCGCCATGTCGGGCGAAGAATCATTGGCGCAAGTGTATCGCGAAATTGAAGCACCGAAACTGCGCAATCTCAAACTTGCGGGCTTCGTGATTTTCGTTGTGAGCATCACTTTTACGGGCGCGTTCTCGTTTCTTGCCGTGATGATTATTCCTGACGAGGTGCGCATTCCGCAATATGCCGATAACCTGCTTGCGGGCTTGGCGATGAATGTCGTCGGTCCTGATGAAGTCAAATTCGGCTTGCAAGCCTTCGTGGTTGTGGTTGGATTTTTGATTTTGTCGGGCGCGGTGAATACTTCTTTTGTCGGAGCAAATGGCGTGCTCAATCGCGTGGCGGAAGACGGCATTTTGGCGGATTGGTTTCGCGAGCCGCATAAGCAATTCGGAACGACCTATCGCATGATCAATATGATTACCCTCTTTCAACTCACGACGATTTTGCTCAGTGGCGGCGATGTGTATCTGCTCGGCGAAGCCTACGCCTTCGGCGTAATTTGGAGTTTTGTTTTTAATACTTTTTCTATGCTGGTGCTTCGCTTCAAAGACCGCCGACCGCGTCGCTTCAAAGTGCCGCTGAACTTGAAGTTCAATCAAGTAGAGTTTCCTATTGGCATTTTGCTCGTGCTAATGGTGTTGGTCAGCGTTGCGGTGATGAATCTTTTCACGAAGTCCGTCGCAACAGTTTCAGGCATTTTATTCACGCTGTTTTTCCTTTTGCTGTTCAGCGTTTCCGAGCGGCTCAATCAACGCGCCAAAGAAGCCCATAAACGTGCGCGCCAAAAAGACGCGCTCTCGCTCGAGGAACTTCAAAAACTCGAGAAGTTCAATCAAGAAATCGGTCTGAAAATTACACCTGAAGAAATCGGTTCTGAAAAGCCAAAGCGGGTTTTGGTGGCAGTAAAAAATCGCGCGAACTTAGAGCACCTTGTCAACTGCTTGGAACAGACCGATACCGACGAGGTCGATGTTGTTGTGATGCGCGTGCGTATCTTGAACCCAAAAAACGGACAGACTTTTGACACAGAAATGCTTCGCGATGAACGGCGACTCTTCACCGATGTCGTCAACCTTGCCGAAGATATTGGCAAGCCTGTGATTCCGTTAATCGTGCCGGGCTATAATGCGTTTTATAGCATCGTTAATACTGCTAAAGAACTCGGCGTATCGGAGGTTTATATGGGCGAATCCCAAGAGTTTAGCATGGAAACCCAACTTGAAGAGCTCGCGATGATTTGGGGCTATGAACGCAAAGACGAAAAAGAAAAAATGACCTTCCGCGTTTTCGCTGATGAAAAAAACAAAGTAGAAGTTGAACTCTAAACCCTTGCAACGATGACCAACAAATATGTGTCGCTTTTAAGGCAATATGGTTTCAAAGTAACACATGCGCGCGTTAAAGTGCTCGAGCGGCTCGAGCATGCCACAAAGCCAATGACGGCACAAGAACTTCACGAAGAACTTGCCGACGCGAAGATGGATTTGGCGACCGTTTATCGCTCGCTCAACAAATTTGCTGATGCAGGCTTGATTGCGCGCGTCCAACTCGGCGACGAGTTTATGCGTTTTGAGTTCGCTAAACACAGCCATCATCATCATATCGTTTGCAATTCATGCGGCAAAGTGTCTGAAATCGAACTCTGTAACCTTGACGCTCTCTCACAAGATATTGCCCAAAAAACAGGCTTTCGCAACATTACTCACCATGTCGTCTTTAGCGGCGACTGTCAAGACTGTGCCAACAAGTCATGAAACATAACACCATCGTCATTGGCACGCGCAAAAGTCCGCTCGCACTCTGGCAAGCCGAATTTGTTAAAGCGGAACTCGAACAGCACTTTCCCGACCGTCAGTTTGTGCTCCAACATATTCAAACCACAGGCGATAAAATTTTAGACTCTCCCCTTTCCAAAATCGGCGACAAAGGGCTTTTCACACGTGAAATCGAATATGCCTTGCTTCGTGGCGACATCGACCTTGCCGTCCATAGCCTCAAAGACCTTCCCACACAAACGCCTGACGGACTTGCCATTTCCGCCATCACCAAGCGCGAAGACACACGCGACGTGCTTATCTCCAAAACTCCAACAACTTTACTCACGCTTCCCAAAAATGCCAAGATTGCAACAGGCAGTTTGCGCCGACGCTCCCAAGTGCTTGCGCTTCGCCCCGACCTTGAAATTCACGACATTCGCGGCAACCTCAACACGCGCTTCAAAAAATTTTTTGAAAGCAATCTCGACGCCATGCTTCTTGCCTTTGCAGGCGTTCATCGTTTAGCGTTAGACGTGCACATTTCTGAAATTCTTTCGCACGACCTTATCTTGCCTGCCGTCGGACAAGGCGCGCTCGGCATTGAAACTCGCGACGGCGACACCGACATCATCAGCATGGTTCAGCGGCTAAACGACCTCGAAACCGAACTTGCCACCAAAGCCGAACGCAGTTTGCTCCGCTCACTCGAAGGCGGTTGCCAAATCCCGATTGGCGCATTCGCTACGTTTGCGGACAGAGACTTCACCCTTTCCGCTTTCGTTGGTTCGCTTGATGGCAAAGAGACGCTTCGCGACTCAATAAGCAAGTCAGATGTTACCACTGTTGCCCAAGCCGAAGATGCAGGCATTGAACTTGCGGAACGCTTGCGCCAACAAGGGGGCGATAAAATTTTGAGCGCGATTCGAAACCCTTTACATTAAAATGGCAAGTCGCAGATTTAGCGATTTCTACGTGTTAATTTGATGCTGTAAAACTTGCTTTTTGAACTCTAACCACTCCGCGACTTGAAGACACATCACCGAATCATTAACGGAGACAGCCGACACATGACGGAAATGCCCGACCATTCCGTCCACCTTGTGATTACTTCACCACCGTATTGGCAGTTAAAAGACTACGGCTCTGATAACCAAATCGGTTTTCACGACAGCTACGAGAATTACATCAATAACTTAAACTTGGTTTGGAAAGAGTGTTACAGGGTTTTGCACCACGGGTGTAGGCTTTGCATTAACATTGGCGACCAATTTGCAAGAGCCGTCTATTACGGACGCTATAAGGTTATTCCGATTCGCGAAGAAATTATCAAGTTCTGTGAAACGATTGGCTTTGATTATATGGGAGCGATTATTTGGCAGAAAGTAACCACTTCTAACACAACGGGCGGCGGCGTTCAAATGGGTTCGTATCCTTACCCGCGAAACGGCATTTTGAAATTAGATTACGAGTTTATTCTCATCTTCAAAAAATTGGGCGAGAGTCCGAAACCGACCAAAGAGCAAAAAGAGCTTTCTAAAATGACTGCCGAAGAATGGAACACGTTTTTTGCAGGTCATTGGAACTTCGCTGGCGCAAGACAACATGAACACATCGCTACATTTCCCGAAGAATTGCCAAGACGACTCATCAAAATGTTTTCGTTTGTTGGTGAAACCGTTCTTGACCCTTTTGCAGGTAGCGGAACGACCTTGCTTGCCGCAAAAAAGTTACATAGACATTCCATTGGCTACGAAATCAATCCCGACTTTATTCCTATCATCAAAGAAAAATTGGAAGTCCATCAAAACGACTTGAATGGAACGACTTACCAATTTGAACATCAACAACCACTAACGCTGAACTTTACTGCCGCAATTCAGCAACTTCCCTACATTTTCAGAGACCCTCACAAACTTGACAAGAAAGTCGACGTCAAAAAACTTCAATTCGGTTCAAAAATTGATAGAGATAGTTCTACCACTCGTGAGGATTTATTCATCGTCAAAGAAATTATTAGTCCCGAAAAAGTTCGTCTAAACAACGGTTTGACGATAAAACTGCTCGGTGTAAAACAAGACCCAATCACGAGCGGCAAAGCCATCGCATTCCTGACCGAAAAAACAAAAGGCAAACGAGTGTTTCTAAAATACGATAACATCAAGCACGATAGCGAGAATAACCTTCTCTGTTATCTCTACCTTGAAAACAAAACTTTTATCAACGCCCATTTAATCAAAAGCGGTTTAGCACTTGTGGACTGCGATATTGACTTCAAATACAAGGACAAATTTTTAACCCTCTCGCCTCAACACAATGGCAAAACAACCCAAACCTAAAAAGCGATATTCAAAAGAGTTTGGCAAAAAAGAGAAAGTTCTCAACTACGCTACCCAAACCTATCAGTTATCACGACCAAATAAAGTTGGTGCAGTAATGGCACTTATTCGTCAATGCCAACCGAAAACCATAGAAGAGTGGGAAAAATGGTATTTTGAGAACGCTACAACCGATGGGAAATCCCCTGTCAAAATCACAAGAGCGACCATAGAAGAACTTGGCGAACGTCTCTATGTTAAAATCAAGGAAATTATTATTCCCGAATGGACCGAAGCATTTAACCAACTTACTCTACAAGACTGCATCGACTACATTCATAACCTTACCATCAACCGAACATTTGACGGTTTTATCAGAGAAAAGTCCGTCATTGAAGGCAATCTCGCAAAGACATTTCCAAATGTGAAATTTGAAGAAAGCGACCCCGAACTTGACCACGCAGGCGATATTGATTATCTCGGTTGGGTTGGTGAACGCGCATTTGGCATTCAAATCAAACCTGTAACTGCAAAGGCAAATTTCGGCAACTACTCTGTTTCCGAAAGAATGAAAGCAAGTTTTGAAGCCTTTACTAAAAAATTTGGCGGGCAGGTCTTCATCGTTTTTAGCGTCGATGAGAAAATCCAAAATAAAGACGTCATTAAACAAATTGCCCAAGAAATTAAAAGGATGGAAAAGCTGTAGGCATACATCAAACATCTGCCAACTGCACATCGTCATTCATTCCCAAACATGACCGAACTTGAACAGTCGCTCGATTTAGCATTTGAAACTATGCGCAACAACGCGCTCGATGTTTCTGAATCCATGTTCCGTGAAGCCTTGTCAAACATTGCGGCAATGCCCGACACTTCTACTCGTTCTCTGCTTTTGATTCGTGCATATAACGGACTTTCACTTTGTCTTTCTCGGCTGTCTCAATTTGAGGAAGCCGAACAAGTTAGCACGCTTGCTGTCGCACTTTTAACGAACTCGACTCCGTATCGCTACGCCGCCGATGCTTATTACTTTTTCGCCCTTGCGAAGTATTACCTTTCCAACTTTTCCGACGCCCTTCCGCTCCTTCAAAAAAGTTACGCTCTTGCCGAAGCACATCAAGACGCAAAACTGCTCGGACGCGCGGCAAACACGATTGCCAATGTCTTCTTCAACTTGGGCGATTATCTAAAAGCAACGGAGTATTATCAAATCAGTTTAGTGCAGGTGCGCCTTGTTGGCGATTCATCAGGCATTGCAATGGCACTCAACAACATTGGCGTTGTTTTTCGCACCACTCACGACCTTAAATCCGCCCTTGAAGTGCATGAGGAAAGTTTGAACATTCGCCGCCGCATCAACGAGGTTAGCGGCATTGCCATGTCGCTCAACAACATCGCCAACATTTATTCCGATATGTCCGATTACCACACGGCTCTGACCTTCGCCAAAGAAAGCCTTTCTATTCACGAACAACTGAAAGACGACTACGGCACGGCTCTTTCCTTGAACATTATTGGACGATGCTATCACTATTTAGGCGATGTTCAAACTGCGTTTGAGCATCATTGGCAAAGCCTACTTCTTCGCCTGAAAATCAAAGACCGTTTCGGCGAAATTCTCACTTATTTGGCTTTGGGGGAATTGTATGCGGAAATTCCCTCGCTCCCACGCCGATTTCCGCCTGAATCTTCTACTGATTAACCGATGCTAATTGCCTTCACGAATCACCCTGAGTCCTAATCACCGAAAAGATTTTGCGAGGGCTCGTTTTGCTCAATTCGAATGTCGCGCAGTTGTGGGGCTTTCACTTGAAGCGTGAAGAAGTAACTGCGGAACTGCCCGACAGGCGTCCACTGAAAACTCATCGTCCAACAATGCAAATCGCGATTGATGGAAATTTGAGGGGCGACAAACTGCCGTTGTTTGAAGAGATACGTCAGGCTTCCGCGCAGTTGCCAATTCGGTGTAATTGAAATGCCACCGTTTGCCGAAAGTTGTGCATCGTATTGCACGGGCAACAAGGGATTTTGCCGATTGGCTTGAATGTTGACGGCAAAGTTCAAATCCCAAGGCACATCGAAGTCGACATTTTGACCGAGCGAACGAAAGTCGGTTTGTGGCAATCCTGCTACGCCCATTTGGTTTTGCATTTGCTGTTGTCCCAAAAGCCTTGCTGAATCTTGCTGAATGAGCCTATCGGGATTTTGTTTGCGCTCGCCGCGAAAGCCAGTTGAAAGTTGCAGGTTACCTGTAAGAAAACGTAACACGCCGCCGCCTTGCTTGCGGTTCAAGACAGGAATCGTCGCGCCTGTGCTATCGTTGAAGCCATAAAACGTGAACGACGCACTCGCGTTGAGCGAAAGGTTTGGAATCGTGGTGCTGTTTGCCGAGAGATTCACATTCGACCAATTAAATCCGTCGCGTGCAGCGAAGTTGTAAGCCGTGTTCACGCTGGCGTTTAAGAATTGCACTTTCTTTTCGTTGCGTTCAGGGTCGTCGATGGCTTTTGTGGTATCAAGGGTTTTAACCTTCGCCTCAAAAATGTTGTTGATGTTCAAGTTGAGCGATTGGCTTTCGGTTGGAACGCCGCTGAACAGCGCGCCCTCAAATCGGTTGTAGCGCACGCGCTCGCCATTTGCCCCGATGTAACTGCCGAAGTAGCCAAATTCTTCGCGCGTAAAGTCAGGATTGAAGTTATACGAGATGATTGGGTTGAGCGTATGGCGCACGGCTTTAAGTCCAACAAGATTTTCTAAAAAGCCCGTGAAGAACGTTCCATAAAGGCGCGTTTGAACGCCTGCTGAAAATTGGTAGGTGTAGTAGCGCGTTAAGCGACGATTGACCTGCGTTACGATGGTTGAATCTGACGGATTGAAAAATCGCGTGATACTTCGGTCGTTGAAAAATTGGTTGTAAGTAAATGCCACGTTGGCGTTGAAGTATCGGAATACCGTTCCACTGAACGAAAGCGGCATGGTGAGCGACGCACCCGATAGGTCTTCAAAGCCCGTGCGCGAAATCTGCGACGCATTCAAAGCAAAGCCTTGTGAGAGCAAGTAGTTCGACTGTGGTGAGAATTGATAACTGATGGTGGAGTTAAACGCGCCGTTAAGCGTGCGTGAAAATGTTGTATCGGTGTTGTTGTAGTTGCCGCTCACGCTTGTATTCGGCAAGTCAATTGCAATGCGTTGCAGGAAGCCATCGGTGCTTTTGCGCGTTTTGAACGGAAAGAGTCGCGCTTGATAAAAACTTGCAGTAATGCTTTGCGAGACGTCGGTAACGCGCAAATTTTGGTTTCGGCTGTAGCCGATGGTGGTGCTTCGTTGCCCTTCGGCGAAAGTTTTGGTGAGCGTGAGCGTGGAAGTTGCTTGTTGTTGGAGCGCGTCGATAGGGTTGAATGAATTGACGCTGAATTGATTGCCGCCTGCAAAGCGCAAGTTTCCGCTCAGTTGTGTGGTGGGGTCGAATCGCTGTTGATGTTGAATGTTGATATACCAGTTGTCGTTGCGCAAGTAGTCGGGGTCGGTGATTTCGCCGCGCACGAGCCGCTCGAACTGTCCCTCGATTGAGCCGTCAAGGTCGTAGCGTTCTTTATAGCGGAAGCGTCCGCGTGTTGCCCAACTGCCGAATGTTCCCACATCGCCTTCCAGTCTTAAATCGTAGTAATCGGAGAGTGCCCAATAGTATCCGCCTTGTGCGAGAAAAAATCCGCGAAAGTTATCGCGTCCGTATCGTGGCATAATAATTCCTGATTGTCTGCCGCTTCGCGTGAGGAAAAATGCAAACGGCAAATAAAACACAGGCACGCCTTCAACATACATCACCACAGGTCGCGCAATAACACGGTCGCCGGGAATGAGTTTCATGTTTTCGCACTGAAACCAGTAATGCGGCGGGTTGTGATTGCAAGTGTAATAGCGTCCGTTCTTCACGTTCAACACGCCATCTTCCATGCGCTTGATGTTTTCGCCGCTGTAGTAGCCGTTGTCGAGCTCGGTGGTTACTTCGCGAATTTTGCCGCGTTTGGTTTTGAAGTTGTAGCTCATTTTCACGGCGTCGTAAGTGCCGCCTGCATCGCTGAACTTCGGTATGTTGATTGGCTTATTGGCACTGTCGCGATTGCTTTCGGCATCGAGAATGTTAATACGAGTGTCGATAACGACTTTCGGTGCGTTCAAGCGAAATTCTTGATAGGTGATTTTCGCATCGCCAAAGAGCGACATGGTTTTATTCGTCAGGTCGTAAATGATAGAATCTTTCGCGGTATAAACGATGATAGTATCGAGTTCATCATTTGCCACAGGCGGAAGGCTTTCAGGCTTGAGCGTTGCCGTATCGAGACGCGCCGCAAAAATAGAATCGGTGAGCGTTGGGAGCGCAACCGAATCGGCATTGGCTTGACGGAGCGAATCGGCGGCTTTCATCGCATCAACCAATCGCTGAACGCTTGGCGGCTTCGGCTCTACATTTGTGGGCTTCGAGGTTTGGCAGGCAAAGAGCGTAAGCGCGAGCATTAGCGCGACAAACCCGCATGTGCTTAATCTCGCGGTCTTGTCGTTGCATTTGAAAACTTGTCGGAAGTTTATGCTCACGTCAGCGTTTTTCACGAAGGTTGGCGTTGCGAATCAGCTTCGCAGTTGAAGGTTGCAGGCGACGCATTACACTCATTTCCCTGTTGAACTTTATTTCACGCATCGGCGGTATGGCTACAAAATACGCGCAAACTTACTTTTTTCGCCACAGTCGTAGAAATGCCTTTTTCGTTAGCAAACTTTTCGTCAACAAAAAAGCGACCCGAATCGAGTCGCTTCTTACGGTGTGTTCTTAAAGTTTTCAAGGATTTTCGCCGTCTGTGTTGGGTTCGGCTTTACTCGGCTGTTTGTATTTCGGGTCAAAGAGTTTGTTGTTTGACAAATCCACATCGGGCAGTTTTTTATCGGGGTCTAACTCAACGCCGACGATTTTCTTTTCTGACCACACAGGCGCAACAAACACATTGTCTTGTAGCCAGATTTCAACAGGCAACTTGCGCCGCTCGGTTGAGCCGTCCTCGTAAGTAATTTCCATTTCAACGGGCATGACCATCTCTTTACGATTGACAAGGAAAATGCGGTTGTAGTATTGGTCGAGCGAATCGAGCGTGTGGACGGAGTCGACGGATTGATCGAGTTGCGCCGTTGTGTAGAACCAGCCGCGCCAAAACCACGCCAAGTCTTCACCTGCGGCATCTTCAATAGTTCGGAAGAAATCTTCGGGCGTAGGGTGTTTGTATTTCCAGCGATTGATGTATTCCTTAAACGCCATATCGAAACGTTCTTCGCCGAGCACCACTTCGCGCAAGGCGACAAGTGCCGCCGCTGTTTTGGCGTAAGCATTTTGACCGAGATTGAGAATTGCGTGCGGGTGCGTCATCAACGGTTGGTGGGTTTCGGAGCGCATATACGGCACAATGTCGCGTCCTTCGCCGCGTCGCGCTTTGCGTTCAGGATATTTCTCTTTTTCGCCGTAATAGCAAATAAACGAGTTCAAGCCTTCGTCGAGCCACGCATATCGCCGCTCGTTGTTTTGCACAATCATCGGAAACCAAGTATGCCCAACTTCGTGCAGTGTAACAGCGAAGAGCCGAAAATCATTATATCGCTCGCGACAGAAAATCATCATCGGATATTCCATTCCGCCCGGCACCGAGCCATTGACGTTAATCATCGTGTTGTATGGATAGGGAAACCACTTTTCGGAAAATTCTTTGAGCGAGAATCGAACATATTGCGTGGATTCTTTCCAAATTTGTTGCCCTTCAACAGGATAGAGCGATTGCGCCAAGATGCCGTTCCATTGCGCGGCGTCCCAAATAAATGCGGCGGAAGAAGCAAAGGCAAAGTCGCGCACATTATCGGCTTTGTAGTGCCAAGTGAGTTCGCCTGTTCGCTTTGGTCGTGTAAATGACGCGCCGACTTCGTCGCGTGCAATAATCATCACGGTTTCATCGCTTTTAGCGGCTTTGGCTAATCGCTCGCGTAGCGTTGGCGTTAGCACTTCGGTTGGATTTTGAAGCGTGCCCGTCGCTAAACAAATGTGATTAGCAGGAACTGTAAGTTTCACATCAAACGAACCGTATTCGGTATAAAACTCGCCTGCACCAAGATATTGGTCGGTGTTCCACCCTGAAATGTCATCATAGACGCACATGCGCGGATACCACTGTGCGATTTGATACACCCAACCTTGCTTGCACTCTTCGCGCCCCATGCGTCCTGTGAATGGAATCGGAAACGACCACGCCATTTCCAGTTGCACCATGCCACCGTTTGGCGCAAGCGGTTCGGGCAAGTCGATACGCATCATCGTATCGTTGATTTTGAACTTGGCTTTTGATTTGGTTTTCTTTGAAGAAACCACGCGCTTACCTTTTTTGACTGTCTGCACGGTAATGACTTCGACATCCGTGATTTCTATCCCACCGTCAAATTCAGAGGTGCGGAAGAGCGACGGCTGAGTCGGGTCGTCGGCTTGCTTAATCAAGCGCGGTCGCATTTTGGGATTGGAAAGATTCTGGTCGAGCTGAACCCACACATAGCGAAGCGTATCAGGCGAGTTGTTCGTGTAGGTGATAGTTTCTCTACCGGAAAGCACATGCTCGAGGGTGTCAATCTTTGCCGAAATGACATAGTCCGCTCGATTTTGCCAATAAAGATGCGACGGCGCGCCCGACCCTGTGCGATACGGCGAAAGCGTCCAATCAAACCGACGAAACATCGATTGATTTTCAAACGGCACACGTTTGCCGCCAATTTGAATCGGCTCAAAAACCGTATCAGCAGTTGTGTCAAGATTCATTTTGTCGTCTTCTGTTGCCGTATTGGACGAGGCGCAGGCGGAAATCACCAGAAAAAGCAATGCAATGCAGGCTTTTGAAAGCGATTGAGATGCAGTTTTCATGCGATGTGATTTTTGATACAAGAAAGTTAAAGTTATTGCAAATTTCGATTAAAACTTTATCTTCAAAGAAATTTTGAGTTGAATCGATGCCAAAACGCACGCTACATATTTTCATTTTTCTCGTTTCGTTTGTGCTTTACACCATTCCGCTCTGCCAATGCGCGGAAATGATGAAAGCCTCTTCGGAGCACTCGTGCTGTTCTGCACCAAGCGCACCAAAGGCTTGCACCGACGCACACGACTGTTGCCCCGACGGCAGTATGAATGCGGAAAAAATGAAGACCGAAAAGTCGTTTGAATCCGCACAAGTTTCACTTTCTTCGCCTGAACTCGTTTCATTTATTGAGTTTCCGCCGCTCCTTGTTTCTTCTCAATTCGTCGTTCTGAACAGCATCTGCTCGGCATATTCGCCACCGACGCAAGCCTTCCTACAAGTGTTTTTGATTTAGGATTCACGGCGTTCTTTCGCACAAATGTGCCTTGATTTTTCAAACCGTAATTCTAAACTTAAACACTATTTCAACCATGAAATCCATTATCCTTTTTTCGGCAATTTTCTTCTTGTTCAGTTTTGCACCGCAAAAGGCGGAAGTTTCAGAAGCCCAATCGTGCTGTGCGACTGTGTGTTGCACCACTTGCACCTGTGGCGACTGCTCTTCGGGTTGCGCCACCTGCCCTGAATGTGCTTCGTGCTGTGAATAATTCGTTCCGAATCATTCGTTCTGAACATTCACGCTGAACTTTATTCATCAGAAAGCCTGTTTCTGAATTTGTTGAGGCAGGCTTTCAGTTTAACTCAAACATCTCTTTTCAATGAAAACGCTTTCAATTTTATCGTTTATCATCATCGTTTCACTTTCGGCTTGCCAAAAAGATGAGCCAAAACAAGCCACGGCAAAACCTGTGTTCAATGAAGTCTGCCCTGTTTCAGGTGAGCCCGTCAATGCAAAGTCAAAGACGGTTGAATACGAGGGGAAATCCTACGGATTTTGTTGCGACAGTTGCGAGCCAAAGTTCAAAGCCGACGCCGCCAAGTATTCTGCAAAAATTAGTGCCGATGGTAAAACTTTTCTCGGCGAAAAAGAATCGATGCACTAAGTGCTCATCTGGAATTTAGAATGACGACCGAAACCATACATCAAACGGAATTTGCCGTCAGCGGTATGCATTGTCAAGGCTGTGTTCGCTCGGTTGAATCGGCGTTGAAGTCGGTGGAAGGGGTTGAATCGGTGAAGGTTTCGCTTCTTCCGCCGAAAGCGACGCTTGTGCTTAAAGGCGAGGTATCGCTTGCGACTTTGAATCGTGCCTTGAAATCCGCGGGCGATTACGCGCTTTCGGAGTGGAAAGGAGATAGCGTTTCTGCAATGCCTTTTGCGCTTCCGGTTGTAAGCACGCCGATGGCTTCGTCTGTTGCGTCAAGCCCTACGCCGTTTTGGCTCGACGCCCCAAAGTGGAAACGCGCCTCGTTCAACACGCTCAACTGCTTGATTGGCTGTTCGATTGGCGATTTTGGCTTCATTATTTATGCACAAAGTGTGGGATTGCAGTGGTCGATGTTTGCGATTATGGGCGTTGCGATTGTGTGCGGTCTGACGACTTCCGTCATGCTTGAAACCGTGATTCTCAAAGTACGCGAAAAATTCCCTTGGTCGCTCGCTTTGAAGACGGCTTTCTCAATGAGTTTTCTCTCGATGCTTGCGATGGAAATTTCAGAGAACGCAACGGATTATTTGCTCACGGGCGGAACGGTTATGCCGCACGAGCCTTTTTACTGGATTGCGTTGGGAATCGCGCTCCTTGCAGGTTTTCTTGTGCCACTTCCCTACAACTACTGGAAACTCAAAAAATTCAACAAGGCGTGCCATTGAATGGCTCTCGCTTCTCAAGCACTTTCAGCGTTTTGAAAAACGAACATCTTTCTGGCATTGTGTGCAAAGCGAAACATCCATATTCACATGGGGGATTTCTTGCAGGCGTTCAAAATGACCTGCTTATGCGTCGTGAGGATTAAGTAACGAGAAACAAGCCATTTTTCACTTTTCACGATTCATTTTCATTGCTTCTTGAAAATGCTTCCTGCAATCGCCGTTACGAGTCCGCGTGGCACGAATCGGCTTGAATTGACCATGAGTTTGTTCATCGCCCCCGAGACGACGACCGTTTCGCCGCGCTCGTAGCCTTCAATGCAAGTTTTCACGACGTCTTCGGGCTTTTCAAGCGGAATCATGAGTTTAGAGCGTTCATAGTTTGCGTTCTCGAAAAAGTGCGTATCAGTTCCGCCAGGGCAGAGAGCCATGACGCGCACGCCTTTTTCTTTGAGTTCGAACGCTATTGCTTCCGAGAAGCTCAAAACGAAGGCTTTGGTGGCGGCATAGACCGCCATATTCGGCACGGGTTGAAACGCCGCCGTTGACGCCACATTGATAATGCCGCCCGATTTTCGTTCAGCGAATTTCGTTGCAAAAAGTCGCGAAAGTTTCATCAGCGTCAGCACATTTAGTGTAACCATTTGCTCGAGTCGCAAGAGTTCGTGCGATAAAAAATCGCCGAGCATGCCAAAGCCTGCATTATTGACGAGCAAGTCGATTTGCAGGTTTTTTTCGTCGCAGAATTGGACGACCTTTTCGGCACTATCAGGCTTGGAGAGGTCTTGCACGAAGACGTGCGCCGAAATGCCGTGCGCTTCGGAAAGTCGTTTCGCTAAGGCTTGAAGTTTATCTTCGGAGCGGGCGACGAGCACAAGGTCGTGCTTGCGCTTGGCGTATTCTTCGGCGAAACTCGCGCCAATGCCTGTTGATGCGCCTGTGATGAGTATGGTCATGACGTTGTTGGATTAGCGTTAAAGCAAAATCACGCCTTCAACTTTGGCGGCTTGCTCATAAATGGCGATGATTTCCATTGAAGATTGCATTTCAAGTTCGGCAGTGATGCTAATATAATTGCCGTTGCGCGACGGATTCACTTTGACGGGATAGCCTTCAAAGATGCTTCGCAGTTGGATTAACCCTGCCAGTGGCGCAATGAACTTGAACATAAAGGCGGTTGGATAGTCGAGCTTGTCGAGCTGAATTTGCAGTTTCTCAAACGACGGTGTATTCATTTCTGCTCCTTTGCTGTCTTTGTTTTTGCGAAAGTAAGAAATTCAAGACACTTCTTTTATTGTGGCGCACGATAAAGCCTGTATTGGTATTGCTTTTGCTCAAAGGCTGCATTGCTTTTTTTGGCGGCGTTCAAAATGGCGTCAGGACTTTCGCCTTGTAGAATCATCTCTCGTAGTTGATTTGTGCCTGCAAGTTTGTCGAAGAAGTCGTTCTTAAAACCTATCTGTTTCGGATAAAGTTTGTGCAGTGCAAAAAGGAGCGAGACGGCAAGTTCAAACGGTTTAACTTTTTCGCGCTCAACGATGCGGAACCGCACGCCACCACAGCGTTTGCCTTCGAACTTCGGCGACGCACTTTTGCCTTGTTGTGCTATTGGCGTAAAGGAAACGGCTTCGACTTCAACGCCGCTTTGTGCGCCGAGCGCCGCTTTGAGTGTTTTGCCGTCAACAAACGGCGCGCCGATTTGTTCAAATGGCCAGTCTGTTCCCCGCCCCTCGCTGATGGCTGTGCCCTCGAGCAAGACCGTTGCAGGATAAAGAATCATCGTATTGACGGATTGAATGTTCGGCGATGGCGGCACGAAACTTTGCTTCCACGCCGCGTATTCATCGGCGAACTTTTCTGGCGAATAGTTTTCCATCTTAACCACCGTCAGTTTGAGCGTGGGCAATTCCTCATGCTTGATAAGCGTCGCAAGTTCGCCAATCGTAAGCGAATGAATAAACGGCACAGGGACTTGTCCGACAAACGAGCGAAATGCCGTATCGAGCATCATGCCATCGGCTTGAATCGGCGCAATCGGATTTGGACGGTCTAAGACGATAAATTCTTTTTGGCTCTCTTCTGCCGCTTGCATCGCAAGGTGCATCGTGGAAATGTAGGTGTAGCACCGTGTGCCGATGTCTTGAATGTCGAAGACGATGGCGTCAATATCGGCAAGCATCTCGGGCGTTGGCTGTTTGGTTTTGCCGTAAAGCGAAATCACTTTTAGCCCACTTGGAAGCTTGCTATCAGAAATTTTCTTTCCAGCTTCATCACGAATTTGAAATCCGTGTTCAGGTGCGAAGACAAGCCGCAAATCGAGGCGATGTTTCTGAAACAGCACAATGCTCGACTCACCTGTTGAACTCACGCTGGTTGAATTCGCAATCAGCGCGAGCCGCTTGTGTTTGAGCATGGCAAAATCGGACGCCATCAGCATATCAAGCCCTGTGCGCAGTTGTCCAAAAAGCACCGCAGGAGCAAGAGCCAAAACGAGCGCAAGATGTTTCATGGAGTTGAACGGTTTTTCGCGCGGCTGTTATCGACGAAAACAAGATGCGATTTTTCCCAAATGACCGACATGTGTTTATTCAGCACAATTTTTCTGCCCGATTGCGTTTGAAGCAATCCCACAAGCCTTGACAGGACTTGCGCCGACGGCTCAATATGCCACTTCATCAGTGCGCGTTTGAAAATTTCTTTTTGCTCAAAGGTCGTGAGTTTTTTGAGCGCGCCGACTTCAAACGAGCAGGCTTCAAACGATAAGCCTTTGCGCTTCATCACCTTTTTAATGTGCGATTCCACAAAGGCGTTCAGTTCAAGGGCATTTTCGGATAAGCGCGAAAGATTTTGGAGAAATTTATGCTTAAATCGCTCTTCAATGGTCGGAATGACGCGCAGGCGAATGAAGTTGCGGTCGTAGTCGTCCGAAAAGTTCGAGCTATCGGTTCGATAAGGCGTTTGTGTGGTGTGCAGATATTCTTGCAGTTCTTCTCGCTCCAAGTGCAAGACAGGGCGAATGATGTTTTCGCGCCGTTCAGGAATGCCCGCCAAGCCCAAGAGCGAAGCCCCACGAAAGAGGTTGAAGAGAATGGTTTCGGCGTTATCGTTTTTTTGGTGCGCCGTTGCGAGTTTATTAAATCCGTGTGTTTGCATGAGCGTTTCGAACCATGCATAGCGCAGGTTGCGTGCCGTTTCCTCAATGGAGGTTTTGCGGGTTTTGGCGAGGCGTTTGGTATCGAATTTTTTACAGAAGAGTTCTACGCCGAGTGCCTTGCAGAGCGTTTGGCAGAAAGTTTCGTCGGTTTGACTTTCTTTGGCACGTAGTTGAAAATTGCAATGCGCGGCGGCGAGCGAAAATTTGATAACCGGCTGAATGGCGACGAGCAGTTTGAGCAAGGCAACGGAATCCGAGCCGCCCGAGAGCGCGACCAAGATGCGGTCGCCATGCTCGAGAAGTTGGCGTTTGGTGCAGTGTTCTAAAAATCGTCTTTCAAAGTGAAGCAGGTTGGCTTTCATGGGCACTTGTGTCAGCGTCACTGTCTCAACTTAGGCAAGCGTTGGCACAGAGTTTCTGTAATTTGTCGGTGAAGGTCGTTGATGGATTGCAACGCATCAAGTTCCACGAAGCGATGGGGGTTTTCTCGCACCAGCGTTTTGTAGCCGTGTCGGACACGGCGGTAAAATTCCAATCCTGAACTTTCCATTCTATCGAGAGGGATTTCATTTTTCCCGAATGAAAGCGGAAGAGACTTTTCGGAGAACTTGCGCATCATGGCGTCTTCGGGGAGCAAATCCAAGTAGAAGGTCAGGGTTGGTTCAACGCCTTGTGCGGCGATTTGATTCACAGCGTGAATGGTGTTGAGGTCGATACCGCGTCCGTAGCCTTGATAGGCGGTTGTGGAATCGTAGAAGCGGTCGAGAATCACGATTTGATGTTGCTCGAGCGCAGGCAACACACGGGTGCGGACGAGTTCGGCACGGCTTGCGGAAAACAAGAGCAGTTCGGTGATGCTTCCCATTTCTTCTTTGCTTTCCAAGAGTATGGCACGAATTTGCTCCGAGAGCAAAACGCCGCCCGGCTCGCGCAAGGCTAACGCTTCCACGCCATTTGCACGCAAATACTGTTTGAGCAGTCGGATTTGCGTCGACTTGCCGCTGGCATCAATCCCTTCAAATGTGATTAACATTGAATCAAAAGCAGCGTCGGGTTGCGCATGCATTTACGCACACATTGATAAACTCAACAGAATACTTGCCAAACCGTTGTTTTTTCAGGTTTATGTGTTTATCCAATTAAGCATCCCGAGCATCTTCTCGTCTTTCATCGGCTTGACCTTTTCGTCGATCAGTTCTCGAATGATATCGGCGATGTTTTGTGCCGACGTGCCGCCATTTTGAATTGGCATCAATCGACGCAAATCGTTGAGGTCGAAGTCGGAATAAACTTCCTTGCCAAGTGCCATCCCAACATAAACCGTCGAGGAAAAGCGCGTGATGAGCACATCGCAATTTGCAATCATTTCTTCTGCGCTTCCAGAGGTATAGACGAGCGCGCCAGGCGCGTATTTTTCTATTTCTTTTATCGCGCGCTTGGAGTTTTCGTTTGGGTGCAGTTTGAAAATCAGTTGCCGTCCGTTGGCAATTTCAACCGCGCGTTTGATAAAGGCTTTGCGATTTTCGTATTTGAGCGTCTCACGCGAATCCGACGTGCAAACTAACACGAAATGCTTGTGCGGAAAATCGTTTTGATAATACTTCACACAGTTGTCAAAATTTGGAATCCCCGTTACGCGGATTTTTTCTGGCTTAACACCTTTGCGAATAAAGAGGTCGCGATAGCCTTCGCTGGCAACGCAAAAGACGTCGTAGAGGTCGCTTAGCCCTGTCGTCGAAGTGCTGGCAATCCATCGGGGCAAGAACGGAAAGATTTTGACGAGATGATAAGCGAAATTTTCGGGGTCGGTCATGCCTTCTTGAACAAGCACGACTTTTTTATCGACGATGTTTTTCGGAATCACAAGGTCGGAGCAAGTTACGACCAAATCATACTCGTCGATGTTTTTGCCTTGATAGTCGATAGCAAGGTCGTGCAGTTTGAGATAAGCTAAACAGCGATTGACCATTCGGTTGCAGGCAACGGACATTTGGTCGATGTTATATTTGCGGAGGAGGTCTAAGAGCCCATCGCCGTAGAAGGGTGAAAACACATGGTCATACTCGGGAAGGCATTTGGCGATTTGGTGCATTTGGGTGGTTTGGTTGGTAGAACCGCAAATGAAGAAAATTTTTTTTCGTGACATGCTAATTTTGTTTGCGTTAAAAATGAACAACTTTTACGCGCCAATTCCCCTGCTCGTTTCGCTCTCTGCAAGTTCTGACGCTTTTACGCCGCCAACCATCATTAAGATGTAACCTATTACAATCCAAATCAGTTCTTTTGACCGCTTTATCAAAACAAAGGCAACGCCCACACTTTCCGCATCTGGCACTCCAAATGATTTGAGAAAGAGCACATACCCATAATCTTGAACGCCTAAACCAGCAGGTAAGATAAACAATATCGCTCGAATAAGCGACATGGTGGTTTCCATCGGCATCATGGCGCTAAATGGCAACTTCACGCCCAGCAAGGTCAGAATTAACATCGAGTCCACTGTTTCAAACATCCAGCCTGTAAAAAACATAAAGATGGCAAGCAGGATTTTCTGGCGTTTGATGTTATGAAATTGCTCAAAATGTGCATCGGTCTCGACGAAGTGTTTTTCTTTATCCAAAAGCCAATTGCGTAGCCGTTCAAGGGGAATCGCCATCAAAAGTTGGTGAATGCGTTGTGAAATACCGCCGTAGAGAAAGAGAAGTGTTGCGCCGCCAAACACAGCAAACATCAGCATCGCAGCAAGCCATGCGAGCCATTCAAGCCCGCGAATGCCAATTATTTCTTCCGACACCAATTGTAGCGCGCTGAATCCGACTGCTGCGCTGAGCGCCAAGTAAACCCCATGCGCTACCCCCAGCAACCCTTTTTTGACGGCGACAATGGCAATCGCTTCGGGCACTGCCATGCCGACATTGCGTTTAAGCATATACGGTTTTGCTGCTTCGGCAATTGCCGCGCCGCCAGGCAGGCTCATCAGCATCGCTTCTGTGCAAAGCCGAATGTAGAGCAATCGCAAATACGGTACTTTTTGGCTGACGCTCTCAATGGTAATTTTCCACGCTAATGAATCAAATATCCCAATGCACAAATATGGCAGCAGCACCAATACCATCGGCATTCCGATTTGCCCAATCAATCCAAACACTTTTTCAAGCTCGACATCTTTGAACAAATGCACAATCAACAGCGCCCCAACTACAACCGCCGTCACTCGGGAAAGGGTATCAATCGGGCTTTTTTTCTTACCGAGCATTTCGTATTGAAGAGAAACGAACTTTGTTTATGGATAGAAGCAATTCTTGTGTCATTTATGCGCACTGTTTTTTCGTATCGCACGGCTTGCGTTGTAACTTTGCATTGTTTTCTAAAATAACCTGAATTTTCAGAATCAACACATCGGATTTTCAAATTGCATCATTTTCATTTTCTCATTATCGGCGGTGGCGCAGCAGGCATGTGTGCGGCACTTGGCGCAAGAAGCATGTTGCGATGCCATCAGATTGCTGACGACGCCTTTCGCATCGCCATTGCTGAACGCAACTCACGCCTTGGCATTAAAATCCGCATTTCAGGTGGGGGCAAGTGTAACATCACCCACGCAGGCGAGATGATGCATGTTCTTGCCAAAGGCTTCCTCCGCCAAAGCGAACAGCGCTTTCTCAAACCGTCCTTTTTTGAACTTTCCAACGACACGGTGCTCTCGTGGCTTCACAGTAAAGGCGTTCAAACCCTTACGCGCGAAAACGGACGAATTTTTCCGCGCTCGGGCAAAGCCGACGATGTGCTTTGTGTTTTCGAGAAATTGCTTTCCGAACACGCCATTGATGTGCGCTTGAACGCCCATGTTGAGCGTGTCCGAAAAGAAAACGGCGTGTTCATTGCCGATGTCGGCGGCGCATTATTTCAGTCGGAGCATCTGCTCATCGCCACAGGCGGGGTTTCGTATCCCAAAACAGGCACTACTGGCGACGGACTGCGCTTCGCCAAAGCGTTCGGACACACCGTCGTTACGCCTACTTCCGCACTTGCACCGATTTACTTGACCACCAAGCCGCCTTGCGACCTTGTCGGCATCTCGCTTCGCAATGTCGCGCTCATTGCTGAAAGTTCAACAAGAAAACTTACAAGACGTGGCGATGTGCTTATCACACATTTGGGGATTTCAGGACCTGCATGCCTTTCAATTTCGCGCGACGTCGCTGAAGTTCTCACCACTGAGCCTGTATCGCTTTTCGTTGATTTTTTTCCTGACGACTCGTCAGAGAGGCTTGAATGGCAGTTTATCTCGTTTCAGACGGCACGCGCCGCTCAATTTGTGCGGACGTTCTTTGAAGAGCGACTGCCAAACGTGATTGTTCCGACGCTCTTGGCGCAAGCTCGCGTTCCGCTCGAGCAGAAGTGGAACTGCTTGCCAAAGCCGATGCGGCGAAGTTTGACGGCAGTTTCGAAGAAGTATTTTTTAGGCGATGTTCAACATATTCCGATTGAGCGCGGGGAAGTTTCCGCAGGTGGCGTTGCGCTTCACGAAGTTAATCCGAAAACGATGCGCTCACGGCATGTCGAGCATCTCTATTTTGCGGGCGAAGTGCTTGATGTGGCTGGCGAAGTTGGCGGCTTTAATTTGCAAGCGGCGTATTCAACAGGCTGGGTAGCCGGTGAAAGCGTCGCCAAGGCATTTCTTGCTCAAGTGCTTTCGCCTCAGAACCATCATTGAAACAATTTTACCTTGCTTATGTTGATTGCTCTTCAAACAACATTTCAAAAAACATGTCTCGCTTATCCAATAAAATCGTTTTGATTACAGGTGCGAGTTCAGGCATTGGAGAAGCCTGCGCGTGGGCATTTGCTCGTGAGGGCGCCAACCTTGTTATTGGTGCGCGTCGTCTAGAACGATTGAACGATATTGCCCATCACATTTCAGCCGACTGTCCTGTTCGAGTTTTGCCAATTCGGCTCGATGTAACTGACGCCCAAAGTTGTGAGCAGTTTATCTCGGATGCACTTGAACAGTTCGGTCGCATTGATGTGCTCGTTAATAATGCGGGCTTGGCACGCGGACGCGACAGCGTCGCCAATTTGCAAGAATCCGACATGCGCGAAATGTTCGAGACCAATGTGTTTGCGGTGCTTCGGCTCACCCGGCTTGCCTTAGCCTCAATGCTCAAAGCCAATTCGGGGCACATCATCAACATTGGCAGTGTGGCAGGCTATGCGACTTACGAAGGCGGCGCGTCGTATTGCGCTACCAAGTTCGGCGTGCGTGCAATTAGCGAAGCCCTGCGGTTTGAACTGCTCGGAACGAACATTCGCGTCAGTTCGGTTTCGCCTGGGCTTGTCGCAACTGAATTCAGCCTGACGCGCTTTCGTGGCGACACTCAAAAAGCCAAGCGCGTTTATGAAGGCTATCAGCCCCTCACAAGCCACGATGTTGCCGAGTGCGTTGTGTTTGCTGCCAGTCGCCCGCCGCACGTCGATGTTGAAGAAATGATTGTGCGCCCTATTCATCAAGCCGGTTTCAAAGTTCACCGACAATCTTAATTATGAAAACCTTACTCTGTCTTTTCTTTGCTGGTTTGCTTCTTGTTGGAAACGTGGGTGCGCAAATTCTTGGCGAGTCGTCGGGGGTTCGTCCAAAGGACGATGCTTTCGTGCCACTCACGCTTCGCAGTTTTGAAGTTGGCGGCTCACAAGCGCGTTTTACGCCTTCTGCGGGCAACGACGGCGAGGTGCAGTATTTTCTCAACCGTCCGCTCCTGTCGTTCTTGCTTCGGCAGGATAACTCTCTGCTCTTTTTTGATTACTCCAACCGCAAAGTTGACGGCGAAGAAGTCGGGCTTAATGCTTTCGGCGCAAAGTTCGATTTCGAATTCTTACTTGCCGACTATCGCCAAGCCTTTAAGCCGATGATTGCAATTTCGATTATCGCTGATTTAATTCAAGCCGACCGACGTGGCAATGTTGAACGCGATAACCCGCGCTTGACCTCGCTTTGCCTTGGCGGCGGTGGCGGTTTGAACTACTCCACACGCTCTATGATTTTTGTCGCCAAAGGCGAAGTCTTCGTTGGATTTGGCACGCAAGGCTTCAGCGCAGCGGCAGGAACGGCTCGCGGATTTCTCATCGATGCTGCTTTGCAATTTCCGAAACTTATCGGCTCTTATGGACTTGCTCTCAGTTACCGATTGCGCTATACTATTTCGGATTATTCAGAGAATCGATATGATTATCTTTTCAACATTAACAGCTTGACGGCTGGAATTTCATTCTAAACCCGATAGACTTTATCATGCGCAAGCAAGACATTCTCAGCGAACTTGAAGAGACGGCCAAAAAGTTAGGCTACCGAGTTCGTTATGAAAAAGGTTCGTTTATCGGCGGTGGCTGTCGTGTGCATCAAGAGAAGCTTTTGGTGGTCAATAAGTTTCTGCCGATTGAAGGCAAAATCGCCACGATTGCGCGCACACTTGGCGAAATTGGAACAGAAGGAATTTTTCTGACGCCTGAAGTTCGCAAAGCCGTTGAAGATGCTATGCGCGCCAAAGTTTCCGAAGTTCTACCTGAATCCGATGAGTTATCTTGAATAGGATGTTCCAACCCAATTTGACCGATGAAAATTACACTACTTGGCACGGGCACATCGCAGGGCATTCCTGTTCCGATGTGCGCTTGCAAGGTATGCACTTCAACTGATTTGCGCGACAAACGCCTACGTTGCTCCGCCCTTGTAGAGACTAACGGGCTGTCGATTCTTATTGATACTTCCATTGACTTTCGCCAACAAATGTTACGCGCCGGCGTCAAGCGAATTGACGCTGTCTTGCTCACCCATCATCACTTCGACCATCTCTTCGGATTAGACGATATTCGCGCATACAGCACTGCGCAACAGCAATTCATCAATCTTTACACCTGTCCAGAATCCGAACAAGAAGTTCTTGCTCGGTTCGGCTATGCCTTCGAGAAGCCTGACAACTTGAAGTATGGATTGCCCGCCTTGAAAATGAACGTCGTTCGTGAGCCGTTCAAACTCCATGATTTGTTGGAAGTGGTGCCAGTTGAAGTCGGTCACGGCAAACTCAATATCTATGGCTGGCGTATCGGAAATTTTGCGTATCTGACCGATTGCAAAACGATTCCCGAACCGAGTTATGCTCTGCTTAAAAATCTTGATGTGCTGGTGATTGATTGCCTTCGATACACCGCACACCCGACACATGCCTCTTTACCCGAAACACTTGCTTACATTGAGCGCATTCAGCCAAAACGCGCCTACCTTATTCACATGAGCCATGAAGTCATGCACACCGAATTGGAATCCAAACTTCCCGACCATATTCGCGTCGGCTACGACATGATGGAAATCGTCGTCGACTGACACCTGACCTTGCGATGGAGCAAATTCAAGGTATTGCACTTTGCACATTGCCACTTATCTTGTATTCAAAAGCATCAGTTTAACTCAACTTACATACCTGTTTTCAATGAAGATTCGCTTATTCATCAAGATTGTTTTTTTATTCGTTATGTCTCTCCCTACAATCAGTTGCACGAGCACTTCGACCGAGCCCCAGCCCCAAGAAACCGCTCACCCTTTGGATAAAGAAGGCTGGAAGTTTGTTTGGGGCGATGAATTCGATGGACCGCAAATCGATTATGCCAACAAGTGGAATGTTGAAATTGCGGGCAATGGCTTTGGCAACAACGAAGCACAATACTACACTGCGCGTCCACAAAATTTGCGTATCGAAGAGGGCAAGTTGATTATTCAAGCCCATCGCGAAACCTTCACTGGACCTGACGGCGTAACACGCAACTACACGTCGGGGAAATTGATGAGCAAACGACCAGGTTTTCTTTACGGACGGTTTGAGATTTGCGCGAAAATTCCACGCGGACGAGGCACTTGGCCTGCTATTTGGATGCTTCCTGACCAACAAACCTTCGGCACGCAGTATTGGCCTGATAACGGTGAAATCGACATCATGGAGCATGTCGGCTTTGACGAAGGACGCATTCACGCCAGCGTTCATACCAGAGATTTTAATCATCGGCAAAATAATCACCCAACCGCTTCTTATTTGCTTCCATCTGTTACGCAACAATTTCACGTCTATGCGATAGAGTGGTCGGAAAACAAAATTGATTTTTTCGTCGATAACATTAAATACTTTACCTACGAGCGTAACAATCAGAGTTGGACTGGCTATCCGTTCATAAAGCCGTTCCACTTGATTTTGAACCTTGCGATTGGCGGCACTTGGGGCGGCGCACAAGGCATTGACGACCAGGCATTTCCGATGCAAATGGAAGTCGATTATGTGCGCGTCTATCGCAAAGCCAACTAATTTGGCTATACCTTGAACCGTTTGAGTTCTTGCTCAATTTCAGCAGCGGTCGGAAGTGCAAGACAAGTTTTAGCGAGCTCTTTTGCGTCCTCGAGTGTTGTTGCGCTCACGATTTTTTTGAAAGTCGGTACGCTTGCGCTCACAATGCTGAACGATTCAAGCCCTAGCCCTAACAGAAGGGGAATGGCAAGTCTATCGCCTGCCATTTCGCCGCACATTGAGACTTCGCACTTATTTTTCTTCGCCGTTCGAATCACATGTGCAACCGTGCGCACAATTGCGGGGTGAAACTTGTTGTAGAGATTTTGCACAATGTCGTTGTTGCGGTCGACGGCAAGCATGTATTGAATTAAGTCGTTAGTGCCGATGCTGACGAAGTCGACCATTTTTGTAATCTCTTCAATCATCACGACGGCGGAAGGCACTTCAATCATCACGCCGAGTTTAATTTCATCATTGATGAGCTCTTTTTGCTTTTTGAGGTCGGCTTTCACCTTTGCGATACTTTTTTCTATCGTTTGAATTTCTTCAACGGAGCCCACCATCGGAATCATGATTTTGATATTGCCGTACATGTTTGCGCGCAAAATGGCTTTGACTTGCGTTTCCAAAATTTCAGGCACGTCGATTAAAATTCTTGCGCCCCGCCAGCCAAGATTGGGATTGGTTTCTTTGTAAGAGGAAAGCAAGAGTTTATCGCCACCGATGTCGAAGAGCCGAATCGTGAGCGGCTTTGGCGCAATGCTTTCCGCCAATTGCAAGTAGTAGTCATACTGTTCGGCTTCGGAAGGCTGTTTGCCGATTGAGAGATAAAGGTTTTCGCTGCGATAAAGCCCGACTCCTTCCGAGCCGTATTTGGCGACACTTGCCATTTCTTCTTTGAAGTCGATGTTGGAGTAGACGTGGATTCGCTTTCCGCACTTGGTTTTGGTTTCTGCAACGGCAAGTTTTTCAATTGTGGTTTGCGAAACAGTGGTGCGTTTTTGTTTGCGCTCAAATGCTGCAATCGTGTCAGGCGTTGGATTGAGAATCACAGTGCCTGTGTAACCGTCAACGATGATGAGCTGTCCGCTCTCAACTTGCTCGGCAAGTTGCCGCAACCCTACTACCATTGGGATATTGAGAGATTGACACATGAGCGAAGCATGAGAAGTCAATCCGCCAGCGTCAGTTGCACAGCCTAAAATGTTCTGACGGCTGAACAAAATCACATCGGCAGGGGTAAGCATTGAAGCAACGACAATAGAGCCTTCTGCAATGCGTGAAACCAGATGTCCTGATTGAAGATTGCGAATGATGCGCTCTTTCAAATCTTGGATATCGTCGACGCGCTCACGAAACGAAATATCATTTGAGGCAAGCAACATTTGTTGATACTTTCCAATTTCCTCGCTGATAATAACGCTCGCATGCTTGCGCTCGGCAATAATGCGCTTGCGTACGACGTTCATCAAAGTCTCATCATGTAGCATCATGATTTGCGCCGTGAAAATCTGCGAGTAGGCGGCGCCGACTTTCTGCTCGGTTACGGTTGCAATTTTATTGAGCTCTTTTTCAGAGCGCTCAATAGCGGTCTCGAGACGAATCAGTTCATCTTCGAGTTGCATATCGGTCAGTTCGCCCTCTTCGACTTGGATTTTATCGCGCTGATACAAATAAACTTTACCAATTGCTACGCCCTTCGATGCGCCAATGGCTTCAAAGATTTTCTCGGGTTCAGGTAGGTCGTAGTATGCGTAGTTCTTCATCAAAGCTTGGCTGTTGAGTTTTTTCAAAGGAATATAGATTTTTTTTGTCAGAGGCAAATTTGATTGCGTGCGTGTGTTGTAAGCAGGTGCGAGATTTTGCAGGTTATGGTTTCGCACTTTTTTGAAGCTGCGCAATTTCGCCTTCGAAGGTAACATCATGAAAGGAGTTTCGGTCGACGAAGTTTCTGACAATAGGGTCCCGGGTTTCGGCAAGGTCTTTTGGATTGCCAAGAAAGTAAATTTTGCCCTCATGCATCATTGCAACCCTATCGGCGACCTTATAGACGCTCTGTATGTCGTGCGTAATGACGACAGAGGTAACGCGCAATTTTTGAGCAAGGTCTTTGATAAGCGTATCGATGGCGTCAGACATAATTGGGTCTAAGCCTGTTGTAGGCTCGTCATAGAAAATGTATTCGGGATTGGTGGCAAGGGCGCGAGCTAATCCGACACGTTTGCGCATTCCGCCGCTCAGTTCAGAGGGCTTCATATGCTCAATGTTCGGCAATCCAACCAGCGCTAATTTTTCTGCGACAATCTCTTGGATTTTTTGTTCGCTCATCTGATAGTTTTCCCGCAGAGCCAGTCCTACATTTTCGCCGACGGTCATGGAATCGAAGAGCGCCGCACCTTGAAAGAGGTATCCAAACTTGGTGCGAATTTTATAGAGTTCGGCAGGGCTCATGCGTGAAATGATTTGTCCGTCCACTGTTACTTCGCCTTCGTCGGCTTTCAGTAATCCGACTATGTGTTTGAGTAGCACCGATTTCCCGCATCCACTCCGTCCGATAATTACCATCGTTTCCCCTGTCTTGATGGAAAGATTAACGCTACGAAGCACTTCTTTTTTGCCAAAACTTTTTTTTAGGTTTTTGATTTCTATCACAAGCGAGCAGCGGATTGCGTGTTAAAGTTACTTGCTGGATTTGTAGGCTTTTTTGTTGCGAAAGATAAACACTTTACGCGTTTCGTCTGTTCGTCTCAAAAAAACTTGTCGGAAAGACGAATTGAAATTGTAACTTATGCTTTTTGTATCAACTTTTCCTCGAAAAGAGCATGGCAAAAGGTAAATCATCTGGCAGTGATGGTTTTTTTGACGCCGTCGTGCATTGTTCATTTTGCGGTCGCAGTAGCGACGAGGTCACCAGCATGGTCGCTGGTCCAAATGCTTACATTTGCGACCGATGCGTTCAAAGTTCAGTTGAAATCATCCGCAACGATTTGAGCGCGTTTCAAAATCGCCGCTACGGCAATCGGCGTGCGAAGCTGTTTTCACCGGCGTCTATCAAAGAAGAGTTAGACCAGTTTGTCGTTGGACAGGAGAAGTCTAAAAAAGTACTCTCGGTTGCCGTCTATAATCATTACAAGCGGATTGAGACCTCGTCAGATTGGCTCAATGACAACACTGACGATGTGCAACTCGACAAGAGCAACATCTTGCTTATCGGTCCGACCGGCACAGGCAAAACGCTTCTTGCGCAAACGCTTGCCAAAATTATTGATGTGCCTTTCACGATTGCCGATGCCACGACCATCACCGAAGCGGGCTATGTTGGCGACGATGTTGAAAGCATTTTAGCGCATTTGCTTCAAGCCGCCGATTTCAACTTGGAGCGTGCCGAAAAAGGAATTGTGTATATCGATGAAATCGATAAAATTGCTCGCAAAGGTGCCAATGTTTCCATCACGCGCGATGTTTCAGGCGAAGGCGTTCAGCAGGCTTTGCTCAAAATTTTAGAGGGCACGATTGCAGGCGTTCCCCCCAAAGGCGGGCGAAAACATCCCGAACAGCACCTCATCAATGTCAATACGAAAAATATCCTCTTCATCTGCGGTGGCGCATTTGAAGGACTGGATAAAGTCATTGCACGCCGGCTTTCAAAAGGCTCGATGGGGTTTGCCGCCGACCCGCCCACCAAGCAAGAGCGTGAAGGCTCGCACCTTATTCACCAAGTTCAGCCCGAAGACTTGCTCGAGTTCGGTTTGATTCCCGAATTCATCGGTCGCTTGCCTGTCATTACCACATTAGATGCGCTCGACAAACAAGCCTTGCGCAACATTCTCACACAGCCGAAAAATGCCATTACAAAACAATACCAAAAACTTTTTCGCATGGAAGGTGTGGAACTTGTTTTTGATAACGATGCGCTTGAAGTCGTCGTCGAAGAAGCCATGCGGCGCGGCACAGGCGCAAGAGCCTTACGCTCTATCTTGGAAAATGCCATGCTCGACATCATGTTCCACTTGCCTTCAATGAAAGGCGTTAAAACCGTCGTGATTACCAAGGAAGTTATTAGCCAACACGCACAGCCGATTTACCTTTACGACGACCAAAAGAAACGCTCGGCATAACCTGCTTGTTTTCACGCTGAACCCAACGCCTTGCGCTCATGTGGGCTTTTTTCAACTATGCCTAAACACGTCATCGTTATCGGTGCAGGTCTTGGCGGGCTTTCCGCTGCTATTCGCTTAGCCTATCGCGGATTCAAGGTTTCGGTCTTCGAGAAAAATGCCACCGTCGGCGGTAAAATGCAGGAAGTCGTTTCGCCGAATGGCTATCGCTTCGACACAGGTCCAACGCTTCTCACCATGCCGTTTGTCTTTGAAGAACTCTTCCAAAGCGTAGGCAAAACGCTTTCCGACTATCTCACACTGCTTCCACTTGAAAGCGCGTGCAAATACTTTTTCAGCGATGGCTCATCGTTTACGGCGTATTGCGACTTGAATCGTCTGCGTGAAGAAATTGCTCGTGTGTTTCCGTCAGAGATTGAAAACTTTGAACGCTACTTTCAATACTCGAAAAGAATCTACGATGCCACTGCGAAACATTTCATTTACAACCCACTGTCTTTTTCGCGTTTGCTCAAATCCAATCCGCTCGATTTGCTCCACATCGATGCATTTTCAACCGCACATGCCGCCAACGCTCGTTTTTTCAAGGATGCTCGGCTGGTGCAATTTTTCGACCGCTTTCCAACCTATGTTGGCTCTTCGCCCTATCTTGCCCCTGCAACGCTTAATGTGATTCCTTTCGTTGAACTTGCTTTCGGTGCATTCTATGTGAAAGGTGGCATGATTGAACTCGCCAAAGCCTATCACAAACTTGCCGAAGAACTTGGCGCAACGTTCTATTTCAACCACAGCATTACGCGCATTTTGACGTCAAATGCAAAAGTGTCAGGCGTTCAACTTGCAAATGGCGAAACGCTCACCTGCGATGCTATCGTCAGCAACGACGACGCCGTTCATACCTACGCCGACCTGCTCGGCAAAAAACATATCGCACAAAAGTATGAAGCCTCTTGTTCGGGGTTCGTGCTCTGTTTAGGCGTTGGTGCCACACACGAACACTTAGCACATCACAATATTTTTTTTACTTCTGACTATGAACACGAATTCGCCGAAATTTTTGAGCAAAAAGTCATGCCAAGCGAACCGACGATTTACATTTCCATTTCCTCAAAAAGCGATACAGGGCAAGCCCCCGAAAGCAAAGAAAATTGGTTTGTCTTAATCAACGCGCCGTTTCTTTCGCCGGCTTACGATTGGCATGAACAAAAGAGCGCGTATCGCAACTTCGTCGTCAATCGCCTAAAGTCGCTTGGGTTTACTCACCTTGAAGAGCAGATTGAGTTTGAGCACATCATCACACCTATGGATTTGAAGATGAAGTTCAATTCGTTTCGCGGCTCGATTTACGGCATTTCTTCTAACAAGCGCATAAGTGCGTTTTTGCGTCCGCGCAATCGTGGCATGGTCAAAGGGCTCTACTTGGCAAGCGGGAGCGCGCATCCAGGTGGTGGCACGCCAATGGTTACGCTTTCAGGCAAATTTGCCGCTGAACTCTTGATGGAAGATTTCAAGGTTTGATTCTTCACTTCCCCCTGCAAAGTTTGTTCAACATGTTTCGTTGATGTTGCTTTTAGAATGTGACTTACAAGCCAGGGCGTTTGAAAGTGCGCCGTGCGTTTTCAGCATACTTATAGAAAACGGGCTTGCGCCCCCATTCATTGGGCGAGTTGAGCACGCTACCAAACGGCGACATCGCGAACGCCGTCATCATTTTTTGTTGGAACTCTCTCTGAACCGTGCGCGGTCGCAGCGTAACTTTGCGCAAGTCATTTTCTCAATTCAGAAATGCGTTCAAGGCAGCGTTCAGCGTTGGACAGAAAAGCATCTCAATTTGGTATTTGTTGCTGAGCAACTGAACGGCATCTTTGCTATGCTTCGGCACAACCATTTTCTCGAAGCCTAACTTTTTGGCTTCCATAACTCTCCGCTCCAAGTGCGCCACCGAGCGCAATTCACCTGAAAGCCCAATCTCTCCAACAGCGCATGTGCTTGAATCGGCAGGAACATCGCGCAGGCTCGAGACAATCGCCACTGCCACCGATAAGTCAATTGCTGGCTCGTCTAAACGCAATCCGCCTGCAATGTTGAGAAACACATCGTGCGACCACATCGGCAAGCCAAGCCGCTTTTCCAAAACCGCAAGCAAGAGCGCAAGTCGGCGTTGGTCGAAGCCACTTGTAACGCGCTGTGGTGCAGCGTAATTCGTCTTCGAAACCAACGCTTGAATTTCTACCAAGAGCGGACGAGAGCCTTCAATCGTGGCGGCAACGCATGAGCCTGAAACACCGTAACTGCGCTCCGATAAAAAAATCTCCGATGGGTTTGACACTTCCGTCAATCCCTTTTCGCCCATTTCAAACACGCCGAGTTCATTCGTCGAACCGAAGCGATTTTTCAAGGCGCGCAAAACACGATAGCGATAATGCGAATCGCCTTCAAACTGCAAGACCGTGTCGACAATGTGCTCCAAGACTTTCGGTCCAGCAATCACGCCTTCTTTCGTGATATGTCCAACGATGAACATCGTAATGCCTTCGCGCTTTGCAAGCTGCATCAGACGCGATGTGCACTCGCGCACTTGCGAAACGCTTCCAGATGAACTTTCCAACTGATTTGAGAAGATGGTTTGAATGGAGTCAATAATCACAAGGTCAGGCTTGTGAGCAGCGAGCGTCTCTAAAATGCTTTCAAGTTCAGTTTCAGAAAGCAGAAAAAAATTATCAGCATCAATGCCCATTCGTTCGGCACGATTTCGGATTTGATGAATCGACTCTTCCGCCGAGACATAGAGAATTTTTTTATCGGCAAGGTTCGGCACGATTTGGAGCATCAAGGTTGATTTGCCGATGCCCGGCTCGCCACCAATCAGCACCACACTTGACGCCATCAATCCCCCACCCAGCACATGGTCAAGTTCTTTAATGCCCGTCGAAATGCGCTCCTCTTTGAGCGTATCGATTTCTTTCAGTCGCCTTGGAGTTGCAAACGTGTTTAGGCGACCAGTGCCAGTGCTACAGCTCTTCGTTTCCTTTTCTTCTTTGACCACTTCCTCAACCAGCGTTCCCCAACTTTTGCATTCATTGCACTTGCCTTGATACTTGATATAAGTTGCGCCGCAGTTTGAGCAGACATAGCGCGTTTTTGTTTTTGCCATGGTTCGATTCGTTGTGAGATTACGATAACAAAAAAGGCGTTCACGAAGAACGCCGTTTCAGATTGCTCTATCGGACCTTATTTCTTTTTCGCCTTTGTGGTTTTAGGTGTTGCCTTTTCCGATGCTGCTTTTTTGACAGTTGTCTTTTTTGCTGCGGTTGTCTTTTTTGCCTCGACTTTTTTGGCTTCAGATCTTTTCGCCTCGGCTTTCTTCGGCGTTGCTTTTTTCACAGCAGTTTCTTTTTCGACTTGCTTCTTTGTTGCGCTTTCCTTTTTGCTAACGCTCTTTACGGTCGCTTTTGTTTTCTTCTTCGTCTCGGCTTCAACCGACGGCTCCGACCTCTTGACGCCTTGCCTGACTTCCTCGCTGAACCGCAGCGATGTTTCAACCTTCGGCGCCGTCTTCCTCTCAATTCTCTTCGTCTCCGCTTTCTTTGCTGTCGTCGTCTCGCTCTTCTTCGTCTCGGCTTCAACCGACGGCTCTGCTTGTTTAATGCCGTCTCTTGTTTCCTCGCTGAACTTTAACGCTGTCTCGCTCTTTTGTTCTGGGGTTGTTTTTTTGGCTGTCAGGCTACTTTCAGGCTTTGCTTCAAGGCTTATCTCTCGGTCTTTTTGCGTCTCAAGTTCAGTTTGAAGTTGTTTGAGCAAGTCATTGTATTTGTAGCCAACAGTTGTTGCAAGTTCTGAATAGGTTTTCAGGAACGCGTAGCTGAGCGCAAGCGATTTTTCCGAAAGTTTTTCTTCTCGCGCCGCTTCAAGTGCAGACAGCGCGAAAATTCCGCTGAGCAATGTCTCATACTTTTCTTTGTTGAAATACACGACCCCTTCGTATTGATTAACGCCTAAAAAGACATTGGCTTTGCGTGCGTCTAAGAGTTCATAGAGCGATTGCGTGGGTGAGTTTGAGGGCGATTTGCTCCAATCGAGCATGATGCGAATCAGGTCGGCTTCGCTCTTAGCGCGTTCTTCTGTTAGTCCAAGTTGTTCGAGCGATTTAGCCACGAACTTCGATAGTCGGAAGTCCGACAGCAAGTTGTTTGCGTGAGGATTTTCAACTTGGTTAAATCCGTTCAGTATCAGCCAGCCGAGCAACACACGCCATCTTGCATCGCCGTTGGGTTGTTCGGGGAAAATCGTGTTTGTGATGTATCGCCCTGCATCGGTTGCCGATAGTTTTTTGTGTTCAGCAATAGATTGAAGTTTGAGATAAGCACGGTATCTTTCGAGGGTTTCATTGATGAGTTTTTTTGGAATGGGCACATCAGGCTGAACGGTAAGCATTGCGTCGCGGATTGCGCTCACTTTTTCTTTGAGAAGTTTTTCTGCGCCGTTTTGATTTTCATAGAGCGAGATTAGGGTTTCAGGTGCGAAGGCTTCTTGCACTGCTGCATGCAATGGACGAAGCGAGAGTTCAAGCACCGCATCTTTGAGCGACGGCACGCCCGAGTTTCCGAGTTGGCGCGCTAATTCGTCGTAAGGGAAGAGCGCAGACGGTTTGACCTCTTGAAAATCCAACAAGACGTGATACTTGTAGGCGTGAAGGTCGAAATACATTCCCTTTTCCCAGACTTCTTGCGTGGAGCGGATGTATTCCAGCCCAGAAATTGCATCGCGAAATATGACGAATGATGATGGCTCTTGCGAAAGTTGAAGTCCTTCGGCTAGAGTTTTTGTAACGAATTGATTGGTTTCTAGGTCGAGGCATTTCGATGATGTTTTAATCCACCCTGCGGTTTGAGCATACTTGTTGTGGAAAATCACAAGTGCTTTTTCATTTTGATAGCGGTTGCTATACGCGAAGACGTTGTTGTCGATGCCGTTTGGGGTGATGAAGTCGTAGAGCAAGAAGTTATCGACTTCGGCAAAGAGGTAACGCTTTTTGAGCAAGGGGAAAATTTCTTTTTCGTGTCGTGCTACAAGCCACTCGTCAGGCGTTTCGTTGTAGTAGGCGCGTTGATACTCCATGCCGTATTTTTCGGTGAAGCCTTCGATTTGTCCGTGTCCGAACATCGGCAAGCCGGGCATGGTGCACATCATCACGCACACGCCGAAGTATTTATCGCCTTTGCCGAATTGTTTGACGGCGGTTTCTTCGTCGGGGTTGTTCATGAAATTGACGTAGCGTTTGAGAATGCGGCTATCGTACTCGAGCGTATCTTTGATGAGTTTGTGGTATTCGGCGTTTTCTTCTTTTTTGAACATGTGCATGAATGCGCTGTTATAGACGCGATGCATGCCGAGCGTGCGTACGAAGTAGCCTTCAAGCATCCAGAAGGCTTCGGCGAGCAAGAGCGTATCAGGGACTTCTTGTTGGACGCGGTCGACGACTTCGCGCCAGAATTCCACTGGCATGGCTTTATCAAATTCTTCTTTTGTCATTGCAAAGGCGGCACGCGAGGGAATGGCGCCCGCCTTGCCTGGTTCAGGAAACCAGAGGCGTTGAATGTGTTGCTTTGCCAGAACCATTGCGGCATCGAAGCGAATAATGGGGAACATGCGCGCCACTTTCAGAATGGTCTGAATAACCTGTTCACGGGCTTCAGGTTTGAGAAAGTTCAGTTGTGCCGTATCGTTCCAAGGCATGTGCGTGCCATCGTTGCCGTGGTAGATGTATCGCACTTCGCCTGTCCAACGGTCTAAACGCGCGAACACAACGGCGGCGTCGGTCTTGCGCCAGTAGCCATCTTCGATATAAATCCCGATGTGCGGGTCAGGCGAGAGGTCTGGACCGTTGAAGGTGTAGTTGGGGAACGGTGGATGGTCGACTTGCAAAAACCATTCAGGGTGATTGAGCACCCACGAGGAGTCAATGCCCATGTGGTTCGGCACCATGTCGCTGGCGAGACGCAATCCTTTTCGGCGGGCGCGTTCTTTCAAATTCACATAGGCGTCGTAACCGCCCAAGTCTTTGGCGATGACATAATCGTCGAGCGAATAGGCTGACGCTATGGCATCGATATTGCCGTTTAAGTGCTTAATGCGTTTTGAGGCGTAGCTGCGCTCCCAGATGCCAATTAGCCATAAGCCTGTGAAGCCGCGTCGAACGAGAATATCGAGTTCTTCGTCGGGAATTTCGTCGAGGCGTTTGATAGCGCGTTGATATTTTTTGGAGAGTTGGTCGAGCCAGACGTAAGTGTTTTTTGCCATCAAGACAAGGCGCGGCATCCAATTGACATCAGGCGTGAAATTTTCGGGCGCTTCTTCATAGAGGTCGCTCTTGTAATCGGCAACTGGCGGGGTTTCTTTCTCGTAGTCGCCAAAGAACTGCGCTTGACGCACTTCGCTTGGCATTTTTTCTTTTTCAGCGCGCGCCACTTCAAGCATCTGGAAATACTTTCCTTCTTCTCTGACAAAGTCCATGCTTTGCAGCAGCAGTTTTTTCAGCGAGGGCGAGCGGGAAATGATGGCATCCCACTTTTCGCTCACATACTTTAATTGTTCGAAAATTGAATTTGGAGCGGCTTTAATCGGCGCCAGCAAAAGCCGTAAGAGCGGCAAGTTTTCCGCACCAAAGGGCGGCTGTGTAGCAAAGAAATTATCAATGCTTGTGATGATTTGATTATAGGGCGTGGTTTGGACCAGCGATTCATCATCGATTAAATCTTCAATTTGATTGAGCGCAGGATTTTGATTTTCAAGCCAAACGAGCATAAGCTCTTCAAGGGCGATGTGCGTGTTGGGCGTGCCGTCGCTGGTGCGCACAAGAAACTGCTCGATGGTTTCGTCGCCTCGATATATCGTTAGCGTCGGAAATTCATCGACAAAGCGCTGTAAAAATTTTGCCGTTGTCTCTTCACCAAATTCGCTCCGAATCTGTCCTTCACATTTGGCAAATGCATCAGGGTTGACATCTTCAAGATAGACTGAAATGACAAAGTGAAAGACTTCATGCATCAAGGCTGACGCAAAGACTTCCGCTGTGCGCACAAACTCGCTCTCGCTCCTGCCCTGCGCTCTACGAGCAGCGTTGATTTTTGCCGAAAACTCTTGGCAGGCTTGAAAGTTTGGGAAAATGATTATGCCGCGGATAGAGAAAAATCGGTCTTCGAGCTGATACTTTGTGCGCCCTTTGCGCGAAACGTGAAACTGATACTCTGTATGTCGCATAACAAAGTTTTTAACGGCTTGATAGTTTGTTAGACGAGCCTTTCGGTTGTTGAAATCGGTTGTTAAGAAAGTTTCTGTTTATCTTCAATGCGAAAGCCCATTGGCGTGTTGGTTGCTTGAACATCGTTGAACTTGATAACGCCAAAAGCCGCTTCATATTTTGCAACGTTATCCTGCAATGCTGCTAACAGGGATTTCGTATGTTGTGGCGTCATGACAATGCGCGAGTGAACTTTGGCGCGCTGCATGCCCGGCAAAAGCGTCGTGAAATCCAAAATAAATTCAGCAGGCGAGTGATTGATGATGACAAAGTTTGAATAAATACCTTCGGCGGTTTTGTCGTCAACTTCAACGTTGATTTGAAGCGGTTGCTGTGGCTCGTTCATTGGTTGTTTCAGATTAACTGAGATGTTCTTCAGTCGTTTGTTGCATTTGATTTTGGCTTCAAGTATACGCACTTCAAAGAGAATATGAAAGTTATGTTTATCTTCACGCTTTTTCAAGCACCTCTCTTTTGAGGTTCGAAACTTTACCTGAGTTCATCGATCTATGTCGACACAACTTGCAACTTCGCGCCGTGCTTTTACCACCAGCCAAGCCGTTGAGATGAAAGCGCGTGGCGAAAAAATTACGGTGCTCACTGCCTACGACTTCACTACCGCGCGCCTGCTCGATTTGGCAGGCATCGATATTGTGCTCGTCGGCGATTCCGCCAGCAATGTTTTTGCAGGCAACGAAACCACGCTCCCGATGACGCTCGACGAGATGATTTACCACGTTCGCGCCGTCGTCAAAGGCGTTCATGCCGCCACAGGCAGAGCGATGATTGTCGCCGATATGCCGTTCATGACGTATCAACTTTCGTCCGAAGACGCGCTCAAAAATGCGGGACGATTGATGAAAGAAACCGGCTGTCATGCGGTTAAATTGGAAGGCGGCGCCGCCATTGCTCCTGCGGTTAAACGCATTACGGAAGTCGGCATTCCTGTGATGGGGCATTTAGGTTTAACGCCACAATCTATCTACAAATTCGGCTCCTACAAAGTGCGCGCTCGCGATGAACACGAAGCCCAAACCCTGCTCCACGACGCCAAACTGCTCGAAGAATCAGGCGCGTTTGCTATTGTCCTTGAAAAAATTCCAAAAGCGTTGGCAGAAAAAGTAACCCAATCGGTCAGCATTCCCACCATCGGCATTGGCGCGGGCAATGCGTGCGACGGACAAGTGCTCGTCGTCAATGATATGCTCGGACTCAACAACGCCTTCAAGCCGCGCTTCGTGCGACGCTACGCCAACTTGGAACAAATTATCAGCGATGCAGTTAAGCAATACGTCGCTGACGTCAAAGCGCGAGACTTTCCAAACGAAAGCGAAAGTTATTAAGTTAAGCCCAAATCATTTCTTCAATCAACAACACATTCCAAACTATGACAAACGATTTCGGTTTCACGCCTAAAAAGCCCGTTCACCACAATCCGAGCATCAACCACCTTATCGAGTTTGCTATCAAAAACGGCGAAGGACATTTATCCAACACAGGCGCGCTTGTTGTTAAAACCGGCAAGAAAACAGGTCGCTCCCCTAACGACAAATTCATCGTCAAAGAACCATTGAGTCAAGAGAAAATTTGGTGGGAAAACAACAAGCCCTTTGAGCCTGCTCACTTCGACGCGCTTCACGAAAAAGTCCTTCGCTACCTTTCGGAACGCGAAGTCTATGTGCAAGATGTTTTCGTGGGTGCTGATAAAACCTACGGCTTGAGAGTGCGCGTGATGACCGAATTTGCATGGCACAGCGCGTTTGCCAAAGCCTTGTTCATTCGTCCGACCGCCGAAGAACTTGCCGCTTTCTCGCCCGACTTCACCGTGATTGACGTTCCGAACTTCAAAGCCTCGCCCGACGAAGACCACACGCTTTCCGAAACGTTTGTCATTCTCAATTTTGAAAAGAAACTTGTTTTGATTGGCGGCACGGGCTACGCGGGCGAAATCAAAAAATCCGTCTTTACGATTATGAACTACTTGATGCCGTTACGCGGCGTGCTCTCAATGCACTGCTCGGCGAATGTTGGCAACGACGGCAACAGTGCGGTTTTCTTTGGACTTTCAGGCACAGGCAAAACGACGCTTTCCGCCGACCCCACACGCGGCTTGATTGGCGACGATGAACATTGCTGGTCTGAAACGAGCATCTTCAACATTGAAGGCGGTTGCTACGCAAAGTGTATTAACCTTTCGCGCGAAAACGAGCCGCTCATCTACGACGCAATTCGCTACGGCGCGATTGTGGAAAATGTTGTGATGGACGAAACGACGCGCGTGATTAACTTCGCTGACGATTCGCTCACTGAAAATACGCGATGCGCTTATCCGATTGAGTATATCCCGAATGCCGTTTTGCCGAGTGTTGGTCCGAAGCCGAAAAACATTGTGTTTCTGACTTGCGACGCTTTTGGCGTTTTGCCGCCGATTTCGCGCCTCTCGCCTGCACAAGCGATGTATCACTTCCTTTTAGGCTATACGGCGAAAGTTGCCGGAACGGAAATCGGCATTAAAGAGCCAACGATGACTTTCAGCGCGTGCTTCGGCGCGCCGTTCTTGCCACTTCACCCAACGGAATACGCGAAGTTTTTGGGCGAAAAAATCGCCAAAGAAAATGTGCGCGTTTGGCTTGTCAATACGGGCTGGTCGGGCGGCGGTATCGGCGTAGGCAAGCGCATGAAAATTGCTTACACGCGCGCCATGGTCAATGCCGCACTGGCAGGCGAATTGGACAATGTTCATTATGTCGAAGACCCGATCTTCAAAGTCTCCGTCCCTACCACTTGTCCGAATGTGCCCAACGAGATTTTGATTCCGAAAAATACTTGGGCAGATAAAGACGCTTACGACCAAAAAGCCCTGTGGCTCGCCAAAGAGTTCGTCAAGAACTTCAAGAAGTATGAACCGTTTGCTACGGACGACATCAAAGCCGCTGCGCCAAACACCATGCTTGAAGTTGCTTGATAGCCTTTTCCATCTGCAAAGCCCTTTCAGTTTTGGAAGGGCTTTTTGAGAACCGCCCCAACATCACGTAATTTGCTTTGAAGCACCTTTAACGCTGTTCCAAAGACCATGCCGTCCAACGCGATTGTTTATACCAAATCCAACAAACTTGAATTTCTTCCGATAGTGTCTGCACCGCTTTCCGAGCATGAAATTCGGGTGCGGACGATTGCGACGAGCATTTCGGCGGGCATTGAGCGATTTTTATTGACGGGCAAATCCATCACGCGCAAGGAACTGAAATTTCCTATTGTGCCCGGAAGCGAGTGCATTGGCGAAGTGATTGAAGTCGGTTCTGCCGTTACGAGCGTTGAACCTGGCGAATATGTCTATGCGTGGAAGTCGGAAAAGTGGGAGGAAGTTCAATCAGTGTTTGGGTGTCAAGCCGAGAGCGTGATGGTTAGAGAAGGCGATTTTTTGCCGCTCCGCCGTGCGCCCGAAGAAAGCGACTTGCTCATTGGATTGCTTGCAGATGCGCTTTCTGCGGTCCATAAACTCGACCTTGAACACACAGAGCGCGTTTTAATTTTGGGACTTGGCGCACTTGGCTTAACGATTGCCGAAGTGCTTCACTACTACAACTTCACCGCCGTTGATGCGTGCGAAATGTTCATTCAACGCGGCGACCTTGCTAAAGCGCGCGACATTGCCCTCGACCTTTCCGATTTCACCGCCGACTACAACAACCGCTACGACGTCATTATCGAATGCACAGGTCGGCTTTTGCTTCTCGAATCGGCGCTTCGCCTTCTCAAACCACAAGGCAAATTCTTGCTTGCAGGCAATTACGAAGTCATGAAAACCGATTACCGGTTGCTTCAAGATAAAGAGCCTCAACTCATCTTTTCTGCCGTTACCCGATACGATGAAAAACTGACCGCCAAAACCTTGCTCGAAACCCATGCCATCGATGTTGCTCGCTTCTTGACGCATCGCTTTCCGATTGCGCAATATGAAGTTGGCTATGATGTTGCGCTCAATCGCCCTGACTGTATCAAAACCAGTTTGCTTTGGTGAAAGAGAAGGTTAAACGAGAGAAGCGTGGCGCGATGTCTTTGCCATGAAAATGTTCGT
>CALKXI010000015.1 GCA_938003965.1 uncultured Chlorobiales bacterium
TCGAGCCGACGAGCGAAGAAACGAGGTCAATTCCTTTGGTTGAGCCAATCCGTGTTGCAATCGTTGAGGACAATCTCGAACTCTTGGAAGAATTAGCGCGACAACTCTCGGACGATTCGCGATTCACGCTTACCGGAAAATATGATTCTGCCGAACTCGCGCTGACGCTTTTGGACGAGGTCGATGTGATTTTGATGGACATCGGCTTGCCCGGCATTTCGGGCATTGAGGCGATTCAGCAAGTCAAAACGCGGTTTCCAAATGCGAAAATCGTGATGCTTACCGTTCAAGACGACGACCGACACATTTCGCGTGCCATCATCGCTGGTGCACACGGCTACCTAACCAAGAGCATATCGATTCCGAAAATCCTCGATGCTGTTGTCGATGCGTTTCAGAACGGAATGCCGATGTCGCCTTCCGTTGCCAAGCGTGTGAAAGATTTTTACGTAAAATTTGCTCCGCAAGCAAATTCCGAAGTGATGTTATCGGAGCGCGAAAGAAGAATTTTGGAAGAACTCGTTAGAGGCGGCACCGTTGAACAAATTGCCAAACGGCTCTTCATCAGTTCACATACCGTGCAAAATCATCTCCGAAAAATTTACGATAAGATGCACGTTCACTCGCGCTCGCAAGCGATTGCACTTGCCTTAAAACAAGGGTTGATTTAATTACTTCTTGATAGAAAGCGCGGACGACGATTTTTCCAGCGCGTCAATCAGCATCTGTTTGGTAATGACTTCGGGCAAAACAATCGGCTCGTCTAACTTGCCCGCTGGAAACACCACATAAAGCGGCACGCCACTTCGCCCAAACTTCTTCAAGAGTTGCGTAATCTCGTCGTTGCGATTTGTCCAATCGGCTTTGACAGGCACTATGCCCAGCGCATTGATTTTCTCTCGCACTTCATCAGTTTCCAAAACGGTTTGCTCTGTAACCTTGCAGGTAAAGCACCAATCGGCGGTGAAGTCAATAAAGACCGTCTTTCCAGCGGCGACGTTTTCTTCAACGACCGTAAGTGAAAACGGCTTCCACGCAATTCCGCTTTCGCGATTTGTGCTGACTGCTGTAACGGCTCGCACATCTCGCCAATTCAAATACCGCTCAAAAGCGAGGTAATAACTCGTTATTGAAATCAGAATCGCGATGCTCCACACCATCGCTTTGCGCTGCGTGCTCGATGCAAAGTCAATGAACGCGCCAATCGCCCAGCAAGCCACGCCAATGCCAAGCAAGAGCCCAACTGTTGCAACGACACCTTCCGCACCTAACTGTGCGCCCATCACGGAAAGTAGCCAAATGACCGTTGCAAAGAGCAAGAAGCCCATCACTTGCTTGAAGCGAATCATCCAATCGCCCGGCTTCGGAATGAATTTCAACCATTCAGGTTTCGCTGCCAAAATCAAATATGGCGTTGCAAGCCCAAGCCCGACCACTGAAAAAATCACAAAGATGATGTGCGGCGGTTGCGAAAACGCAAATCCCAAAGCCGACCCGAGAAACGGTGCCGTGCAAGGCGTTGCAAGCGTTGTTGCCAAAACACCGTTCATCAAAGAGCCAAGCGCGTCGCGCCGTGAAAGTGTTTGGCTTATTTCGCCCGAAACGCTCGGCGCAGAAAATTCAAACACGCCTACAAGATTTAAGCCGAAAACAAACATGATGATGGACATCACTAACACAAACGCAGGCGATTGAAATTGAAATCCCCACCCGATTTGTTCGCCCGCTTGCTGAAGCAACACCGCAACAAGTGCCAAAAGCCAAAACGACAACAAAACGCCAAGCGTGAACATCAAGCCATGCTGAATGCTCTTCGACGCGCCGCTTCCTGCTTGCTCCACAAAGCCCATCACTTTGAGCGAAATGACTGGCAAAACGCACGGCATTGCGTTCAAAATTACGCCACCAATAAACGCAAAGAGAAGCGCGAGCCAAATTGAGAGCGATTCGCCGCCGCCCGTCTTAAAGTCTTGATTGAGCAATCCGCCCGTCGTTTCCGCTGATTTCACTTCGGTTGAAAATTCGTAGCCTTTCTCTTCAAACATCACCAATCCTTTGACTTCGGTGAGTTTTGCGTTTTTGCTCATCGGCGTGAGCGCAAACTGCACCGTGCCGTCGCTAACTTTGATTTCCGAGTAACTGACCACGAAGCCTGAAATTTCTTCGGGGAAAAAGTCGCTAATCTTTTTAGCGTCGTCGCCTGTGAAGCGCAGTGTGAGTAAGGTTTTCCCGCCTTGCGCGCTTGCCGTTGCCGATTCCAATTTCACGTTGCGTTTTGAGAGCGGTTCGGGAAGTTTTTTGCGCGTCTGTTCAATCATCGTGGCGGCGTTGGCGAGGTCTTTGTCGGAAAGTGTGGCAGTGTTGAGTTCAACGCTGGCGTCGCCCGGAATGCACGATTCACGGCAAACGAGCCAAGTGAGGTCGGCTTTGATAGTGAAATTTCTTGTTGGATTTTTGGAGGGAAACACGGTTGCGAGCAAAACAAGTTCGTTATCGTAGCCATAGTCGACGGCGGTTTCGGTGGCGATTTTATGCGGCGTTGGGAATTGCAGTTCCGACACCGTGAAGCCGTCGGGAAGTGTCCATTGCACTTTTGGCGCAAGCCCTGCGTCGCCCGGATTTTTCCAATACAAATGCCATTCAGGCGCGATTTGAAAGCGAAGTGCAACGGTGAAGGGTTTGCTGAACTCTCTTGTGCCAATATGAAGCGACGGCGTAATCAGCGGCTTGCCATCAACGATTTGCGACATAGCAACAAGCGGCATAAGCGAAAGCCAAAGCGTTAAAGTGAGTTTCATAGTTGGAAAATGTTTTACGAGATTTCTACGAAACCAAAACCGATTCTTCGGCATAGTCGTAATCGGCACCAATGCGTTTTCGCGTGAGCGCAATCACGACGGTTAAAAATCCGACGCGACCAATCAGCATTGATAAAATAATCACGATTTTTCCTGCATTGCTCAACTGTGGCGTAATGCCCGTGCTCAAGCCCACTGTGCTCACGGCTGAAACGACTTCAAAGAGCATGGCTTCAAAAGCAAAGCCTCGCTCTTGTTCTGTGATAAGTAGCGCAAAGAGAGCCGTCGCAATGTAGAGAAGCGAAAGCAGTGCTGTGCTGAATGCGCGCGTAATCGCAAGGTCGGAAATTTTGCGATGAAAGAGTTCGATTTTATTTCGTCCTGAAGCGATAGCGTAAATGTTCAGAAGTGCGAGCGTGGCGGTTGTAGTTTTAATCCCGCCGCCGGTTGAACTTGGCGATGCGCCAATCCACATTAAAACAATCGTAAAGAAAAGTGTTGCCGTTGAAAACGAGGCAATGTCCAAAGTGTTGAAGCCTGCCGTGCGCGAGACTGCCGAGTGAAACAAGGCTTGCGTAAATTGCTCAAACGCCGTGAAGGGATATAGATTTCTTCCGCCTTCCAGCATCCAAAATCCTGCTGTGCCAACCACCAAGAGAAAGGCAGACGCAAGGAGCACAATTCGCGCATGAACAGTGAGCCTCACATTCGGCTTGCGCAATACTTTTCCCGCAATCCAACTCGAGCAACTCGAGAGCACAGGAAACCCAAGCCCACCGATGACAAGCAAGACGATAATGATGTATAAGAACGGCGTGTGGTTGTAAAAATAAATGTTGGAGAGATTTTCAGAGAGAAGCGAGAAACCTGCATTGCAAAAGGCTGAAACAGCGTGAAAGATTGAGAAGAAAAAAGGGGTTGTTCCTTGCGGCAAGTGGTTGGGGGTGAGCGTGTGGTAAATGAGCAATGCGCCGACGGCTTCAATCAAAAATGTGTAGAATCCGATTTGAAAGAGAATGGATTTCACCTTGCCCAAACTTTCTTCGCCTAAGAGTTCGCGTAGCGCGGTGTATTCTTTGAGGTTGCGGTTTCCGCCTGTAACGACGGCAAAAAAAGTCGTCAGCGTCATGATGCCCAGCCCGCCGATTTGAATCAGCACCAAAATAATCCAATGCCCGACATCGCTAAACGAGGTTGCAATGTTCACCGTCGCTAAGCCTGTAACACAAACCGCACTCGTTGAGATGAAAAGGGCGTCAATGACGGATAACTCTTGGACGCTCGCTTTCGGCAAGAGCAAAAAGCCTGCACCGAGAAGCGAGAGCACAACAAAACTGAACAGGAGCACGCCCGAAGGCTGAACACTTGTTGTCATCACGCGCCCGCTGTAGCGCAAGGTTGAAGGCACTAAGGCGATGACAACTAAAAACTGCGTTACAATCAAATATGCACTTGTAATCGTTTCAGGGGTCAGTTGCGGATTGAGCGACGCCAGCACTCTTTCAATCGCACGAGGGAAAATCAAATAAAATAAAATCACGGTGAAGAGAACCAACTCGAGCCAACGCTCGCGCATGTGTCGACGTTTGTTTTCCGCCAATGCAACTTTGATGAACGCTTGAACCGCAAAGAAATAGAGCATCACGGTTTCCGTCAGTTGCGTAAGCGATTCAAGTGACGAATTGAGATGAAAGCCGATACGGGCAATGATGGAGCTAATGGCAAGCAGGGCTAAAATAATCAGACAGTTGTCAATGGTGCGGAGAATTGCAAGTCGGTGAGTCTCGATCCAAGTTATTGTGGCTTGGCGTGCGGAATGGTCATTAGAACTATCGGGTGTCTTCATATTGTCTTGTTGGCGAGGCAAAGATAGTAAGCAACTGTATCTACGCCCCTGTCAACGGCAATTAAGGAAAAAACTTCAAAAAATTTCTCTCGAGAGCACTCGCTCATCAGATTGAGAATCTACTTCCACTCGACTTTCACCGAGCCCATTCCTGTGGAAATATCGAATTCCAATGTGCGTAAACCACTGCCGTAATTACCGCTCACATAGACATCGCCTTTTTTCTTGAAATCTTTGGGAAGGTCAACCGAAGAGAAAATGTTTTCAGAGTAATTGAGTTTGACCGCGTCGTCCTGTGGCACAATCACCGTGAGCGAGCCGGCACCGAGCGAGATTTTGGCTTTGGCGTTGTTCATTTTCATCTCACCCGAAAAATCCATTGTTACCTCGCTTGCGCCGCCATGCATGTTGATTTCCTTAAAGTTTGCATTGCCAAGACCTTTCAAAATAAAGCGCGACGCACCCGTAGCAATTTTCAATTTTTCCATCGGTTCAGCATTGGGCTTCTTGAAGTGAACGGCGGTTTGGCACGCACCCGATTTGAGCTCGAGCGACGAGAGTTTGAGCGACGATAAATCCAACTCGTGCTCACCTGCGGCAAGCGTGATGGATAAATCTATCGGGAGTTGGTCGGTGAAGGTCAAGGTTAAGGAGGATATGTCTTGACGTTTTTCCTCGTCGCTATTAAACCAATCGCGCAAGCGCAAGGAAATGGTTTTGTTCTCTGCGTTTTTTGAGCGAATGTTGCTGATGTCTAAATCGCCAGTGCCGTCTTCGGAGATGTCGTAGGTGTAGTGTAAGTCGTTGGGGTCAGATGCCGTGTAACGGTATTCAAATATGTTGGGCGAGTGGTGTGCGGCAATTTTGAGGTTTACCAATCCTAACTTCACGCGAGCTGAAAGTTTCTTTTCGGTCGTAATCGGATACGCTCTTGAAATTGCTTGCGCGTGGCACAACGCTGCCGATACAAGCAGTATCAAGAGCAAAAGTGAGTGGCGAGAAAAGATGTAACTTGACGTCGCTCCAGACGCTATGGTGTGTTTTGAGCGCATGGGTCGTGATTATCGTGCTAATCGTCCTTGAATTTACAGTTCCAAAAACAATTTTACCAAGTTTCGCTCTGAAAGTTGCGCCGCTACGGCGTGTCGGAGGGAAAAGTTACCTGTTCTTCAAAAAATTTGCGCACATCGTCGCGATTCGTGCGAATTGCGCCCACATCAGCGCGGCGTGCAATAAGCCTGCGCTGGGTTATCAACGCCCAAAGCGACGGCTCACAGAGCACAAGCGATGCGACTTCGCCAATTTCCTCGCGCTCTTCAAGAACATGCAACTTAAAGAATGCTAACGACGAGAGCGAAACCGCAACGGAGTCAATCCTGACTGTGTAACTGCTTCGTGTGTTCAAGTGTGTTTCAGCAATCTCAATCGCGTTTCGCTCTGCCCAATTCACATAAAACACATAAAACAGCACGAAAAACAAGAGGAACATCAACGCAGGCGAAACGAGAATTGCCACAACGAGACGGCGAGCATCAAGCACACGTGCGTTCAAGGCGTTATGCGTTGGTTATTCGGTTGCACAGACTTTGGAGACCGCTTTTTCTGAATGCGTTGTTTGTAGTAAGAACAAACACGCGTGAGTTCACAGAGATGACATTCAGGAGATTTGGCTTTGCACGTATATCGACCATGCAAAATAAGATAGTGATGAAAGTCGCCAACCTGCTCAGGCTTCAAGTATTTCATGAGTTGATGTTCCGTCTCGAGCACGTTATCGGCTTTGACCAATCCCAATCGGTTGGACACGCGGAAGACATGCGTATCAACAGCGAGCACGGGCTTTCCGAAGGCATTGCTCATGACGACGTGCGCCGTTTTCCTGCCGACGCCTGCCAGTGCAGTCAGTTCTTCTAAAGTTTGTGGCACTTCGCCGTTGTGCTTCTCGACAAGCGTTTTACAAAGCTCAACAATATGCTTGGCTTTGTTGTTGAAGAAGTTGATGGATTTGATTTTTTCTTTGACTTCCTCAACCGAGAGTTTGCTCATGGCTTTGGCGTCAGGGTAGTCTTTGAACAGTTCAGGCGTAACCATATTGACGCGCTTATCGGTGCATTGTGCGGCAAGCAAGGTGGCGATAAGCAGTTGGAACGGTGTTTCGTAGAGCAGTTCCGTTTTAGGAGAAGGAAATTTTTTACTTAATACTTCAGAAACAATGGCAAATTTTTCGGCTTTGGTCATAGATTCAGGCGAGCAAAGAGGCGTTTCACGATGGATTGCGGTTGGCGGTTGTCGACTTGTGTGATACTTTTTTCGGGCAACGAGATAGCCGTTAATCGCCCTAATTGGCTGTGTTGATTATAGACGCACCCCGTATCAATCGCAATCAGTTTTTCCAAGACGATTGGTCGCGGAATCGGCGTATGTCCGCAGACGACGGTCTTTTCCCACTTGTAATCTTGGGCGTTCAGCACGGCGTCGTCCAAGTGGCTTCGCTCCCAAACGAGTTCAAGTTTGGTCATTTTGCACAGGTTTTCTTCGATGGAGCGAAAGGGTTTGACGCCGCCATGCACGAAGAAGTAATCCGGTGTGTCAAGGTAAGGCAAACAGGCTTTGAGAAAATCAAGATGCGATTCAGGAATGTGTAATGTGCCCTCGTGCGTGTAGGAATCGAGCGTTGCTATGCCGCCGTTGCGTTCCCAATCGTTAATCGTGAGCAATCCCGCCAAATAATCAAGCATTAACACTTCGTGGTTGCCAAGAAGAAAGATGCACGAGTGCGTTTTTTTCAATTCAATCAAATAATCAATCACGCCTTTGGAGTTCGGACCTCTATCCACATAATCGCCGAGAAAGACGAGCGTATCAAAAGGATTAGGCTTGAGCGTTTGTATCAAGCGTTGCAGGGGGTCGAGGCAGCCGTGAATATCTCCGATGGCGATGTAACTCATGGTCACAATTGGAATTGAACATTGAGCGATAATAGATCAATAGAATGTAGATTTCATCGTTTGCGATGTTCGTTATTACGACTGTCTGACCCACCTCGTTGGTTACGATGCGGATTCGGTTTATTAGCAGGCTTGCTGCTGGTCTGCGGACTGCTTTGCGATGGCGGCCGCTGTTGTTGCGGTCGTTGTGGCGGTGTATTGCTCGGTGTCGACGTGCGGTGCGGTGGCGGTTCATTAACCACTACAACAGGCAGTTGATGAGCATCTTTCGGATGTTTGGCAGGCATATCTACCAACCCACGACCGCTCTTGTGCATTTCCCCGTTCTTGATGAGCTCAAGCCGCACGGCGTCTAAAATGCCGTTGACGAAGCGTCCGCTTTTATCGGTGCTGTATTGCTTTGCAATTTCAATCGCTTCATTGATAGAAACCTTCGGTGGCACATCAGGGAAGTAGAGCATTTCAGCAATTGCAATCCGCATCAAATTTCTATCGATAATTGCCATTCGCTCAAGTTCCCAGTTATCGGCATGGTTTCTGATTTTTGAATCAATAAGTGATAAGTTGGGAATAATCTTTTCAAGAAGTCCAAAAGCAAAGTCTCTTGCCTTTGGTTGACTACTGATTTCTTCAGGCAGGATTCCTTCGGCGACTTTACGAATATCTTCTTTGCGTATATCGTAGGCATAAAGAATTTGCATCACGACTTCGCGGATTAGACGGCGGTTGACCACATTGACCATAGTTTGAAAGAACTGTTTAGTTGAGCGTTGATAATGTGAATGTGAGCGTCAAAATGTTTTCTGAAAGTTACTCAAAAATCTTTGTTTGGCAACATAATTATTGCTTCACGACAGCGGCTTTGCGCAACACCGATTGAATTGTAACTTCGTGCCATTACAGGAAGAAAAGTCTTGTTGAATCAAGTGCCCTACAATGAAGTACTCTACCTTTACACTGCTGTTGTGCGCTATCTCGTTTACGGTTGTTGCACAACATCGAGTTCAATTTGAGCGCATCGGCTACAACAAAGGAATTTCTCACCTCTCGGTCAATTTCATTCATCAAGATTCAGCAGGGTTTATGTGGTTTTCCACCGTGCGCGGTCTGTGCCGCTACGATGGGAATACTTGCAAAGTCTTTAAGCACAACCCAAACGATTCAACCTCGCTCCCTCACGATGAAGCCACACTGTTTTTTGATTTGAACGAGGGCGGATTTGGCGTCTATCTTCCCGCAATACGAAAAGGCGCACGCTTTCACCCCCTGACCGAAACGTTCTCAACTATCGACGTCGATTCTTCAACCTTGCGCTATCCGCAAACTTCCTCAAAGCCTGCTGTTTTAAGCGACAGTTCTATTGTTGAACTCAACTTCGCAACTCGGCAGTTAATCAGAACATTCAAAGATGGCACCACACAATTCGTTCCGCTTCCTTCAAAATTGACATCGCTCAACTACTACGGACACATTCAGCACGACGAACAAATATGGATTGCCACCATGATTGGGTTGTTCATTTTTGATTCCCAAACGGGAAAGTTTGACCTGTATCAAAACGAACCTGATAACCCTGCGTCAATCCCAGAAAACAGCGTGCGACATCTTTACAAAGACCGTGAGGGCAATGTGTGGCTTGCAACATATGGCGGAGGCGTGGCAAAAGCCGTTCGTCGAAACATACTGTTCAAAACCTTTCAGCACGCGCCGAAAAATCCAAACTCTGTTGTAGGCGGATTGCTTTTCGGCATTTGCGAGGATAAGGCAGGCAACCTTTGGATTGGTTCGGAAAACAACGGCATCAGTCAATACCTTGTGCGAGAAGGGCGATTCATCACACATCTTCACAACCCGAACTCACCCAATACACCGAGAGGCAATAACTATCGTGCACTCTTTTGCGACCGTGATGGAAACATTTGGGCGAACAACTCCGTGTTTAATCCAACCACCAAACAGTGGCGATACTTCCCTGTTCCGCCAAGCCGCACGAACATCAAAGGCTACTTGGAAATCGGCGACACCGTCTATGCCTTTCATGAGGAGAAAGTCTACGCCGTGCATCGTCAAACCTTGCACTATTCTACTTTCTCGATTGAAGTGCCGGGTACTTTCTTCGCAGAAGATAGATTGATCAGATGCTGTTTCAAGAGTCGGAACGGACAACTCTTCATCGGCACGCGAAACGGGTTTGCCGAATTAGACTTGCCTTCACGACACGCTAAAAATTGGCGACTGCAACACCCAATGCCCTCCGCGCTTGGATACGGACACATTCAGACAATTTTTCAAACCGAAGATGGTCGCTATTGGGTTGGCACACGCGGTGGCGGGCTGTTTATCTTCACGGAACAACTTGAACTCATCGAGCATCAATCGCTCCGCAATGGCTTCCCCGACGACGTCGTGTATGATATTCTCAGCGATGATAACGGCTCGCTTTGGATAACCACGAACAACGGTTTAGTGCAAGTTGACCCTAAAACCGGTTCTGTGATGCAAGTCTTCACGGTTCGCGACGGCTTACCGAACAACGAATTTAATCATCAATGTTTTACAAAATTGAAAACGGGCGAATTTGCAGGCGGCGGTGTCGGCGGGTTTTTCATCTTCAATCCAAACAAACTCAAGCCTGATACCACATCGCTCTTTGTTGCACTGACCGACTTCAAAGTGTTCGAGAATTTCTATCCGCTCGACTCTGCGATTCTGTTCAAGCACCACATCATCATGGACTACACGAAGAATTTCTTTGCTTTTTCTTTCTCGGCATGTTCTTACAAAAATCCTGATGCAATCGAGTATGCTTATATGCTCGACGGGATTGACAAAACTTGGGTTGAAGGGCAAAGCACGACCGCACGATACAACAGTGTGCCGCACGGTGATTACATCTTTCGCGTAAAGGCGCGTTTCAGCAATGGTCGTTGGGGCGAAGTGCGTGACGTGCTTTTATCGATTACGCCGCCGTTTTGGCGCACGACATGGTTTGTTGTGGGCGTATCGCTTTCCTTGATTGTGCTTAGCATTGTGTTCGTCAATTCCATTATCCAACGCAAAGTGAGAACTGAAAAAGAGAAGATTGAGCGACAAGAAGAACTCAAACGCGCAAGAGAAGCCGCTCTCCTTGCAGAGCGCGAGCGCATTTACGCCGATATGCACGACAACATCGGTGCCACCCTTTCAAACATTGCGATAACGGTCAACAGCCTGCCACGTGAACCGAACAACATACCGATTGATACACTCAACAAACTTGCCACGCTTGCTCGCGAAGCAACACAGAGCGTCTCGGCAGTCGTCTGGTCAATGAACCCCCGTCACGACACCATAGACTCGTTTGCCGCATACTTACGCCAACAATCGCGCCAACAAGTCGACTCTACGCCAATCGAACTCAGCATTGATTTCCCCGACCCTTTGCCACAGATTGATATGTCGGGCGAAGTGCGACACAACTTGTTTCTCGCCGTCAAAGAAGCCCTGAACAACATGGTCAAGCATAGCAAGGCAACCCAAGCGCATCTCTCGATGGTGCTCGACGCACAAACGCTGACCATTACAGTTGAGGATAACGGCGTTGGCATTGAACAGAAGAACGCCTTTGGAAATGGACTTCATCTCATGCAAAAACGCTTGGAAACGGTCGGTGGTGATTGCCAGATTACTTCGGAAAAAGGGAAAGGCACACAAGTTCGTTTTCAAGTTCCTTTGGTGAGAAGCAACAAGAGCAACATATCATAACCGCTATTTCGTAGCGTCATTTCGCTCAAGGCGAAGACGCTATTTGAAAGATTTGTGATGCAAAACGCCTACTGCAAAACGCCTACTCTATTCAGTCTCCATCATATCTAAATGAACATCCCTCATAGCATACAACGATTGTTCTACGTCGCCCACAAAATACAACATCTGACTGATTGATTTCCCCTACTCATCAAGCGTATTTTTGTAGTGTGAAGTTTGTTCTTTGAAAAATTGCTGTTCGCGAAGCCGGTTTTGTTGTGAAACCGTGATTCAGAATAAAACCGTGATTCAGAAAGAAGTTCATTTCATCAAACTCTTAAACTGAATACAAATGAACACCACAGCATACAAAACAGAGATGCTTGCAGATACTGTTGAAGATACCATCAACATGCCAGTTCAGGTGGTTAACAGAATGAAGAAGAATGAATACTTTCTTCTTTTACTTCTGTGCATTGTAGCCACTATGATGTTTCTCAATTAGTTGCCAAACTCGACGCATGTGGAGCAATAGCACGATTCGCGTGCGGGTGCAGCAAGAACATTATGGTATTTATCAAGAGTATATGCGGTCAGACTTTATGGCTGTCAATCACGATACAAACGTTCTAAAATAGGCTAACAACCTATCAACAAAGTGGAGACGAGAAAACCACTTCAAAAAAAACAGGGAGAATGCCGAAAATCCAAAAGAGTAGGTATAACTTAAACAAGTAACAAAAATGAACAAACAAGTTTTGAGGGATAGATACGGTCATAGAATCGGAGAAATCGAAGAGACATCAAACGGCAAGCTTATACTCCGAGATAAAAATGGGTCTCGAAAAGGGGAATATGACCCAAGATACAACACGACCTACGACAGGACTGGTCGTAGGGTTGGCGAAGGCAATCTTTTGACCATGCTTCTCGACGTCGATATTAACTGAGCCAAACTTTGGAAAGGTGAACTGCCGTTTTCGCGCGCAGTTCACCTTG
>CALKXI010000016.1 GCA_938003965.1 uncultured Chlorobiales bacterium
CCCGAAACGGCAAGAAACAATCCCGTGCCAATCAAAATCAGCACCGCATTGCCCGCCCACATGGCAACGGAGGGCGGCACAATGCCTCTATCTGCCAGTTTTTCGCCGCTAATGAGAAATGCCCAATACATCAAAAAGAACGCTAGCGAAAGTCCTGCGCCAATGCCGAACCCGCCACGCTTCGCCAATACGCCCAGCGGCACGCCCACCAGCACAAAGCAAAAGCACGCAAACGGAATTGAGAATTTCTTGTGAACCTCGACCATATACTTGCGCTGCATTTCTAAATCGTTGCGAATTGTAAAGAGCGTGTTGCTCGTCTGCATTTGTAGGTTTCGTGCGAGGGCGGTGGCTCTATCCACGACAAAGGTATGCTCAAAGGGCGGAATGGAGCGCAGGTAAAAGAGCGTATCGCTCGACGCGTGTTGAGTGTTTTGTTCTGTAAGATTCAGAACGAGCGAATCGGCGCGAAGCGATGTGCCTGAAAAGAGCGTTGCCCAAGTCTCAAGGGTTGCCTTGGCAATTTTGGCTTTCTTGTCGTCGATTTGGGCTTGCAGGCTATCACAAATGCCGAGCATGGTTGAAGCAGAAAGTTCACGGTCGCCGCGGCTCACTGCGCTTTCGTCGGAGCGTTGAAAGCCAAAGCCTGACGCATCGAGCAAAATTTTGTGCTTTTGAAACTCGACGCGCCGATATTCTTTGCGTGTGTTTTTATCGACCTCGTGCATTTCGCCATCGTAGAGCGTCATGATGAGGTAGCGAAAATCTGACGAGTATTCGAACTTGCCGGTTTCAGCCGTGATAACGGTTTCGCTTTGGGGGCGGGTATAGTCGTAAATGGTTACGCCGCCGATGTCAGATGTAGTCTCGCTCGTTTTTCGCGCTAAAATGGAGTAGCCGTAAATGAGATTTGAAAACACATTTTCTTGCAGTCCAAACGAAGGCTTTTTGCGTGAAATGTCAATCATCAGAACTTTCGCTTGATGATTGGCTTCGGGCAGAACCACATTGCCGAATCGCTCGACCAAGACAGTGAGAATTGCGCCTGCAATTAAAACGGGATACATCAGTCGCCACAGCGAGATGCCACCAGCGCGCATAGCAGTGATTTCCAAGTCATTCGTCATTTTCCCGAACGCCATTAAACAGGCAATCAATACGCCCATTGGCGCGGCGAGCACCACCATCCACGCGATTTGGAGCACAATCAACTCGATAATCACCGTTACATCAAGCCCTTTGCCGACAAAGCGATCGAGCGTGCGCGTCAGAAACTGCAAGAGGAAAACGAAAATAACCGTGAAGAATCCAAAGAAAAACGGACCAATGTGAGCGAGCAGGATATGTCGGTGAAGAATTTTCATCAATTATGTCGCCGTTTCTACTCAATCTTCAAGTGCGTGCGTAATAGGCAGGAAAGAGGACGATAAAACTTCGTGCACCCGTGAGGACTCGAACCTCAGACCTTCTGATTCGTAGTCAGATGCTCTAATCCAACTGAGCTACGGGTGCATGTGCGATTCAAACGATTCAAAAAGGGACGCAAATATACGGCAAGTCTGCAAAGAAACAAGCAAACACGGAATTTTTTGTGCGCCGGGAGGGATTCGAACCCCCAGCCGTCAGAGTCGAAGTCTGATGCTCTATCCAGTTGAGCTACCGACGCTCCGTGCTGTTGAAACTTGTCAACATTTGTCCGCAAAAGAACAGGCACTACCGTAGCGTGTGCGGGATTCGAACCCGCGATTTCCGCGCTGAAAATACGCAGCGTCTTGGGCCGCTAGACGAACACGCTGGCGACAAAAATGCACAAAAATTTTTTCCGTGCCAAAATCATGCGCGCTTTCTCTTCTTTTCTTGCTTTTTGGCTTGTTCCCAAAACTCGTCAAGTTCTTCCATCGTGAAATCGCTCCACGCTTTGCCGCTCTTCTGAACTGCCGCCTCCACCGCTTGAAATCGCCTTGCAAATTTCTCCGTCATTTTGCGCAGCGCATCTTCGGGATTGACTTTGAGGAATCGGCTCAAATTAACAAGCGTAAAGAGCACATCGCCGAGTTCTTCTTCGCGTGCCTTTTGGGTTTTGGCACGGCGCAGTTCGGAGAGTTCTTCGTTTAATTTTTCCCAAACGCCGTCGGCATGTTTCCAATCGAACGCAACGCCTGCCGCTTTTTCCTGCACGCGATAAGCGCGCAAGAGTTCAGGCATGGCACGCGGCACACCGTCCAAAACCGACTTGCGCCCTTCTTTCATTTTGAGCTTTTCCCAATTAGCTTTCACGGCAGATTCATCGTGCACAACCTCGCTGCCAAACACGTGCGGGTGGCGAAAGATGAGTTTCTCGGCAATCGCGTCCAACACATCATCAATCGTGAATGCCTTGCGCTCCGCCGCCAAAACGCTCTGAAAACAAATATGAAGCAGAATATCGCCCAACTCTTTTTTGAGTTCTTGTTCATCTCTTGCGTCGACAGCGTGAATCATTTCATACACTTCCTCGAGCGTTAAATGCACGAGCGAATCGGGCGTTTGCTTTTTATCCCACGGGCAATCCGTGCGCAAAAGCGAAACAATTTCAACCAGCCGCTCAAACTTTTCACCTGTCGCCTTTGGCACATCGGTTTCCAATCTCTTTTTCAGACGCGCCTTGCTTATGTTGGACGATTTTTTCGCTTTCATCATTTGTTTTGTGTTTCGTGATTTTCTTACCAGCGACAAAATAACGCGCTTACATCATATCTTAACTTTTCAAACACCTTAACGCCATTGCGTCAATGTATCAAAAAGGACAAACCATTATCGCCACGCTTTCAGACCTTGCCGAAGACGATAAATGCTACGCCAAATTGCCTGACGGCATGAGCGTCTTTATTCGCGGCACACTTGCTATTGGCGACACTGTCGAAGCCACGATTTACAAAGCCAAAAAGTCTTACCTCGAAGCCCAATTCACCAAACTGCTTTCGCCTTCGCCCTTGCGCACCGAACCCAAATGCGAAGTCTTCGGCATCTGCGGCGGATGCAAGTGGCAACATCTCGACTACCACGCGCAACTCCAACAAAAAAACAAACACGTGCTCGACGCGCTCACGCACATCGGCGGCTTTGGCAACATTCAAATGCTTGAACCGATTGGCGCAACGGCGATTTATCACTACCGAAACAAAGTCGATTTTTCGCTCTCGACCTCGCGCTACCTTTTGCCAAACGAACGCAACGCGCCTCGCTCCGACAAGCGAAACGACTTCGCGCTTGGCTTTCACGCGCCACAGCGATACGACAAAGTTATCGACCTTGAGCAGTGCCACATCGCGCCCGAAGAAGCAAACCTTGTCTTAAATGCCGTCCGAACCTTCGCGCTCAACCATAACCTTTCCATTTACGACACGCGCACGCACAACGGCTTTCTGCGAAACCTTGTCGTCCGAAAAGCCTTTCGCACAAAGCAACTCATGGTCAATCTCGTTACCAGTTGGCACGACGCCTCGTTGATGAATCAACTGCTGACTGCGCTCCACAACGCGCTCGGCACATCGCTGACGACGTTCGTCAATAACATTTCTACCAAGAAAAACACGGTTGCCTTTGGCGAAGAAGAGTTCGTGATTTTCGGCAGCGGATTTATCACCGAGCGATTAGGGGATTATCATTTCAAGATTTCTGCGAACTCCTTTTTTCAAACCAACAGCGAACAAGCCGAGCGGCTCTACGAAACCGTGCGCGACTTTGCAGGATTGAGCGGAAACGAAACGGTCTATGACCTTTACTGTGGCACAGGCTCAATCTCGATTTTCATTTCAAAGCAGTGCCAAAAAGTTTTGGGAATCGAACTCGTTGACAGCGCAATTCGCGACGCCATCACCAACGCCACCGATAACAGCATCACGAATTGCACATTCAGACAATTAGACTTAATGAAGTTTGAAACGCTTCGCAATGAACTTGAATCTTTTGGCATGCCTGATGTGGTCATCACTGACCCGCCACGCGCAGGCATGCACCCAAAAGCCGTTCAAACGATGATGCAGTTTGCGCCGAAAAAAATTGTCTATGTCAGTTGCAACCCTGCAAGTTTAGCGCGCGACGGCAAGATGATTTGCGACAGCGGAATGTATCGTCTGGTGAAAGTGCAAGCCGTTGATATGTTCCCGCACACCAACCACATTGAAAGCGTGGCACTTTTTGAAACCATCAATTCTGAAACCACATGAAACTTACCTTTTATGGCGCGACGCACGGCGTAACAGGCTCGTCGCACTTGCTCACGGTCAATGGCAAACACATCTTGCTCGATTGCGGCTTGTTTCAAGGCAGGCGAAGCGAATCGATTGCGCTCAATCGCAATTTTCCATTTAAGCCGAAAGAGATTGATGCGGTTGTGTTATCGCACGCACACACCGACCACAGCGGACGCTTGCCGCTTCTCGTCAAAGAAGGCTTTTCGGGCAACATTTATGCCACAGCCGCCACACGCGACCTTGCCGTCGTGATGCTTCAAGACACAGCATTTCTTCAACAGCGCGACGCCGAGTTCATCTCAAAAAAACATGCGCGCAAAAATCTGCCGCCCGTCGAGCCGCTCTACACTGTTGAAGATGCACAACTTGCCACCGAACAATTTTTCGCTTTGCCTTATCACCGAACCCTCGCCATCAGCGACGGCGTCGAGCTGACTTTCTACAACTCAGGGCACATTCTTGGCTCGTCAATCGTGGTGCTCGATGTGAAAGAAAAACACAAGCACATTCGCTTTGCCTTCACAGGCGATTTAGGCAGACCGCATACGCCGATTCTCAAAGACCCCGAGTTTTGCGGCGATGTGCATTACCTCGTAACCGAAAGCACTTACGGCAATCGCTTGCACAAACCCAAAGACGAAGTCGAGCGCATTTTAACCGACGTGATTGAACGCACTTATCGGCGCAATGGTAAAATTTTAATTCCTGCTTTTAGCGTCGGGCGCACACAAGAACTCCTCTACTTTTTTAATCAACTCTACCACGCAGGCAAAATGCCCAAAGACATGCCGATTTTTCTCGACAGCCCGCTTGCGCAAGACGTTACAAATGTTTATCGCTATCACCCCGAATGTTTCGACAAAGAAATGAACCGCTTGATTGCCGACGACAAACACCCGCTTCACTTGGAAAATGTTGCCTACACGCGCACCGCCGAAGATTCCAAAAAACTCAACGACTACCACAAGCCTTGCATCATTATGGCAGGTTCAGGCATGGCAGAAGGCGGCCGAATTACCCATCACCTTGCCAACAACATCGAGAATCCAAACACGACTATTCTCATCGTTGGCTACATGGCAGAAAACACGCTGGGGCGGAAAATTTTAGAGCGCGAACCCGAAGTCAACATCTTCGGCGAGCCGTTCAAAGTAAGAGCAGAAATTATTGTGATGAACAACTTTTCTGCGCACGCCGATAGAGCCGAACTCTTGGATTACATCGGCAAATTCAGCCGAAACGAGATGCGCCGCATTTTCCTTGTGCACGGCGAAGACGCCGCCACCGAAAGTCTGCGCGACGGCTTAAAATCGATTGGCTTCAGCCATGTGGAAATTCCCTCTCACTCTCAATCGTTTGAGTTGATCTAACGCGATAGCATGCACACCGACAAACTCATCTACCTGCTCTTGCAACTTGTGCCACAAGGCTTCTTCACGCTCATTGGCAGAGACCCAAACGACGCCTTGAACTACGACTTCAAATCCGTTGAACTCAAAGAAACCGCCTTCCGCATTGATGGCGTCTTCACACCCAAAAACAACGACGATGAAGTCTACTTCGTTGAAGCACAATTTCAAGCAGACGAAACCTTTTACGCCCGATTCTTCGCTGAGATTTTTCTTTACCTCAAACAGTATCGTGTCGAGCAGTGGCGCGCGGTGGTGATTTATCCGTCGCGCAGTGTAGAGCCGAAACGGGTTGAGGCTTATGATGAGTTGCTTGAATCCAAACGCGTTGTGCGCGTATATTTAGACGAACTGCCTGAATCGGAAGAGATGGCGGTAGAGTTGTTCAAGTTGTTGATTGCGTCAGAGGAAGAGATGAGCGTGCGGGCGCGAAAGATAGTGCAGAAAGCGAGTGTGGTTGAGTTAGATTTGATTGAGCAGATTTTG